>JANLJK010000065.1 GCA_029255525.1 Pseudolabrys sp.
TTGGCGTGCATATCGCACAGGCTGAGGGCGTGGCTCGCCTCGCTGCGGTCGAAACAGCCCTCCTCCACCACGGCGCAACGGAGATTGAGGCTGAAGGCATCGAGCACCGTGGCGCGCACGCAGCCGCTGGTGGTGCAGCCGGTAACGATCAGGCTGTCGCAGCCCAACAGCGTCAGATAGCTCATGAGATTGCTGCCGAAGAAGGCGCTCGGCTTCTGCTTGGTGACAACGATGTCCTGCGGCTCCGGCGCGATGTCGGCGACGATCTCGTTCGCATCGAGATTGGACGACTTGACCGGCGCCCACTCCGCCGACCGCTTGTTCTTCCAGGCCCAGCCGCCGGCGTCCCAGTTGTCCTCGCGCACGAAGCCGGTCGAATAGATCACCGGCAGGCCCTTCGTCCGGCACTGCGCCGCCAGGTCCTTGATCACCGCGATCGCGTCCCAGCTCTCGGCGCCGCAGGAATTGCTCCAGCGCTTGATCGACTCCAGGATCGGCTCCGGCCTGTCGCCGGTGAAGCCGTAGCTCACATCGATGATGAGCAGCGCCGGCCGCTTGCCGAAGCCGCCATTGCTGCCATAGCCGGAGGCGGCGAAGACCGCGCGGTCGCGTTCGGTCAAGAACTTGTCCCAGACTCTCGCCATAAAAGTCTTCCTGCCTGTACTTCGCCTAAGCGTCCTCGCCGATCTCGACCATCAGCATCTCGCCTTCGACCTTCACCGGAAAGGTCTGCAACGGCTCCGTCGCCGGCTCGGTGCGCACTTCGCCGGTCGGCACGTGGAACAAGGCCTGATGGATCGGGCATTCGATGCAGTCGCCGTCGAGATAGCCGTCCGACAACAGCGCAAATGCATGCGTGCAGATATCGGAGGTCGCATAGAACGTCCCTTCGATCTTATAGAGGGCGATCATCTTGTTCGCGGCCGACGCGGCGCGAACCTGCCCCTCTCCGACGTCCTCGGCCTTCGCCACCGCATGCCACGCCATCTGATATCCGCCTTCTTCTCTGTCGAGCGACCGTCACCAGCCGACGGCCGCGCCATCCTTGCGATTGTCCGTGCCGGCCAGCCAGCAGTCGTCGAGCCGGTACACGACCTGCGCCGAACCGAAATCCATGTAACCAGGCGGCATCGGCTTGATCACATGCCCGCGCTCCGCCAGTGCCGCTTTCACCGTATCCGGCACGCGGTCCTCGAGATTGATGGCGAGATCGGCCATATAGCGATAGCGCGGCGCTTCGATCGCGCTCTGCGGCTCGACATCCTGCGCCAGCATGCGCAACAGCAGTTGCACATGGCCTTGCGGCTGCATATTGCCGCCCGTGACGCCGAGGCTCATCAGCGGCGCGCCACTTTTGAGCACCATTGCGGGCAACAACGTGTGCAGCGGCCGCTTGCCCGGCGCCGGCGCGTTCGGATGGCCGCGCCTGAACGTGAACGAGCCGGCGCGATTGTGCAGGCTGATGCCGGTGTCCGGCACCACGACGCCCGAACCGAAGCCGACGAAATTGGATTGCAGCAACGACACCATCATGCCGTCGCGGTCGCCGGCGGTGACGACGACCGTGCCGCCATCCAGCGGCACGCCGGGGCCGAAGACCTGGGCGCGCTCGGCGATCAGGCCGGCCCTCTGCTTGAGATAATCGGGCGCCAGCAGCGCGTCGACGGACACCGGCATCGCCTTCGCGTCGGCGCCATAGCGCGCGACATCGGCGGCGGCGAGCTTGAAAGCTTCGATCTGCAGATGGATGCTCTCGGCGCTGTCGAGATCGCGCGCAGCCCAATCGTATTGTGCCAGGATGCCGAGGGTCATTTGCACGACGAGACCCTGGCTGTTGGGCGCCATCTCGTAAAGCTCATGGCCGAGACAGGCGCTCCGCACCGGCTCGACCCATTCGTTGCGGTGCCGCGCGAGGTCGTCCATCGACCACAGGCCGCCATTGTCGCGGCAATGGCGCACCATCTTCTCGGCCAAGCCGCCTTCGTAGAAGCTGCGGCCGCGCGTCTCGGCGATCTCCCGCAGGCTGTGCGCCAAAGCCGGAAGCCGGACCATCTCACCGATCGCGGGCGCGCGGCCCCGCGGCAGATAGGCATCGGCGAAGCCCGGCTGATTGGCCAGATCCGGCACCTGTACCTGCCAGCGATCGGCCACGCTCGGCGACACCGGAAAGCCGGATTGCGCCCACGTCACCGCCGGCTCGAACAGCTTCTCAAACGGCAAACGCCCGAAGCGCTCCGACAGATCGCGCCACAGTGCGACGACGCCGGGGATCGTGATGCTGTTCCAGCCGCGCGGCGGGATCGAACCCCATTGGCGCAGCACATCCTCGGTCCAGGCATGCGGCGCGCCGCCCGAACCGTTGAGCGCGTGCACTTTGCCGCCGTCCCAGATCAGCGCGAAGGCATCGCTGCCGAGCCCGTTGGACACCGGCTCGACGACGGTCAAGGCGATGCCGGCCGCCAAAGCCGCATCGACGGCATTGCCGCCCGCCTGCAGCATCATCAGGCCCGCCTGCGCGGCGAGCGGTTGCGACGTCGCCACGACGTCGCGCGCAATCACGGGCCGGCGCGTGCCGCTGCCCTCTGCCGGCCAGCGCAAAGTCATGTCAGGTCAAAGCGTGGGAGCGCCGGCAACAGCACGTCCGCTCACTTCTGCGGCTGCAGGTATTCGATCGGCGTGCTCAGCACGACCTCGGCATAGATCGGCTGGAACTTGGCCGGGCCGCCGTCGACCAGCAACGCGAATTTCGGCCGCATCTCGGCGACGACCTTGAGGATCTTCTTGTGCTCTTCGATGCTCTTCCATTCGCCGATCAGGAAGAAGCGACCCGGATCGCTGGTGTCGCGGCACAACACGCCGTCGCGCACCTGCGCCGGCGACTTGTGCATCGGGTTCTCGTCCGAGTAATCGAACTCCTCGAACAGCTTGATGAACTCGTCCTCCATGCCCGGCGTGACGCGGAAGTCATAGATGTGCAGGACATTTCCCTTGTCCGCCAGCGCTGTCAGAGCCATGTCGTGTTCCTCTTCGTCAGTCGTTAGCGGATGGACCGGTGTCGCGGCCGCCGCATGGTCAGGTCTTGATGGTGGCCACGGGCGCCAAGGGCGTCGTCGGCTTCGGTGCATGACCGCGGCGCGATTCATGCCAGGGGATCAGCACACTCTCGAGATATTCCATGAGGTAGAACAGCGCGGTGCCGATCAGCGCCAGCAGCAGGATCGCCGCGAAGACGCGGTCGGTGCGGAACATGCCCTGCGCGCTGAGGATGACGAAGCCAAGGCCGTTCTGCGCCGCGACAAACTCGCCGACGATGGCGCCAACCAGCGACAGCGACATCGCCACCTTCATCCCGGCGATGATGCTCGGCAGCGCATTGGGCAGCCGCAATTTGAACAGCATCTTGAAGCCCGAGCCGCGCATCGAGCGGCCGAGATCGACCATATCCGGCGTCAGCGAGCGCAGGCCGAGCACCGCGTCGATCACGATCGCGAAGATCGAGATCATGATGCCCATGGCGATCTTGGAGGCGTTGCCAGTGCCGAGCCAGATGACGAACAAAGGCGCCAGCGCCACTTTCGGGACGTTGTTGAGCGCGACCAGCACCGTATAGAGCGTCTTTTCGAGCACCGACGAATAGACGATCGCCACCGCGAGACTGATGCCGAAGATCACCGACAGCACGAAGGCCGCCACCGTGTTGGACAAGGTGTGCATCGACTGCACCAGATAGAAGTCCGGGTGGGTGGCGATCTCGTTGAATACGACATCGACGCTCGGCACCAGGATCTCCGGCACCTGGAACACCACCACCGCCGCCTGCCAGAGCGCCAGCAAGGCGACCAGAGTCCAGAGCTCGGTCGGGATACGGAATTTGCGTCCTGCGAGCATGGCGTCAACCCTTGCGGAAAGCGCCGTGGCGCTCGAGCAGCCCGCGCAGATGGCGGCTGTACTGGCCGAACTTCGCCTCCTCGCGAATATCGAGCGAGCGCGGGCGCGGGAAATCGATGTCGAGCACCTCGACGATGCGGCCGGGCTTGTCCGAGATGACCACGACGCGGTCGGACAGGAATACGGCTTCCGAAATGCTGTGCGTGACGAACAGCGCGGTCTTATCGGCGTGGCGCCACAGGCTCTGCAATTCGACATTAAGCTCGTCGCGCGTCATCGCATCAAGCGCGCCGAAGGGCTCGTCCATCAGCAGCAGTTCTGGATCGTCGATCAGCGCCCGGCAGATCGCAGCCCGCTGACGCATGCCGCCGGACAGTTCCCAGGGTCTTTTGTTCTCGAAGCCCTGCAGGCCGAAGGTACCGAGAAGCTGGCGTGCCCGCTCGCGATAGGCTTTCGGCTTCTTGTTCTTGAAGTCGATCGGCAGCAGAACGTTGTCGATGATGTTGCGCCAGTTCACCAGCACGTCGCGCTGGAACACGAAGCCGAGGCCGTCCAGGCCGCGCCCGTGCAGATGAACGTGGCCGGTCGTCGCCTCTTCCAGGCCGGCGACGATCCGCAGAAGCGTGGTCTTGCCGCAGCCGCTCGGGCCTAGCAAGCTGATGAACTCGCCTTGGCGAACATCGAGACTGACCGAGCCGAGCGCCGTGACCGCGCCATCCGACGACTGATAGACCTTGTTCACCGCGTCGATCTCGATCGCCAGCGGCCTTGCGGCCGCCGGTGCGGTGCTTTCCGGTTTGGATGTCGCGGCCAGAGCCATCGCCTGCGCTGCCGTTACTTGCCGGCCACGATCGACTTGCCGTAGGCGGCGTCGATGTAG
This sequence comes from Pseudolabrys sp., assembly GCA_029255525.1. GTDB lineage: Bacteria > Pseudomonadota > Alphaproteobacteria > Rhizobiales > Xanthobacteraceae > Pseudolabrys. The sequence continues at coordinate 4,769 of JANLJK010000065.1, forward strand.
TCGTTGGTGAAGTACTTCTCCGGCGTGGTGCCGGGCGAGATCACCTTGGCGGCCTCCATGACCTTGAGCGCCTTGGCCCACTCTTCCTTGCTCTGCGGACCGGGGAAGGTCGTCTTGCCGAAATACGGCGCCTGCTGCTTGAACTCAGCCACCAGGCGCTCAGCCGTGGTCGACGCGTTCGGCCGCTGCTTCATCACGGCCTGCGCCGCTTCTTCGGCATGGCCGTCAAGGATGTAGGCCCAAGCGGCCGACACGACGCTGACGAAGCGCTTGATCGCCGGGCCCTTGGTCTTGAGCGCTTCGGCATTGGCGACGATGCCGAAGGTCGGCAGGTTCATGCCGTAATCGGCGAAGAGGATGGCCTTAGAGGGCCGCTTTTCCTCGACGCGCGGCAAATCGGCCGGCACCGTCGTGACGAAGGCTTCCGCGGCGCCCGTCATATAAGACGACATCTTGGCCGAGGCCTCGACGCCGACCATGTTCAGGCTGCTCATGGTCACACCGTTCTGCGTGAAGAACGGCTCAAGAAACGGCGATTCGAACGAGGCCGGCGTATAGATCATCTTCTTGCCGACGAAGTCCTTCACCGATTTGATGTCGAGCTTGGCGTCATAAATGATGCCGAGCGGGCTCTTTTGCAGATACTCGGAAACCGAGGTCAGCGGCAGGCCCTTGGAGGCGCCGACCGCCATCGACGACAGCGCGCCGTGGCCGAGGTCGAACTTACCGTTGCCGACGAGTTGCACCATCGTGATCGAGCCATTGCCGTCCTCCATATAGAGGTCGATGTCGGCCGCCTTGAACCAGCCCTTCTCCATCGCGAGATAGAACGGCAGGTGCATCACATAAGCGGACCATTCCAGCCGCATCGTCAGCTTGTCGGCGGCCTGAGCCGCCGGCATCGACGCGGCGATTAACGGCAAGGCCGCGATCGCAGACATCAGCCGCCGCCGGCCCGGCTGAAAGACACATTCCAAAAGACTGCGCAGCATAAGATCAACTCTCCCAGAGTTTTCAAGACGGACTTGTCGGTCCGCAGGTCATGCGAAGCAGCATTGGCGCCGGCACGCCGTTCGCGGCTTCACGGTGGATAGACGATGCAGGTCGGCACCAGCACCGTGTCGTAGATGCAATTGCGTTCCTTGATGAGCAGTCTGTCGCCCTGCATCAGAAACTTGTCGCGGTACTTACCGCATTGCAGGAGACGGGTCGGCTCGTCGACCAAAGTCTCGAGAATGACGTAATTGGCCTGCGCGGTGATGATCTCGCCGTCGAAGTCGGTGACACGCGCCGGGCTGATCTGGTGTTGCACGTAGCGCGGCGCGAACATCTCGGTGTGCGCGATCGCGTAAGCGCGATCCTTGAGCATGCCCATGCCCTCGCAGGACATCAGCGACAGCGGCAAGCTCGAATCCGCATTGTCGCGCGCGATCAGGCGATAGATGCCGTCCTCGGTGAAATAGCTGGGCCAGGCCTCGATGTCGCCGCGGTCGAGCGTCTCGGCGTAATCGGCATTGAACTCCTGCACTGCAAAGCTGAGATCGCGGCGGAGCGCGGCATCGAGCGGCTTCTTGGCCGTCATGGTCTGCGCGGTCAACATCACAGCCCCATTTCTTCGCGGTAGTGGCGATACATGCTGCGGATGGCACGGTCGGTGATAACCACTTCGGGCCCTTCGACGTCCTTGCCGAGCGGCGCCACGCCGTGGCGCGGGATCGAGCGCATGACGCCGTCTTGCACGAACTTGATCGCCTCGTTGTCGTCGATGCCGATGAAGCCGCCGGGACCGAAGATGTTGTTCTGGCGCAGCCGGTGCTGTTCCATCGCGGTGTCGTCGTCGGCAAAGCCGAAGGTGGTCCAGATCAGCATGAACTGGTTCGGCCCCATCGGCACGATCTGACGTGCACCGAGGATGTTGGTCTGCCGCAGCAGGATCAGGTTCGGCCAGATGGTGATGGCGTTGCTGGTCCAGGGCGAATCCTTCTCAGGGATAAGCTGGATGACGCGCGGATCGGCAAGCTGCATCGCCGCGTGGAAGGAGCGGATTTCGGACTTGGTCTGGTCGTTTTCCGGCCGCCCTTGCGGCCGCGCATTGCACAAGGTCGAATGCCGGCCCTTCGGGTCGGTCATGATCATCGTCTTGTTGCCGGCGACGAACAGCCCGAAAGTCGTCAGATAAGTGTGCAGCAACGTGGCGTGATAGGGGTCCTTCAGGTTCTCCTGATAGAGCTTCCAGTTACCCGGCATGACGTTGCGATGCACGCCCAGCAGCTTCAGCGGCCGCCCGTCGAACACCGTGTCGAACTGGTCGAGCATGTCGGGACCGAGATAATCCTCGAAAGACTCGATATCGTCGCGAAAGGACGCAAACACCACGCCGTGGCGCGTCGTGACGTTCAGGCTGCGCAGGTGATGGTCTTCAAGCTTGAAGTCGGCCGGCATGCCGCCGACGCCTTTGACGCCGCGGCGGAACGGCACCGAGGCGAGCGCGCCGGACAGGTCATAGGTCCACTGGTGATAGGGGCAGATGAACTGCTTGGTGTTGCCGCGGTAGGACTTGCAGAACTCGGCGCCGCGATGGGCGCAGCGGTTCTCGAAGGCGTGGACTTTGCCGTCTTTGTCGCGCGCGACGATGATCGGCGTGGCGCCGATATAAGAGCGGATGTAGTCGCCGGGATTGGGCAATTCGCAGTCGAGCGCGATGTAGTTCCAGGTGCGGCCCTGGAAGATGCGCGCCTGCTCGAGGTCATAGATGCGCTGGTCGGTGTAGATCCAATCCGGAATCTCGGCCGGATCGTTCGGCCAGACCAGATCCGAAACATCCGGCGCCGCATGAGCTTCAGCGGCGTCATTGAAGCGACAGGTATTCGTCATCGGCACGGTCCACACTGAGCCGGGCGGCCTACAGCAGAGAAGAAGGCCCGGATGCGAATGACTATAAGTGTAATATTTTTGGTATAAAGCTCATATTTTGCTCGCGCCTGCTCATTGGGCAGGCAGGGGCGGTCTTCTGAAACCGAGCCGGTAGGTTGCGCGACGTTTTGGCGCAATTTCGATGGCTGTCGACGGCCTTTGGCCTCGCATTGCACAGCCGAACAGCCGCCTATGACGCCCGCAATGGCATCAAACGGATGGCATCGAACGCGTTGTTACAAATTCGGGACACGGGCGAGTGGCCAAACTGAAGGCGCGCTCGTCCGTTTGCGGCGGCAACAGGCAGAGCACTGCCCAAATTTGGTGCTGCACACGGCGTGGCGAGACCACGGCCTTTGGCATTTCCGGATTGGAAGGCTTTGACAGCTTGCTGGGCGTACCAGCCCCCCAAACCGGCGCGCGCTGATGAAGCGCGTCAGAATCGATCCTGGAAATCGAACCGCAAGCCTGATCCTCGGCCGCCATGCGGGCCGAGGTTCTTTATTACACCGTCACAACATCGACCAGCGCGGCAAGCTGGTCGCCCGTCATGACATCGACCTGCGCCTGACTAAACGCATTCCCCTGGTCGGCGGTCAGGGCATAGATGTCTTCCGTGCTGATGCCCGCGATCGCCTCGATGCTCAAAGACGGAATGCCGGTCGTTACCGAAAGGGCTGCGAAATCCGTCGTGCTCAGGCTCGCGACCTGCGTCGACGTCAGCGCACCGGCCTGATCGGCATTCAGATTGCCAAGCTCGGTCGTGGTAAGCGCCTCAAGCTGGGTCGTGGAGAGCGCCGTGACCTGCGTCGCGGTCATGACGCCAATCTGGGTGTCGGTCAGGTTGATGATCGACGTGGTCGTCAGCCCATTGACCTGAGCGATGCTGAACTTGCTCAGGTCGAGTGCGTCAAGCAGATCGGCGCTAACCTCGTTGAGCTGCGTGGTCGTGAGCCCCTGAACCTGGGTCGTCGTCAGGGCGCCGAGCTGGTTGGTTGAGAACAGCCCCAACTCCGTGGTGGTCAGACCGCCAAGCTGCGTCGCCGTCAGCGCATCTGCTTGCGTGGTGGTCAGAGCCTGGACCTCGGTCGAGGTCAGTGCGCCGATCTGATCGGTCGAGAGATTGGCGATCTGCGCCGTGGTAAGCGCCCCAATCTGAGCATCGGTCAAGTCGGCGAATGCGGTCGTGGTCAGGCCGGCGATCTGCGTCGTCGAGGCCTTGCTCACGTCCAACAGGTCCAGCACGTCGGTGGACAGCGCGTTCAACTG
>JANLJK010000066.1 GCA_029255525.1 Pseudolabrys sp.
ACTCCCAGGCCGGAAAGTCCATCACCTCGATATCGCGCCCGAAGAAGGCCAACGCGCGCGACAGTGCCGCCATGCGCTGGCCGTCGCGGCAGATCACGGCGAGCGAGATCGCCGGCGCCTCACGCTTGGCCGCCACCGCGCGCGCGAGATCGGCCAGCACCAAGCCTTCGGCGCCGTCAGCGACTTGCGCCAAGGTCAGCGGCTTGCCGGGCTTGAGCGCTTCGGCGGGAGAAACGGACTTGGTCTTCACGGGGTCGTCAGGCCTTTGGTGTGGAAGTCGTAGAGGCGCTTGAACAAGGCGCCGTCGATCTCGGCGGGCACCGGCACGGAGCCGTTCACCCAGGCGAAGAACTGCTGGTCCGGGATGACGAGCCAGCTCTCGAAAGTGTCGAGCTCGGCGTCGTCGAGCGTCGTCAGATGCGCGTCGGCGAAACGGCCGATGATGTAATCCATCTCACGGATGCCGCGGTGCCAGGCGCGGAACAGAAGCCGCCGCCGGCGCGGGTCCAGCCCTTCGCTCGATATCGTCGTGCCTGTGGTCAAAGCTCGTCTCCAACGCCAAAAACCCGGACGGGGCCGGGCGGGCTTGTATAGCGGTGCGGGCGCTGCCTGTCAGCTTCGGAGAAGCCGCGAATAAGGCAGCGCTCGCATGTGTCGATGGCGTGGCTCAGGCCGCGCCGCGCATAGTCAGATGGCGAATCAAAGCCAGCGCATTCGCCGGCGGCGCCTGCTCGACCCGTCGGTATTCGCGGCCGTCGGGCGTGCGCGTCATCAGTCCCTGGTCGCACATGTCGCGCCGGAGCAACGCATAGTCGCCGAACAGATGCTGCGCCTCCAACGTGCGGTTGATCTCCGGCTCGCTGTAGACGCGCCGCGTTTCGAGTCGCGACCACAGCACCCACAGGCACAGGATCCGATGGCTGTGCTTGCCCGGCCAGCGCGCCAGACGGCCCGCCGCATCGAAGTAACGCGCCACGCGCGCGACCGCGACGTAATCAGCAAGCTCCTTGAGCGGTTCTGGCTGCGGGCGATCGAGCTTGTCGCGCGCCTCTGCTTGGGCGCGGAAGTGCTGGAAGTTCCGGTAACCGCCGGCACGCACCAGCATGTTCAAGAGCGTGAGATGACTCGGCGCTGTCGCGGGCGATGCGGAGTCCTGGTCAGGCTTGGCGAGCTCGCGCTTGAGAGCGCGGGCGAAGGTGGACACATCGTCCGTAGAAAAAGGGAGAGCTTGTCTCGACATGGCTTATCCTCGACGTGCCGCGTCCAAAAAGGACTGTCGTGATCGCCAGCTTGCGACGTGGCACGGGATAAGGTGTCAGTCGTGACGTGAACGTGGCAGGTTTAGCTCCCCCAATGACGGGGGCGGCGATGCCTGGGTGAACTGCCGACCGGCAGCGGATATAAGCCCGCCGGCCACGTCACGCAAGTTTGCCTATTTTGGGATAACGCCGCTTGAGCGCATGGCGTCGCCCCATTTGCTCAGCTCGCTCTTCACGAAGCCGCCGAGATAGGCCGACGACCGCCGTTCCGGCGCCACCAAGCTGGCCGCGAGGTTCTCCAGCTCGTCGCGCAGGCCGGGGCTGTCCATGGCCGCGACCGTCGCCTGCTGCAGCTTGGCCGCGATCGGCGCCGGCGTGCCCTTCGGCAGGAACAAAGCCGTCCACGTATAGGCCTGCATCGAGGTCAGCCCTTCTTCCACCGCTGTCGGCAGAGTCGGCAGCACCGGCGAGCGTGTCGGCGACAAGGTGGCGATGCCTTTGACCGTGCCGGCCTTGATGTTCTGCACGGCGGTGACGGCGATCTCGCACAGGAAGTCGAGCCGGCCCGAGATCAGGTCCTGCATCGCCAGCGACGTGCCGCGATAAGGCACGTGCTGGATATGCGTGCCCATGGCATTGTCGAGCATGACGCAGCCGAGATGCGCGGCGGAGCCGACACCGGCCGAGCCGTAGTTCATCTTGCCCTGGTTCGCCTTGGCGTAGGCGATGAATTCCTGCAGCGTATTGGCCGGGAAGTCCTTGCGCACGATCAGCACCAGCGGGATTTCCGCGACCAGCGCGACGGGAACGAAATCGGCCACCGGGTCGTAGGGCGGCTTGTCGCCCAGCAGCAAGGGATTGGTGTGGGTGGCGACCGTGCCGAGCAGCGTCGTGTAGCCGTCGGGTGCGGCGCGGGCCACCTTGAGGCCGCCGACCGTGCCGCCGCCGCCGCCGATATTCTCGATGACCACGCGCTGGCCGAGCGTGGTGCTCATCCGCTCGGCGAGAATGCGGCCGAATACGTCGATCGGCCCGCCCGCCGCCGCCGCGACCACCATGGTCACCGGCCGGCTCGGGTAGTCTTGGGCTTGGGCCTGAGCTTGGGCCTGAACCGGCGCAACCGCGAACAACAGAGCGAGAACTAATCCGAGACGTGACCGCATAACCACCCTACCCTGCTTCCGAATCTGCCAATGGCCCTGACCTGAGTTCCGGCCCCTAGTCCTACAGTACCACTGCACCCGGCGTCGATTGATCCATGCGTCCGCTCGTTCTCAATCCCCTGTTCGCGTCGCTGACCAGCCTGCCCGGCGTCGGGCCGAAGCTGGAGACGCTCTACGCCAAGTTACTCGACCGCGAGACGCCGCGCGTCATCGACCTTTTGTTGCATCTGCCCTCCGGCGTCATCGACCGCCGCGCCCGGCCGAAGCTCAATGAGGTGCAGCCCGGCCAGGTCGTCACTGTCTCGGTGCAGGTCGAGGAGCATCGTCCGCCGCCACGCCACCGGCCGCGCGCGCCCTACCGCATCCTCGTCAGTGACGACACCGGCACGCTGATGCTGACCTATTTCAGCGCCCGGCCGGATTACCTGGAAAAGCTCTTGCCGGTCGGCGAGACGCGCTACGTCTCGGGCACCGCCGAGTTCTACGACGGCATGCTGCAGATGGTGCATCCCGACCGTGTCGTCGACGAGAAGGGCTTTGCCTCGCTGCCTTTGGTCGAGCCGGTCTATCCGCTGACCGAAGGCCTGGGGCTCGGCCTTGTGCGCCGGGCCATGGACGGCGCGCTGGGCAAGCTGCCGCCGTTGCCGGAATGGCAGGACGAGGCCTGGGTATCGCGTGAACGTCTGCCGCCCTTTGCCGATGCCTTGCGCGCGCTGCACCGGCCGCACGAGCCGTCCGACATCCTGCCGGAGAGCCTCGCCTGGACGCGGCTCGCTTATGACGAACTGCTCGCCGGGCAGCTCGCGCTGGCTCTGGTGCGCGCGCATATGCGCCGACAGGCCGGGCGCGGCACGTCGAGCGAAGGCCATATGCGCGCGAAAGTCCTCAAGGCGTTGCCTTACGCGCTGACGCATTCGCAGCAGCAGGCGCTCGACGACATCACGACCGATCTCGCCAAGCCGCAGCGCATGCTGCGGCTGCTGCAAGGCGATGTCGGCTCCGGCAAGACGGTCGTCGCACTCACCGCCGCCGCCGCGGTGATCGAGGCCGGAAGGCAGGCCGCCTTCATGGCGCCGACGGAAATCCTGGCGCGCCAGCATTTGAAGACCATTGCGCCCTTGGCGGAAGCCGCCGGCATCCGCGTCGCCATCCTCACGGGCCGCGAGCGCGGACCGGCGCGCAAGGAAATCCTCGACCGCTTGGTGCTCGGCGACATCGACCTCCTCGTCGGCACGCATGCGCTGTTCCAGGACGATGTCGTCTTCCACGATCTGGCCCTCGCCGTGGTCGACGAGCAGCACCGTTTCGGCGTGCATCAGCGGCTCGCACTCACGCAGAAAGGCGACGCCGTCGATGTGCTGGTGCTGACCGCAACGCCGATCCCGCGCACCTTGGTGCTGACGTATTTCGGCGACATGGACATCTCGGAATTGCGCGAGAAGCCGGCCGGCCGCCAGCCGATCGACACGCGCACCATTCCGCTCGACCGTCTGCAGGACGTCGAAGATGCCATCGGCCGCGCCATCGCCGAGGGTAAGCGCGCTTATTGGGTCTGCCCGCTGGTCGAGGAATCCGAGAAGAGCGATCTGGCCGCCGCGCAGCAGCGCTATGACGAACTGCGCCAAAAGTTCGGCGACAAGGTCGATCTCGTGCACGGCCAGATGAAGGGCGCCGACAAGGATGCCGCCATGGCGCGCTTTGCGTCCGGTCAGTCGCAGTTGCTCATCGCCACCACAGTCATCGAGGTCGGCGTCGACGTGCCGGAAGCGACCATCATGGTGATCGAGCACGCCGAGCGTTTTGGCCTGGCGCAGATCCATCAGTTGCGCGGCCGCGTCGGCCGCGGCACTGGCAAGTCGACCTGTCTGTTGCTCTATCGCGCGCCGCTGGGCGAAACCGCCAAGGCGCGGCTGGCCATCCTGCGCGACAGCGAAGACGGCTTCCGCATCGCCGAGGAAGATCTCCGCCTGCGCGGCGAAGGCGACGTGCTCGGCACCCGCCAGAGCGGCTCGCCGGGCTTTACGGTGGCGCGTCTCGAGATGCACGGCAAATATCTCGGCGCCGTGCGCGACGACGCGGCGCTGGTGCTGTCACGCGATCCGCAACTGCAGACCGAGCGCGGCGAAGCGCTGCGCCACTTGCTCTATTTGTTCGGCAAGGACGAGGCGATCAAGCTGATCCGGGCGGGCTGAGGTCCTCATCCTGAGGAGGCGGCAAAGCCGCCGTCTCGAAGGATGGGGACCGGTCGCCTCGCCCTTCGAGACGCGCAGCTTGCGCTGCGCTCCTCAGGGTGAGGCGACCTCTACTACTCCACGCCTTCCGTCTTCCGTGCGATCTGCGCCGCCTTCGCGGTCGCCGCCAACTGCGCCAGCTTCTTCTGCGCATCGCCGTTCGGCTGCACCATGCCGGCCGACATGATCAATGTCATCGCCGTCTCGACGCTGATGTCGAGCTCGATCAGGCTCTTGCGCGGCACATAGAAGAAGAAGCCCGTGGTCGGGTTGGGCGTGCAGGGCATGAAGGCCGACACATGCTCGCCCTCGGGGAGCTTGTCGGCGAGATCGCCGCCCGGCGGCTGCGACAGGAACACCAAGGACCACATGCCCGGTGCCGGGAATTCCACCAGCGCCACCTTGCGGAAGCTCGAGCCGGTCTTCGAGAACAACGTCTCGAAGATCTGCTTCATGGTCTTGTAGATCGGCCGCACGATCGGCATGCGGCTCAACAGCCCCTCGCCCAGCTCGACCAGCGTGCGGCCGACCAGATTGGCGGTGAGGAAGCCGAGCAACGTCAGCGCGACGATGGCGATGATCAGGCCGGTGCCGGGGATCGGCCAGGGCAGATAGCTCTCCGGCCGGTAGGCGGGCGGGATCATCGGCCGCACCACGCCGTCGGCCCAGGTCACGACCGACCACACCAGCCAGGCGGTGACCGCGAGCGGGCCGGCGACCACCAGGCCGGTGAGGAAATAATTGCGGAACCGCGCCATCAAGCCGGTCGACGGGGTGGCCACCGCTTCGATGTCGGCGGTCAGCTCCTCGCCCGGCTTCTGCTCGGTGTCGGCCATAAAGGGAAGTCTATTCCACCGTCACGGATTTAGCGAGATTGCGCGGCTGGTCGACGTCGGTGCCGATCACGGCAGCCGTATGATAGGCCATGAGCTGCACCGGAATGGAATAGACGAGCGGCGTCACCGTCGAGGCCATTTCCGGCAGCGTCAGCGTATGCGCGGAATCGATGGTGGATTCCTCGGCGCCCTTCGGATCGGTCACCAGGATGATCTTGCCGCCGCGCGCGGCCACTTCCTGCATGTTCGACACGGTCTTGTCGAACACGCGGTCGTGCGGCGCGATCACGATCACCGGCATGGTCTCGTCGATCAGCGCGATCGGCCCGTGCTTGAGTTCGCCGGCGGCGTAGCCTTCGGCGTGGATGTAGGAGATTTCCTTGAGCTTCAGCGCGCCTTCGAGCGCGATCGGGAAGCTGGTGCCGCGGCCGAGATAGAGCACATCGTGGCACTTGGCGAGTTCATGCGAGAGCTTCTCGATCTGCGGCTCGAGCTTGAGCGCCTGCGCCATCAGACGCGGCACCTCGATCAGCGCATGGACGAGCTTGTGTTCGTCGTCCTCGGTCAGCTCGCCGCGCGCGCGGCCGGCCGCGATGGCGAGACACGCCAGCACCGCCAATTGGCAGGTGAAAGCCTTGGTCGAGGCGACGCCGATTTCGGGGCCGGCCAAGGTCGGCATCACCACGTCGCTGTCGCGGGCGATGGTCGAGGTCGGCACGTTGACGACGGAGAGCACGTGCTGCTTGAGGTCCTTGGCGTAACGCAAGGACGCCAAGGTGTCGGCGGTCTCGCCCGACTGCGAGATGAAGATGGCGAGATCGCCCTCCTCCAGCGGCGCGCCGCGATAGCGGAATTCGGAGGCGATATCGATCTCGACCGGCAGTTTGGCGAAACGCTCGAACCAATACTTGGCGACGAGCCCGGCGTAATAGGCCGTACCGCAGGCCGAGATGGCCAGCCGCTTGAGCTTCTTCCAATTGAACGGCAAGTCGCTCGGCAGCGCGACGCGTTCGTGCACCATGTCGATGTAATGCGCCAAAGTATGGCCGACCACTTCCGGCTGCTCGTGGATTTCCTTGGCCATGAAGTGCTTGTGGTTGCCCTTGTCCACCAGCATGGCCGAGGCGGTCGACTTGATGATCGGACGCTCGACGAGATTGTCGTGGGCGTCGTGGATCTCAACGGTCTTGCGCGTCAGCACGGCCCAGTCGCCGTCTTCGAGATAGCTCACGGTGCCGGTGAAGGGCGCCAGCGCAATAGCATCCGAGCCGAGAAACATCTCGCCCTTGCCGTAGCCGATGGCCAGGGGCGAACCCTTGCGCGCGCCGATCAGGAGATCGTCCTCGCCGGAAAACAGGAAGGCGAGCGCGAAGGCGCCATGCAATTGCTTGAGCGTGGACGACACGGCGTCGGCCGGCTTCTTGCCGGACTTGAGTTCCTGACTGACGAGATGCGCCACCACTTCGGTGTCGGTCTCGGACGAGAACTTGCAGCCCTCGCCGATCAGCTTCTCGCGCAGTTCGCGGAAGTTTTCGATGATGCCGTTGTGCACGACCGCGACGCGGTCGGTCGCATGCGGATGCGCGTTGTCCTCGGTCGGCCGGCCATGCGTCGCCCAGCGGGTATGGCCGATGCCGATATTGCCCGGCAGCGGTGCCTCGTGCAGCCTTTTGTCGAGCGCCGAGAGCTTGCCCTTGGCGCGACGGCGGTCGAGCTTGCCGTGATCGAGCGTGGCGATGCCGGCCGAGTCATAGCCGCGATATTCGAGGCGCTTGAGCGCGTCGACCAGGTGAGCGGCAACCGGTTCGTTGCCGAGAATTCCGACGATCCCGCACATCCCGTTGGATGGCCCCCTTTAATGCCGTGTTAGCTTTAACCGCCGCCGCGCACTTTGAGGAAATCACAACGCATTGCGCCATGTGTCAGCGCGCGCGGCCGGATTTCCAAAGGTGCTTCAGGACTTTTTCTTCGGCTTCTTCTTGAGCGTGGTCTTGGCAGTCTCTTTGGACGTTTTCTTGGGCGAAACCTTGGACGAAGTCTTGTCCTGATCCTTACTTAGGGTTCTGCCCAAAGCCTTAACCTGCCGCAAGCGTTTCACCCAACCTTCCTTAACCACCTGCTTCGCGCGGCCGACCGCGAGCGAGTCCGGCGGCACGTCCTTGGTGATGACGGAGCCGGAGCCGACATAGGAGCCGTCGCCGATCGAAACCGGCGCCACCAGCGACGAATTCGAGCCGATGAAGGCGCCCTTGCCGATGTCGGTCTTGTGCTTGGCGACGCCGTCATAATTGCAGGTGATGGTGCCGGCGCCGATATTGGAGCCCGCGCCCACGCGCGCGTCGCCGATATAGGCGAGATGGTTGGCCTTGGCGCCGTCCTCGATGGTGGCCGCCTTCACCTCGACGAAATTGCCGATGTGCACGTCGGTGCCGAGCACAGCGCCCGGCCGCAGCCGCGCGTAAGGCCCGACACGCGCGCCCTTGCCGACATGCGCGCCTTCCAGATGCGAGAAGGCGCGGATCACCGCGCCGTCCTCCACCGTAACGCCGGGACCGAACACCACATTCGGCTCGATGGTCACGTCGCGGCCGAGCTTGGTGTCGGCGCACAGAAACACAGTTTCCGGCGCGACCAGGGTCACGCCCGCGTCCATCGCCGCGGCGCGCAGGCGTTTCTGCAGCACCGCTTCCGCTTCGGCGAGCTGCGCCTTGGTGTTGATGCCACGCACGTCGTCCTCCGAGGTTTCGATCGCCGCCGTCTTCAGCCCCATGTCGCGGGCGATGGCGACGGCATCGGTCAGATAGTATTCGCCCTTGGCATTGGCATTGCCGATGTGGTCGAGAATGGTCAGCGCATGCTTGCCCGACAGCGCCATCAGCCCACCGTTGCAGAACGCGATCGCGCGCTCCTCGGCGTTGGCGTCCTTCTCCTCGCGGATGGCGATCACATCATCGCCGCGCATGATGACCCGGCCGTAGCCGGTCGGATCGGCCGGTGTGAAACCGAGCACGACCACGGCGGCGCCTTTCGCCAGTTCGGCGCGCAGCCGCGCCAAGGTTTCGCTGCGAATGAGCGGCGTGTCGCCGAACATCACCAGGATATCGTCGGCGCCCGGCGTCAGTGCCTTGCGCGCCGAGAGCACCGCATGCGCCGTGCCGAGCCGCTCGCGCTGCTGGAACACAGCCGCCTGCGGCACGATGCGCTTGGCTTCCGCTTCCACCGCGCCGTGATCGGGACCGACGACGACCGCGATCTTGGCGCCGCCGGCCTGCGTTGCCGCGGTCAGAACATGGGCCAGCAAGGTGCGTCCACCGACTCCGTGCAGCACCTTCGGCATCGACGAACGCATGCGCGTGCCTTCGCCGGCCGCCAATACGATTGCGAGACAAGTTCTTGAAGCCATGCGGACAAAAGCTCACGCGGGTTGCGGGG
>JANLJK010000067.1:0-4365 GCA_029255525.1 Pseudolabrys sp.
ATGGACTTACTTCTCCACGCGATAATGGCCGGACCGTCCGCCGCTCTTCTCCAGGAGCCTGATACCCTCGATGCGCATGCCGCGCTCGACCGCCTTGACCATATCGTAGATCGTCAGACACGCGATCGACACCGCGGTCAAAGCCTCCATCTCGACGCCGGTCGGGCCCGTCACCTTCACCGTCGCCTGCACCAGGAAGCCGGGCAGGGCATGCTCGGGATTGATCTCGATCACCACCTTGGTGATCGGCAGCGGATGGCACAGCGGGATCAGCCCGTGCGTGTGCTTGGCTGCCATGATGCCGGCAAGCCGCGCCGCGCCCAGCACGTCGCCCTTCAGCGCGTTCCCCTTGATCACCAGATCGAGGGTCTCCTTACGCATGATGACCTTGCCCTCGGCGACCGCGATGCGCTCGGTCGGCGGCTTCATCGAGACGTCGACCATGTGCGCCTGACCGCGCGTGTCGATGTGGCTGAGCTTGGCCGTGGGCGGTACGGCCGCGGCTTTGGGCGCAGCCTTCTTCTTGGCGCCGCGGGGTGAGGACTTGGGATGCGCGGCCATGCCGTTACTCCGCCGGTGCCTGATGCGGGGCGCGGGCGAGCAGCGCGCGCGTGGCGGCCGTGATGTCGGCTTGGCGCATCAGCGACTCGCCGATCAAGAACGTGTCGATGCCGACCTTGGACAGGCGGGCGAGGTCGGCCGGCGTGTTGACGCCACTCTCGCCGACGACGATGCGGTCGCGCGGGACGAGGGGCGCTAGCCGCTCGCTGACGTCGAGCGAGGTCTTGAAGGTGCGCAGGTTGCGGTTGTTGATGCCGATCAGACGCGAGCGCAGCTTCAGCGCACGCTCAAGTTCATCTTCTTGATGAACTTCAATCAGAGTATCCATCCCATTGGAAATAGCGGTATCTTCCAGCGCCTTGGCGGTCGCGTCATCGACACCGGCCATGATGATCAGAATGCAATCCGCGCCCCAGGCGCGCGCCTCAACCACCTGATACGGATCGTACAGGAAGTCTTTGCGTAAACAAGGTAATTGGGTCGCTACCCGCGCTTGGGTCAAGAACTCCGGCCGGCCCTGGAACGACGGCGCGTCGGTCAGCACGGAGAGGCAGGTCGCGCCGCCGGCCTCATAGGCTTTGGCCAGTGCCGGCGGGTCGAAGTCGGCCCGGATCAGGCCTTTGGACGGGCTCGCCTTCTTGATCTCGGCGATCAGGGCGTAGGTATTGGTAGCGATGCGCCGCTCGATGGCCTTCAGGAAGCCGCGCGGCGCCGGCTGCGCTTTGGCCTCGGCCTCCAGCACCGCGAGCGACTTTGAGCGCTTGGCGGCCGCGATCTCCTCGCGCTTGTAGGCCTCGATTTTGGTCAGGATGTCGGACATGACAGCCTCAGTCCTCCAACGCGCAGGAGATGGCGATGAGCCGGTCGAGCCGGCCCTCGGCTTCGCCCGTGTCGATCGCCTTGGCGGCCAAGGCCGCGCCGTCCTTCAGTGTCTCGGCCTTACCGGCCACGATCAGCGCCGCGGCGGCATTCATGATCGCCACCTCGCGGAACGGCCCGTCTTTGCCTTGCAGCACTGCGAGCAGGGCGGCCGCGTTATGCGCCGCATCGCCGCCGCGCAGCGCCTCCGGCTTCACGCGCTTCAAGCCTGCTTCTTCCGGCGTCACCTCGAAAGAACGCACCTTGCCGCCCTTGAGTTCGGCGACGCTGGTCGGGCCGGACGTGGTGATCTCGTCGAGGCCGTCGGAGCCGTGCACGACCCAGACACTTTCCGAGCCGAGATTGTTCAGCACTTGCGCCATCGGCTCGGTCCAGTGCTTGGAGAAGGTGCCGACCATCTGCCGCTTGACGCCGGCCGGGTTCGACAGCGGCCCGAGCAGGTTGAAGATGGTGCGCGTGCCGAGTTCGACCCGGGTCGGGCCGACGTTCTTCATGGCCGGATGATGCGCCGGCGCGAACATGAAGCCGATGCCGGCGTCGCGGATGCAGCGGCCGACCTGCTCGGAATTGAGATCAATCTTCACCCCCAGCGCCTGCAAGACGTCAGCGGCGCCGGACTTCGACGACAGCGCGCGGTTGCCGTGCTTGGCGACCGGCACGCCAGCGCCGGCAACGATGAAGGAGGCGCAGGTCGAGATATTGTAGGAGCCCGAGGCGTCGCCACCGGTACCGACGACGTCGACCGCGTCGCGAGGCGCCTTCACGCCGAGCATCTTGGCGCGCATGGTGGTGACTGCGCCGGTGATTTCGTCGACGGTTTCGCCGCGCACGCGTAAGCCCATCAACAGGCCGCCCATCTGTGACGGTGTCGCCTCGCCCGACATCATGCTGTCGAAGGCCGCCGCGGATTCCTCGCGGGTGAGGCTTGCGCCGGTCGCGACCTTGGCGATGAGCGCCTTGAGTTCGTTGGCCATCGGCGCCCCTTCAACCGGCTACGTGCAGTGCGGCCGTCGGACGCGCGGGCACAGGCGTGGGCCTGCGGCCGGTTCGCGCGTTCCAGTCGGCGGCGAGATCGAGAAAATTCTTCAGCATCAGATGACCGTGTTCCGAAGCGATGCTTTCGGGATGAAATTGCACGCCGTGCACCGGCAGTTTGGTGTGCATCATGCCCATGATCAGGCCGTCGGTTTCGGCATTGACCGTGAGCCCTTGCGGCAGGCTCGCGCGCTCGACCACCAGTGAGTGATAACGCGTCGCCTTGAACGGACCGTTGATACCGCGAAAGACGCCGCTGTTGGTGTGAGTGATGTCGGCGAGCTTGCCATGCACCGGCACGGGCGCGCGCACGACCTTGCCGCCAAAGGCTTGGCCTATCGCCTGGTGGCCGAGGCAGACACCCAAGAGCGGGATCGTCTCGGCCGCCTTGTCGATCAAATCGAGGCAGATGCCGGCCTCGTTTGGGGTGCAGGGGCCGGGCGAGAGCACGATGGCGTCGGGATCGGCGGCGAGCACCTCGTCGGCGGTGATCTTATCGTTGCGATGCACAACGACATCCGCCCCCAACCCGCCCAGGTAGTGGACGAGGTTGAAGGTGAAGCTGTCGTAGTTGTCGATCAGAATGATCATGGTGTTGGCCCGGACGGAGGGGTCTTAGGCCGCCCCCCGGCAGGGGGTCAAGCAGGGCGGCGGGAGAGGGTTAGCCCTTATGGATCGGATCGATCCAGGCGACGTTCTCCGGCTTTTCCGCCGGCTCGATGTCGAGATTGACCACGACCGCCTCGTTGTCCGAGCGCACCAACACGCACTCCAAAACTTCGTCGGGGCTCGCGTTGATCTCCTGGTGCGGCACGTAAGGCGGCACGTAGATGAAATCGCCCGGGCCGGCTTCAGCGGTGAATTCGAGGTTCTCGCCCCAGCGCATGCGCGCCTTGCCACGCAGCACGTAGATCACGCTTTCGAGCGGCCCATGATGATGCGCGCCGGTCTTGGCGTTCGGATGGATGTTGACGGTGCCGGCCCAGATCTTCTGCGCGCCGACGCGGGCGTAGTTGATCGCCGCCTTGCGGTCCATGCCCTGCGTCTGCGCGGTGTTACCGTCGAGCGAATTACCCGGGATCACGCGCACGCCGTCGTGCTTCCACTTCGGCTCGTGGTCATGGTCGTGCGGGTGGTCATGATCGTGATGGTCGTGGCTCATCGCATGTCTCCCTTAGAGTCTCACTGCCCGCGCTTGGCTTGGCTGGCGAAGCGGCGGGCCTCCTCGGCGGCGCGGAACAACGCCTTCGCCTTGTTGACGCATTCCTGCTGCTCGGCATCCGGATTTGAATCGGCGACGATGCCGGCGCCGGCCTGCACATACATCTTGCCGTCCTTGATCAGCGCCGTGCGCAAGACGATGCAGGTGTCCATCTCGCCGGCGGCCGAGAAATAGCCGACACAGCCGGCATAGAGGCCGCGCTTTTCCTTTTCCAGCTCGTCGATGATCTGCATCGCCCGCACCTTCGGCGCGCCCGATACGGTGCCGGCCGGGAAACCGGCGGCCAGCGCATCGAGGGCGTCGTGCTTCTTGTCGAGCGTGCCCTCGACGTTGGACACGATATGCATCACCTGGCTGTAGCGCTCGATGAAGAACTTGTCGGTCACGGTCACGCTGCCGATCGATGCGACGCGGCCGACATCGTTGCGGCCGAGGTCGAGCAGCATCAGGTGCTCGGCGCGTTCTTTCGGATCGGCGAGCAGTTCGTCTTCGAGTGCTTTGTCCTCGTGCGGCGTGGCGCCGCGTGGCCTGGTGCCGGCGATCGGGCGGATGGTGACGACGTCATCGCGCACGCGCACCAGGATTTCGGGGCTTGAGCCGGCGACCGCGAAGGTGCCGAAGTCGAGGAAATACAAGAAGGGCGCCGGATTGGTCCGCCGCAGCGCGCG
>JANLJK010000067.1:4465-6513 GCA_029255525.1 Pseudolabrys sp.
GGCGGCAGGTCCTCGGGCAGCGCGATGCGGCTGTCCTTGATCAGCGTGCGCAGCGCCGCGAGCGGCAGCTCGGCGCAGGGCGTGAAGGTGTCAGGCGCGCTGCGCACGTGCGTGTTGATTTCTGCCGTCGTGCCATTGGCGCGCCAGATCAGGTCGGGGTCGAGACCGATGATCGAATAGCGGCCGCGCACCGCGCCGCCTTCCACCGACTCGAGGAGGAAGCTCATCGGTTTGCCGCCGCCGAGCTTCAGGAAGGCCGAGACCGGCGTCTCCAGATCGGCAACGAGCGTGGTCCAGACGACCTGTGCTTCGCCGCGCGCGTAGCGATCGGCGAAGGCTTGCTCCGACGGCTCGATCTGCATGGCCTATTCTGTTGCGCCGCCGACAACCTGGTTCAGCGCGGCCTGATTGATGCTGACGCCATAGTCGGTCTCAAGCTTGGCGATGTACTCGCCGATGACGTCGTCGGCGTAGGAGTTCTGCAGCCGGGTTGCGATTGCCTTGCCCTGCGCGTCGTTCGGATCGAAGGTTGGCTGTGTCACCTCGGTCACGCGGAAGATGAAGCGCTGGGTGGCGCTGTCGCCCTCGGCACTGCCGTCGGCGTTCTTCGCGGTGGTGAACACCGCGTCGGTCAGTTTCGCCGGCACATTCGGCGCGCTGCGGCCGCGCTGCAGGTCCTTGAGGGTTTCGACCTTGAGGCCGTTGTCGCCGGCGACCTGCGCCAACGTCGCGCCGGCCTTGAGCTTGGCCAACAGATCGTCGGCCTTGGCCTTCAGCCGCTTGGCGATCTCGTCGTCGCGCCAGCGCGTGGCGACCTGATCCTTGACCTCATCGAGCGTGCGGTCGCGCGACGGGGTGACGCCGGTTACGTCGAAATAGAGGAAGCCGCCGTTCGGCAGTTGCAGGGCCTCGGTGTCGACGCCGACGTCGCTGGTGAAGGCGGCGTTGACGACGTTCGGATTGGTCGGCACGTCGGTGACCGGTTTGCCGTCGAGGCCGCGGCCGGAGCGGTCGATGGCGTCGATGGCGACAGCCTTCAGGCCGAACTTCTTGGCGATTTCGGCGAGGGTGGAGCCGCCGGCGCGTTCGTCCTCGATCTTGTCGCGCAATTCGCTGATCGCGGTGCGGGCGCGGCTTTCGGCGAGTTCCTGCTTGATCTGCGACGCCACGTCTTCGTAGCTCTTCTGCTCGCCCGGCTCGATCTTGCCGGCGACGAGCAGCACGGTGCCGAAACGGCCCTTCACCGGTTGGCTGACCTCGCCCGGCTTGAGCGCGAAGGCGGCGTCGGCGACGGTGGGATCGATGATGTCGGACTTCGCCACCATGCCGATATCGGTATCGGAGGCCTTGAGCTCGCGCTCCTTGGCGATGTCGTCGAAGGTCGCGCCCTTGGCGATCTTCTCGCGCGCCGTGACGGCGTCGGCTTCGTTCGCGAACACCATCTGGCGCAGTTCGCGCTTCTCCGGCTTGCCGAAGGTTTCCTTGCGCTTCTCGTAATCGGCCTTGGCGTCAGCGTCCGTGACCTCGGCCGGCTTGGCGAGATCGGCCGGCGACAGGCTCAGCAGCACGACCTTGCGATATTCCGGCGCGCGGAACAGCACCTTGCGGTCCTCGAAATATTTGGTGAGTTCTTCGGGCGTGGGCTGCGGCACATCGCCGGCCTGCGCCGGGCCGAGCGCCAGATAATCGACATCGCGGCGCTCGTTCTGGAACTGGTTGATCGCCCGCATCATGGTGTCGGGCACGCGCAGGTCGCCGCTTACGCTCTGGGCGATCTGCCGGCGCAACAGGACGCGGCGTTGCTCGTCGACGAAGCGGCTTTCGGTATAGCCGGCGTTACGAATGATTTGCTGGAAGCGGTCACGGTCGAACTGGCCGTTGATGCCCTTGAAGCTCGGATCGTCGGTGATGCGCTGGGCGATGTCCTTGTCGGACAGGCCGAGCCGCAGCTTGTGCGACTCTTCGTCGAGCGTGGTCTCCGCGACCATCTGGCCGAGAATCTGCCGGTCGAGGCCGAGCGCGCGCGCCTGGTCGGGCAGCACCGGGCG
>JANLJK010000067.1:6523-8904 GCA_029255525.1 Pseudolabrys sp.
GGGCGGCCAAGCTGTTGCAGGCGGTCGGTGTAAGACTGGCGGAATTGCTCGATCGAGATTTCGGTGCCGCCAATTTTGGCCACTGAATTGCGCCCGAAGCCGCGGAAGATGTCGCCGATGCCCCAGATGGCGAAGCTGATCACCAGGACGCCCATGACGGCGGCCATCAGGGCTTTGCCGAGCCAGGTGGAGGAGGCTTTGTGGATACCGCGAAGCATGCGCGCGTTTCTTCCCTGACTGAGCGTAGCGATAAGCTAAAAGGAGGGCTGAGCGGGCTCTTTTAAGGCCCGGGTCAACTCGTTGCAACTCAAGAGAGATCGGCTGCGACCAAGGGGCGCTTATCGGGCGCTCTGGCGCGGCCGCGGCGCCTCTGATAACCGCGAGGCGGAAAAAGGACTTACACGATATGGCGACGGCGGTGATTCGCCCGCTGGTGGCGGGCAACTGGAAAATGAACGGGCTTTCGGCCTCGGTGGCCGAGCTTAGCAAGATGATTGCGGAGGCGGGGGCGATTGGGGCCGATCTGATGGTCTGCCCGCCCGCGACTTTGATCACGGCCTTCGCCCAGGCGACCAGAGGCTCGGGGATGACCATCGGCGGCCAGGACTGCCATGCCAAGGCGTCCGGCGCGCATACGGGCGATATTGCCGCGGAAATGCTCAAGGACGCGGGTGCGAGCGCCGTCATTGTCGGCCATTCCGAGCGCCGCACGGATCATCATGAGAGTGATGCACAAGTGCGCGCCAAGGCCGAGGCGGCTTGGCGGGCTGGCCTCACCGCCATCGTCTGCGTCGGCGAGCAGCGCGCCGAGCGCGAGGCGGGCAAAACGCTCGACGTGGTCGGCGGCCAGCTCGACGGCTCGCTGCCGGAGGGGGCGACGGACGCGAATCTGGTGGTCGCCTACGAGCCGGTCTGGGCCATCGGCACCGGCCTGACGCCGACGGCGGCGGACGTGGCCGAGGTCCATGCCTTCATCCGCCAGTGTCTGAAGACCCGTTTCGGGGCGGAAGGAGTGCGGGTCCGAATCCTTTACGGCGGGTCGGTGAAGCCCTCCAACGCCGGCGAACTCCTGACGATCCCGGACGTGAACGGCGCCCTGGTTGGCGGCGCCAGCCTCAAGGCCGAGGATTTCCTCGGCATTGCCGGGGTTTACCGGTAGGCCTCAGCCGCGCC
This sequence comes from Pseudolabrys sp., assembly GCA_029255525.1. Taxonomy (GTDB): domain Bacteria; phylum Pseudomonadota; class Alphaproteobacteria; order Rhizobiales; family Xanthobacteraceae; genus Pseudolabrys. The sequence continues at coordinate 7,697 of JANLJK010000067.1, forward strand.
CGGAAGGGTGGAAATCGCTGTGGTGATCGTGTAGAGACCGCCCCGAATTCCTATATGGAGCGCGCGGCGCCGCCTTGCGGGTCGCCCTCACGCGGCTTTTGAACGGATTTTGACCCAATGCAGCACGTGATCATTGTCATCCATCTGATGTTGGTGCTCGCCCTGATCGGCGTCGTGCTTCTGCAGCGCTCGGAAGGCGGCGGGCTCGGCATCGGCGGCGGCGGCGGTGGTGGATTCATGACCAGCCGCGGCACGGCCAACGTGCTCACGCGCGCAACCGCGATCTTGGCTGGGCTGTTCTTCGTGACCAGCCTGATCCTGTCGATCCTCGCCGGCGTCAATCGTGCGCCGACTTCGATTCTCGGTACCCCAGGTGCACCGACTGCGCCCGCTCCGGGCGGCGCGCCGCCGCTGGGCGGCGGCTCGGGCGGTCTGCTCAACCAGTTACAAGGCGGTCCGCCGGCGGCGCCCGCCGCACCATCCGGGCCGCAAGTGCCGCAGTCGCAATAAGCGGGTTCAGGAAGGGCCGGGGAAATCCGGCCCTTCCGCGTTATGGGATAGACGAGAACGTGAAGAGAGTGATGCAAGCGTCGGTAAAATTTGAAATTCCACAGGCTGCGCACAGGCGCATGGCGGGGAAGTGCTTTTCGCGCTCGTCGAATCGATTCGCGGGGACTAAAGGTTAAGCCCCATGGCGCGGTACATTTTCATCACCGGCGGCGTGGTCTCCTCGCTCGGCAAAGGTCTCGCATCGGCGGCGCTCGGCGCCGTCCTCCAGGCGCAGGGCTACAAGGTCCGCCTGCGCAAGCTCGACCCCTATCTCAACGTCGATCCGGGCACGATGTCGCCCTATCAGCACGGTGAGGTCTTCGTCACCGACGACGGCGCCGAGACCGACCTCGACCTCGGCCACTACGAGCGCTTCACCGGCCGTCCCGCCACCAAGCAGGACAACATCACCACCGGCCGCATCTATCAGGACATCCTCACCAAGGAGCGGCGCGGCGACTATCTCGGCGCCACCATCCAGGTGATCCCGCACGTCACCAACGCCATCAAGGACTTCGTCCGCGATGGCAATGACGGCTTCGACTTCGTGCTGGTCGAGGTCGGCGGCACGGTCGGCGACATCGAGGGCCTGCCGTTCTTCGAAGCGATCCGCCAGCTCGGCAACGACCTGCCGCGCAACCACGCGGTCTACGTCCACC
>JANLJK010000068.1 GCA_029255525.1 Pseudolabrys sp.
AGGAAAAGCTCTTCCTCGCCGCCGATCAGGTACTGGCCAAAATCACACCGAACATTAGCATCTGGCCGGTCGAGCCGGAGGGCGATCCGCTCGGCCTCTATATCCGCTCTCTGACGGCGCTCAAGGCCGTCGTCGCGCCGGAAGCGCTCGTCCTGCCTGGCCATCAGTTGCCGTTCTATGGCGCGCACACGCGTATCGACGAACTGATCGCGCATCATGACCAGCGCTGCGCCGCGATCGCCGAAGCCTGCCGCAATACGCCGCGGTCGGCCGCCGACATCGTGCCCGTCGTCTTCCATCACACACTCACGCCGCACGAGATGGGCTTCGCCTTCAGCGAGGTCCTGGCGCATGTGAACTACATGGTGGAGCGCGGCGAGCTGACTTGGACCGAACCGAAGGACGGCGTCCACCAGATCATCGCCACGCATTAACCGCGCGTTGCAACCCTCATCGAAAGCCTTGGTAGCCCCTCAGCTATGACCGCGAAGATCATCGACGGCGTCGCCGTCTCAGCCAAAATCCGCACCGACATCGCCACCCGCGTCACCAAGCTGCGGGAGCGCGGCATCACGCCGGGCCTGGCCGTGATCATGGTCGGCGATAATCCGGCTTCCGCCGTCTATGTCCGCAACAAAATGCGGGCCTGCGCCGAGGTCGGCATCCAGTCGTTCAAATATAGTTTTCCCGCTGACGCCGCGCCGCAGCAGGTACTCGACACGATCGCTGAGCTGAACAAGCGCGACGACATTCACGGCATCCTGGTGCAACTGCCGCTGCCGCCGCATTTTGCCATCGCGCAGGTCCTACAGACCATCTCGGCCGATAAGGATGTCGACGGTTTCCATCTCTATAATGTCGGTGGGCTCGTCGTCGGCGATACGGTGTTCCCGCCCTGCACCCCCTACGGCGTGGTCAAGCTCTTGGAGCACGAAGGCATCGAGATCGAAGGCAAGAACGTCGTCGTCGTCGGCGCCAGCAATATCGTCGGCAAGCCGATGGCGCTGATGTTGATGCAGCGCGATGCCACCGTCTGCATCTGTCACGCCAAGACGCGCGACCTCGCTCAGTTCACCATCCTCGCCGACATTCTTGTCGTCGCTGCCGGTAAGCCTAACCTGATCCTGCCGCAAATGGTGCGCACCGGCGCGGTCGTCATCGACGTCGGCATCAATCGCCTGCCGAACGGCCGCCTCGTCGGCGACACCGATTTCGAGGGATTGAAGGAGAAAGTCTCCTACATCACGCCAGTGCCGGGCGGCGTCGGCCCGATGACGGTGACCATGCTGCTCGCCAATACCGTGGCGTCGGCGGAACGCGCCAGCGGCGGCTAACGCGACAGGCGCGCGGCCCAAGGCTCGCCGCGCAGCCAGCTATTGAGCGTGTCGGCGCTCGGCGTTGCGCCATCGAGCGCCGTGACGGCGCGCCAGGCCAGACAGAGATTGCACGACATCACCGGCGCCCCGCCCCAGCCAATCGCCGCCGCCATTGGCCGAAGCGTCGGCATGCCGGTGCCGAGCATCACGATGGCGTCGAGCGTCTTTGGCTCAAGCTCTTGCAGCGCGCGTCCCGCGTTCGATCCGCTCAGGCTGTAGATCGGATGGAAGGTACTCTCGTCATTGAGCGTGCGCGCGACATCCGTCACCTCGAAACCGTGGCTCTGCCAGTAGCCGATGCTCGCCGCGTTCAGGTCGTCCGGATAAGGCGACACCAGCCCGATCCGCTTCGCCTTCAGCACGGTCAACGCATCGACCACCGCCAAGGCCGCGGTGATGAAGGGAAAGCCGTGCCGCGCTTCGATGTCGGCCACCAGCGCCGCCTCGCGCGCGTGACCGGCGAGATAGGATGCGCCGGTACAGGCCGCCGCCGCGACCCCGATCGGCGCATTGGCGAATTGCCGCAGCGAAGTCTCGTAGGTGTCGAAATAATCGACCAACCGCGCGGCAAGTGTCTTGCCGTCGCTCATGAGTCGCGCATTGATCATGCCGACGCCCGCCGGCCAAAGCAGATTGAATTCCGGCTCCACGGTCGTGTTGGCCTGCGGCGTCAACATGCCGACAAGACCGCGCGGTGCGTATTCCAGCGACATGCTCATGATCCGATCATTGCGCGATCTGCGCGCCGGAGTCCTTGACGACCTGTCCGAGCCTGACCATGTCGCGCGACACCATGGCGGCCAGATCCTCTGGCGTCCCAGGAATGACGATAGCGACCTGCGGCAACACCCTGCTCTTCACTTCTTCGCTGTTCAGCGCGGCGACGAAAGCGGCGTTGAGCTTGTCGACGACCGGACGTGACGTGCCGGCCGGCGCAAACAGGCCGAACCATTGCTGCATCTGCACGTCCGGGAAACCCTCTTCCGCCAAGGTCGGCACGTTCGGAATGCCCGGGTGACGCTCGCTGCCGGCGATCGCCAGCATGCGCAGCTTGCCACCTTCGATGTAGCTCGCCGACGAGAGGTAAGAGGAAAACAGCATATCGACGCGGCCGGCGACCGCATCGACCGCCGCCGGCGCGATGCCGCGATACGGCACATGCAGCAGCTTGATGCCGGCGTGCTTGGCCAGCAAAACACCCAACAGGTGTCCACCGGTGCCGACGCCCTGCGAGGCGTAGCTCAGGCCCTCCGGCTTCGACTTGGCCAATGCGACCAGTTCCTTGACCGATTTGACCGGGCTTCCTTCCGGCACCAGCAGGATGTTGTTGAAGGAAATCAGCGGCACGATCGGCTGGAAGTCCTTCACCGGATCGAAGCTCAGGTTGGTGTAAAGTGTGGCATTGATGGCGTGGGTGCCGGTGTGGCCCATCATCAGCAGATAGCCGTCGGGCGTCGCATGCTTGATCGTCACCGCGGCGACATTGCCGGCGCCGCCGGGCCGGTTCTCGATAATGATCGGCTGCTTGAGGCTCTCGGACGCTTTTTGCGACGCGATCCGCATGACGATATCGGACGAGCCGCCCGGCGGAAACGGCACGATGATCGTGACCGGTCGCGACGGAAAATCGTCGACGGCTAAGGCAGGCGCGACCAGCAACGCGACAACACATGCGATGCCGCACAACACCGCGGCCGCAAAACCATGGACTCTCGATTTCATAACCTCTCCTTGCCCCGGCAAGTCGTGGTTGGATTTACGGTCAGGCGGTCGCGGCGGCGCGCCTCAAACCGTCGATCATCGACGATTTCATCAGATAGGATTTCAGCTTTACCGGATCCGAGGTCGTGCGCTGCAAGTCGTCCAGGATTGCGCGGCGGCGCTCCGGATCGTGCTCGCGCATGCGCGACCGGTTGCGGTGCGCCTGCTGGATGATCTCTTCCTCGGCGACCGGGCGGCGCTGGCGCTCGTAACGATCGAGTATCGATACGTCCGCGCCTTCGGTCAGCACAGCGATGAACTTTTCACAGAGATTGAAGGCGTCATGGATACCGCCGTTCATTCCCATGCCGCCGGAGGGGCTGTTGAGATGGGCGGCGTCGCCGGCCAGGAATACGCGGCCTTGGCGATAGGCCGCGGCCAGCCGCCGGTGGATGCGATAAGGCCGTGTCTTCAACACCTCGATATCGCCGGCCTCGGGCACGATGTCGTGCAGCATCTCCTGCTGCACCTCCGGCGTCATCGCCTGCTCGACCGACACACCCTCGCGCGGATGCAGACTCACGCGCCAGAGATCCGGCAAGCGGAGCAGGCTGAACGTGCCGCCCGGCTTCCAGCAGTAGGACACGTTCGACAGGTCGTCCAAGTGCTCGTGGAACGGAAACCGGGTCGTCGCCAGGATGGTGGTTTCCGGATAGATGTCGCCGGCCATGTCGATGTCGAGCAGGCGGCGGATCGTGCTGCGGGCGCCGTCCGCGCCGATACAATAGTCGGCGGTGAGAACCTCCGCGCCCGCGGGCGACTGTGTGTTCACATATACCTTGTCGCCGTCCTGCCGCAGCCCGGTGACCTGCGTCGAGAAACGCACGGTCACGTTCGGCAGCGCGCCGACGGCATCCAGAAGGAACTGGCCGAACTTCGACTGCTCGCATTGCAGCCGGTACGGATGATCGGTCTCGCCGGCCAGTGCCGAAAGATCGAACACGGCGCGGTCGCCGGTTGGATGCATGCGGATCTGCCAGGTCGGGCAGATCAGGCCTTCCTCCAGCATGCGGGCGGTGATGCCGTAGGGCGCCATCATGTCGAGCGTCGGCGGATGGAAGGTCGAGGCGCGCAAATCGTCCGAAATGGCGCTCTCCGCCTCAAGCACGGTGACCCGGATGTCCTGATGTCCCAGCAGCAGCGCCGCGGTCAGACCGACCGGACCGGCGCCGACGATAACGACTGTTGCTTGCCGCATGACACCATCACCACGCCTGCGCCCTTGGGCGCGCCAGACTTTGTATTATAAATGATACCAATGCGTCCGGCCGATGCAACAGACGTCCGGTGCGGAACATGATCAAACGCGCATCACCTCCCGCGCAGGCAGCGCGGGAGGTGACGAGGCCAAATTACAGACGTTAGGCGTTCTTAAATCCGGACGAACCGTTATTGCGGCTCGATACCGGCCACCTTGACCACTTCGCGCCACAGCGGCAGTTCGCGCGTGATGCGCGCTTTCAGATCGGCTTGGCCGCCCGCGGTCGCTTCAAGGCCCACGGTGCGCAACTTGGCCTGTATCTCCGGCTTCGTCAGCACCTTCTGCGTCGCGGCGGACAATTTCTCGCCGATCTCCGGCGGCGTCTTCGACGGCACCAGCATCATGACGTACGTATCGAGCACGAACCCCGGATACCCCGCCTCCACCATGGTCGGGACATTCGGCAAATCGAACCAGCGCTTCTCGCCCGTCACCGCGATGCCTTTCAGCGTGCCGGCGACGATGTGCGGGTGCGCACCGGGCAGCGCGCCCGACACCATATCGACCGTGCCGGAGAGTAGTGCCTGATTGGCCGGGCCCGCACCATTGAACGGCACGTGCGCCATTTGAATGCCGGCGCGATTCTTGAAGAACTCGCCAGCCAGATGCGACGGAGTCGCGAAACCGGCGCTGCCGTAGTTGAGCGCGCCCTTCTTCTCCTTCGCCAGCGCCACAAATTCCGCGACCGTGTTCACGCCAAGCTTGGGATTGACGGTGAAGGCCGTCGGCGAGCCCGCCATATCGACGAGCGGCGTGAAATCCTTCTCCAGATCATAGGGAACGGATTTGTACAGCATCGGATTGATGATGATGGTGTTCGACGTCACCAGCACCGTATAGCCGTCCGGCTCCGACCGTGCCGCCACACCGACGCCGATGCTTCCAGCCGCACCCACTCTGTTCTCGATGAACATGTTGGCCTTCAGTTCCTCGCTGAGCATCGGCTGCAGCAGGCGCGCGATCACGTCGACCGGACCGCCGGCGCCAAATGGCACCAACAGCTTCACCGGTCGATCCGGCCACGCCGCATAGGCGCGCGTGACGAGGAATGGTGAAGCCGCGGTAAACGCGGCCGTCGCCTGCAACATGCGGCGACGAGTCATACAACGACGATTAGCGTTCTTCATTGAGCACACTCACGAGTTGGATCAGAGCGACGCGACCCGGCGTGCAGCCACTCGATCAGAGGAACAGCGTTCCTTGTTTGTGGAAGATCGAAGTCGGCAAACTCACGGAAGAACGCGTCAAAGCCCGCGTGAACGCGGACAATCTCATGGACGCATCGGCCGAGCATTTGCTCATCCCCCGAGAATGTGTGTATGCTAACGATCTCGCCGAAGTGAAGTCAACTTGAACATTGCGTTCTGATGAAGCCACCGCCTTTCGAATACGCGCGACCGGCGAGCCTCGAAGAGGCAATCGCACTGCTTGCGCAGCACAACGGCGACGCGAAAGCCATTGCCGGCGGGCAAAGCTTGATGCCGATGCTGGCCTTTCGCCTCGCAGCGCCCAGCATGCTCGTCGATATCACGCGTATTCAGGGCCTTAATTCAATCGATATCGACGAAAACGGCATTTCACTCGGCGCCCTCGTGCGTTGGCGCGATATCGAGCGCCATGCCGAACTCGCGGCAGCGCATCCCTTGTTGGCTGCTGCAATCCGACACGTTGCGCATTATCAGATCCGCAACCGGGGAACGGTCGGCGGCAGTGTGGCGCATGCCGATCCGGCCGCGGAAATGCCGGGCATCGCCGCCACCTGCGACGCCGAGATCATTATCGCGGGCGCGCAAGGACGACGTAGCGTGCGCGCCGAGGAGTTCTTCACCGGCTCACTGACAACCGCGCTGGCGGCTGAAGAACTGATCGCGGCTGTGCGCCTGCCCACCTGGAAACATGGCCGGCGCTGGGCTTTTGAAGAGTTCGCGCGGCGTCGCGGCGATTTCGCACTCGCCGGCGTGGCGCTGTATTACGATCTCGATACCGATGCGCACGTTGTCGATCCGCATGTCGGCGCCATCGGCGTCGCCGACCGGCCTATCCGGCTGAAGTCGCTGGAGCAGTTGCTTGCCGGGCGCGTCGTCGATGAAGCACTCGTGCGCGAGGCCGCCGCAACAGCCGCCGCCAGCGTGTCGCCGGACGACGATATTCACGCGCCGGGCGATTATCGCCGCTCGCTCCTGGGTGTCCTGGTCGAGCGCGCCCTCGCCCGCGCCGCCGGATTGCAGCTTGCGGAGCAAGCGTGATGACCACCGTCACAACTTCTTTCACACTCAACGGCAAGGCAGTTCAGGCCGACGTCGAGCCGCGCACCACACTGGCCGATTGCCTGCGGCATAAGCTTCAAGCCACTGGCACGCATGTCGGCTGCGAGCATGGCGTCTGCGGCGCCTGCACGGTGATCATCGACGGCGCGGCCGTACGCTCCTGTTTGACGCTAGCGGTACAGGCCGATGGCACGCAGATCACGACCGTCGAAGGCTTGGCGCCAAACCCCACCGAGCTCAGCCCGCTACAGGCCAGCTTCCGCAAGCACCATGCGCTGCAATGCGGCTTCTGCACACCGGGCATCCTGACAACCGCACACGCTTTGCTCAGCGAGGAGCCGGACGCGGATGAAGAACGCATCCGCGATGTCCTGTCGGGCAATCTCTGCCGCTGCACGGGCTACGTCACCATTGTCGAAGCCGTGCTCGACGCGCGCGCGGCTTACGCCAAGAACACCAAGCACGCCAAGGTCGCCCGATGACCGTGGCGCTTAACACACTCGTCGGCCAGGAGGTCGAGCGGGCGGAAGATTTCCGCTTCCTGACCGGCACTGGCACCTATGTCGATGACTATGAGCCGGAAGGCACGCTGCACGCCGCCATCCTGCGCAGCTCAGTCGCACATGGGCGGATCTCCAGCATCGACGCTAGCGCCGCGTTGGCGATGCCCGGCGTCCGCGCGGTCATCAGCGCCGCCGATATTGGCGAAACGATCCCTACCATTCCGCTACGGCTCGCGCCGATCCCGGGCTTTGAGAAGTATCTCCAACCGGTCATTGCCAAGGACAAGGTGCGCTATGTCGGGGAGCCGATCGCGGTCATCCTCGCCGACAGCCGCGCCATCGCCGAGGATGCGCTCGAAGCCATCGCCTTGGACATCGATCCGCTTGATGCCGTTGCCGATTGGCGCAGTGCCGAATCCGACCAGTCCCTGCTGTTCGAAGACAACGGCTCCAATGTCGCCGTGCGCTATTCGCGCAGCATCGGTGACGCGAAGGCAGCCTTCGCCAACGCCGACTACGTGCGCCGCGAGACGTTCCGCGCTCACCGCCACACCGCAGTGCCGATGGAGACGCGCGGCCTGGTCGCCGAATGGAACACCGGGCGGCTGATCGTCAGCGGCGCGACCAAGGTTACGTTCTTCAATCGGCGTGCGCTGGCGCGCATGATGGAACTGCCGGAGAAAGCGATCGACATGATAGAACTCGACGTCGGCGCCGGCTTCGGCGTACGCGGCGAGTTCTATCCGGAAGATTTCCTCATCCCCTTCGCCGCGCGCCATGTCGGCCGTCCGGTGAAATGGATTGAGGACCGACGCGAGCATCTGCTCACCATCAATCACTCGCGCGAGATGGATTGCGAGTTGGAGATCGCCTGCCGGCGCGACGGCACCCTCCTCGGCATCCGCGGCAAGATCTTCGGCGACATGGGCGCCTATATCCGCACCAATGGCGGCGTGGTGCCGGCCAAGGCCGCGCAGTTCCTGCACGGGCCTTACCGCGTTCCCAGCATCGAAGTCGAAGTCGCCGCCTTCATGACCAGCAAGACGCCGGTCGGCACCTATCGCGCGCCCGGCCGCTTCGAGGCAAACTTCTTCCGCGAACGGCTGATGGACATGGCCGCGCGAGACCTCGGCATAGATCCAGTCGCCTTCCGCAAAAAGAACCTGATCACGGAAGCCGAGCTACCTTATTCGATCGGCCAACTCGTCCCCTACGAGAGCGAGACCGCCTACGACAACGGCGACTATCACGCGACCTTCGACCGTTGCCTGCAGGAAATCGGCTGGGACGCCAAAAAGCACCTGCAGGGCAAGCGCATCGACGGCCGCTATCACGGCATCGCTGCGGTGTGCTTCGTCGAGAGCGGTGGCGCCGGTCCCCGCGAGAACGCGCGCCTGACGCTGGAAGCGGACGGTACCGTCACCATCGGCATGGGTTCCTCGGCGCTCGGCCAGGGGCTGGAGACCGTGTTCGCGCAGATTGCCGGCGACGCGCTGTCGTTGCCCTTCGATCATTTCCGCGTGCTGCACGGCTCGACCACCTTGGTCGAGGAAGGTTTCGGCACCTATCACTCGCGCGCTGTGGTGATGGGCGGCTCGGCTATTCTCGAGTCTGCTAAGAAACTTCTTGAAGCGATCCGCACCGCCGCCGCGGCACAGCTTGGTTGCCCCGCCGAAGCCATCTCGATCACGGACGGCAAAGCGGCCGGTCGCGACGGACGCTCCCTCA
>JANLJK010000069.1 GCA_029255525.1 Pseudolabrys sp.
CCGCCAAGACCAGTACCGGGCCGTCCAGCGTTTCGACGGCTTCCTTCTGTTCGGGGTTGAGGTCCGCGAGATACGGCAGATTGCTCGTCCGCGCGGCTAGCGCACGGGCAGCAATGCCGCCGGCCGCGGGCTGCGGGGCGACGGAAACGGGGTGGGTACGCTTCGGTTCGGCCATTTTGTCCAAGGGGAGGGCGGCCCGCTGGGGGGCGCCGCCAAAAAACGATTCTGTCTAGCCCAAAGATGGCATTCGTAGGCCCCGATTTCGAGGGCCGCGGCCATGCGCGGTGCCCCGGTCCCCGTGTTTTCCCGGCGATCGGCGCCCCGCTTGGTCACGCGGCGCGCGCGAAGCTTATTAACCTGCAACGCAAGGGCTTCTGGAACTCCCCGGAGCGCTTCTCTAAGCTTCCTGCAAACAGGGGAGTTCAACAGTTATGCAGCCAATGACGGCCGGTATCACCAAGGCCAATACGGGACTCGACGGCATCGTCTGGAGCATCCTGGGCCAGACCTATGTGCCCAAGCAGCTTTCCGAGCAGTCCTTCGCCTGGCACGCCACCTTCCCGCCCGGCACCTTCGTGCCGCCGCACATCCACCCGACCCAGGACGAGTTCGTCTACATGTTCGAGGGGCGGCTCGATGCGGTGATCGACGGCCGCGACTATGTCGCCACCGCCGGCGATCTGGTGAAGCTGCCGATGGGCATCCCGCACGGCCTGTTCAACAAGTCGGACCAGACGATCAAGTGCTTCTTCTGGGTCACGCCCACGCGCAAGCTCTACGACCTGTTCTGGGCGATCCATTCGATGAAGGAGCAGAACCCGCCGGACGTGGTCGCGCTCTCGGCGCGCTATGAGGTCAACTTCCTGCCGCCGCCGATGTGAGGCAGTATCGCTCCCGGACAGAGCACAACAGGCTCTACGTCAGGCACAACATCAGTCCCGTCACCCTGAGGTGCTCGCGCGTTTAGCGCGAGCCTCGAAGGGCGACGGCCACTGATTCCTCGGCCGTTCATCCTTCGAGGCTCGCTGCGCTCGCACCTCAGGATGACGGGACAAAGTCCGTGCACCTCAGGATGACGGGGAGAGGTTAGCGGGCGTTCGAAGGCCCACGACTAAGCCGCGTTGGCCGGGGGCCCGAGCGGCTGCTTGTTGACCTGCTCTTTGGCGAAACCGGCTTTGGCGGCATAGCCACGCACGATCGCCTTGCGCTGTTCGTAAGACAGCACGGCCTCGATGTTGTCGAAGCCGTCCGGCGCGCGCGCTTCAACCGCGTCGATGACGCCTTCCGGACCACCGGAGCGGTTCGACTGCACGATCTGCGCCGTCATCGGCAGCCGCTCGCGCTCATAGTCAAACAGAGCCTGGCCGACATGATCGGCGTCGCGCAAGCGAGCGGCCAGACAGCGCGCATCGAGAATGGCCTGCGAGGCGCCGTTGGAGCCGACCGGATACATCGGATGGGCGGCGTCCCCTAACAGCGTGACGCGGCCGTGCGACCAGTGCGGCAGCGGATCGCGGTCGCACAACGGATATTCCCAGAACTCCGGCGTCGCCTCGATCATCGCTTTGGCGTCGACGAAAGGAATGTGGAAGCGCTGCACATGCGGCATCAGGTCTTCGAAACGACCGAGGCGCGACCAGTCCTCCTTCTTCGGCGGCGCGCCGCCTTCGGCGACCTTCACCATCACCGCCCAGTTGGTCAGCGGGCGATCTTCGCGCGCGCCTTCGCCGATCGGATAGATGACGAGCTTGGCCGCCATGCCGCCGGCGATGACCATCGAGCGGCCGGTCAGGTACTGCGGCCAGTCAATCGCGCCGCGCCACAGGATCGTGCCGTTCCAGCGCGCCGGGCCCTCTTGCGGATACAGGTTCGAACGTACCAGCGAATGGATGCCATCGGCGCCGATCAGGATGTCGCCGCGTGCGGTCGAGCGGTGCGAGCCGTCACGGTCGAAGAAGTAAGCGGTGACGCCGCCGTCGTCCTGCGTGAAGGCCCCTAACCGGTGGCCGGTGTGGATGCGGGATTCGCCGAGGCGGGCGCGCACGGCCTGATAGATGACGGCCTGCAAGCGGCCGCGGTGGATCGAGAACTGCGGATATTCGAAGCCGGCCTCGGTGCCGCGCGGTTCGCGCCAGATCTCTTGGCCGTTGCGGTTCATGTAGAACAGTTCGTAGGTGCGGATGCCGACACGGTCGAGCGCCGGCAGGAGGCCGATGTCGGCCAACTCCTTGATCGCATGGGGCAGGGTGTTGATGCCGACCCCGAGCTCACGAACCGCATCGGCCTGCTCAAAAATCTCGCAGTCGATGCCGCGCGCGTGCAGCATCAGCGCGGTGGTCAGACCGCCAATGCCGCCGCCAACGATAATCGCCTTCATCGCACCTAGCCCTTTACGCCACGACAGGCGACAATAATGAAGGCCTTAGGTGCCGGCGGCAACCGGTCTCTCGTCGGACGGTTATCGAAAGCCCCCGGTTGACTCCCCGAGGCGTTAACCGGTCAACTGCTGGCACAAAAACTGCAAATAACGAACGCTACTGCAAATAGCGAACGCTAATGCCATTAATGGCCAGGGGAGACTTGTGATGCGTCTGCGACTTCGAGGACTTGTAGCGGTGTCGGCTTTGCTGCTGGCGGCGAACGCGGCGGCGGCCCAGGACAAGGTCCGCATCGGCCTTATTTATACGTTGACCGGGCCGGGGGCCGTGCTCGGCCAGCAGTCGAAGAATGCCTTCGAGCTCGCGGTCAAGGACCTGGGCGGCAAGATGGGCGGCAAGGACGTCGAGCTGTTCATCGTCGACGACGAGCTCAAGCCGGACGTGGCCATCCAGAAGGTCAAGGCGCTCTTGGAACGCGACAAGGTCGATTTCGTGGTCGGCCCGATCTTCTCCAACATGCTGCAGGCGATCCACAAGCCGGTGATCGAGGCCGGCAAGATCCTGATCAGCAGCAATGCCGGTGCGTCGTCCTATGCGGGCAGTGCCTGCAATGCGAGCTTCTTCGTCACTTCGTATCAGAACGACCAGATCTACGAGACGTTGGGTAAGGTCGCGACCGACAAGGGCTATAAGCGCGTCTACGCGATCGTGCCGAACTATCAGGCCGGCAAGGATGCGCTCGCCGGTTTCAAGCGCACGTACAAAGGCGAGTTGGTCGAAGAGTCGCTGGTGCCGCTCAACAGCCTCGATTTCCAGGCCGATCTGAGCAAGCTCAACGCCAGCAAGCCCGATGCGCTGTTCACCTTCATGCCGGGCGGTCTCGGCATCAACCTGATCAAGCAGTTCAACCAGGCAGGCCTCAAGGGCAAGCTGCCGATCCTGTCGGCCTTCACCGCCGACGAGGCGACGCTGCCGGTGCTGCAGGACGCGGCCGAAGGCATCTTCGGCGCGCTCACCTGGGCGCCGAACATGGATAATCCGCAGAACAAGAAGTTCGTCGCCGAGTATGAGGCGGCCTACAAGGCAGTGCCGGCCTCCTACGCCATGCAGGCTTATGACGCGGCAATGCTGATCGACAGCGCGATGCGCGCAACGAAAGGCGACACGTCGAAGATGGACGCGGTGCGCGCCGCGCTCAAGAAGGCGGACTTCGTCTCGCTGCGCGGGCCGTTCAAATTCAACGTCAACGGCTATCCGATCGAGGACTTCTATCTGACCAAGGTCGCCAAGCGCGCCGACGGCAAGTTCCAGACGGAGATCGTCGAGAAGGTGCTCACCGCCAGCGCCGATCCTTATGCGAAGGACTGCAAGCCCTGAGGTGTTGTTCCGGACGCCGCGTCGGCGGCGCTCCGGAGCCCAGTTATTCGTACGGCTTTGCAACCGTCATGCCCGGCCTTGTGCCGGGCATCCACGTTCTTTCTTAATGAGTAGAGCGTGGATGGCCGGGACAAGCCCGGCCATGACGATGTGGGTAGCGGCCGTCGCCGTCCCGGTCCGATCGGCAAACGTTCAGCGCTTGTCCGGCATGGCGATGCGTCGGCCGGCGGCTTCTGGCGTAGGCAACTGCGCATGCGAGGCGTGCATGCGGCCGAGTGAGGCCATGACGTCGTTCGGGAAGGGGACGACCTTCTTCACGCTCATGTCGACGTGCAGCGTCATGTTTTCGGTCGTCGCTGACAGCCAGCCTTCGGTCGCGTGGAACAGCTGCTCGAAATAATGGATGCGTTTGGCGTCGTAATCGAGGAGCTGGAAGGTAACCCGTACGGGTTCATTCTCGTGGATCTCGCGCAAATAGCGGATGTGCGCTTCGGCGGTGAAGGTCGAATGGCCGCTCGCCTTGAGATAACTCTGTCCGATGCCGATCAGGTTGTAAGCCTCGTCCAGCGCGCGGTCGAACAGCACGTGATAATAGGCCATGTTGAGATGGCCGTTGAAGTCGATCCATTGCGGCTCGACCCGCATCAGCGACGACACGAAGGGCGCAAAGAACACCGGCTGGAGGTCGGGGCGGTCGAGCATCGTTTCCCGGGCGGCTGAAAGTGGCCGGAAAACTTACGACGGCGGCCGCCGCGGCGTCCACCGGTGGCCGGCGACCTCCGCGCCGGCCGGCAGCTATCCACAGCGTTAACCAAATGTTAACGATCTGTTACCCTGGACGCGTACCTTCGGTATCCTGCGCCGGAATAAGGGGGAGGCGGAGCATGCTCAGCAGGCTTGCGCGAGGCACATTTCTGGTCGTTCTGGGGCTCATGATCGTCGCTTGGGCGGTGAACATGGCCAACAGCAGCACGTCGAAGCCTCAGGAAGAGCCGCCGGTCTACGGCCGCATGTACTCTTGAGCGCCGCGCGCTTGACCTCGTCCGCCATCCTCGCCACGGTCGCCCGCAACCTGTAAGGGCAGTTCCGATGGCCATCAGCCAGCAATACCCGCGCGACCCCGTCGCGACGCAAGCCACGATCGCCGCGCTCACCGAGGCCCTCGGCCACAACCGCGTCGTCACATCACAGGCGGTGCGCGAGCAGCACGGCAACACCGTGACCTGGATCGCCAACGAGCCGCCGGACGCCGTCATCTTTCCGCAGTCGACCGAGGAAGTGCAGCAGATCGTCCGCATCTGCGCGCAGCACAATATGCCCATCGTGGCCTTCGGCACCGGCTCCTCGCTCGAGGGCCACGTCAACGCGCCGCAAGGCGGCGTGTCGCTCGACTTCCGCGACATGAACAAGGTGCTCGCCGTGCACGCCGAGGACCTCGATTGCGTCATCGAGCCTGGCATCACGCGCAAGGCGCTCAACGAGCATCTGCGCGACAGCGGTTTGTTCTTTCCGATTGATCCCGGCGCCGATGCCTCGCTCGGCGGCATGGCGGCGACGCGCGCCTCCGGCACCAATGGCGTTAGCTAAGGCACCATGTAGGACAACTTTCTGGCGCTGTAGGTTGTGCTGGCGTTCGGCGAGGTGATCGATACCGCCCGCCGCGCCAAGAAAACCTCGGCCGGCTACGATCTCACCCGCCTGATGGTCGGCTCGGAAGGCACGCTCGGCATCATCACGCAATTGACCTTGAAGCTGTCCGGCATCCCGGAGGCGATTGCGGGCGGCACCTGTCCGTTCCCCTCGGTAGAAGCCTGCTGCAACACGGCCATCGCCACCATCCAGTCCGGCATTCCGATCGCGCGCATCGAACTGCTCGACGCGCTGCAGGTGCGCGCCTGCAACCTGCACGCCAAGCTCGGTTTGCCGGAAGTGCCGATGCTGTTCCTGGAGTTTCACGGCACGGAAGCCTCCGTTGCCGAGCAGTCCGAGCGCTTCGGCGAGATCGCGGCCGAGTTTGGCGGCGGGCCCTTCACCTGGACGACGCGCGCTGAGGACCGCACCAAATTGTGGGAGGCGCGCCATCACGCCGCTTTGTCGAACTTCGCGCTCAGGCCCGGCGCGCAGATAGTGGCGACCGACGTCTGCGTGCCGATTTCGCGGCTGGCCGAATGCGTGACCGAGACGCAGGCCGACATCGCCGAGAGCCGCATCATGGCGCCGATCGTCGGCCATGTCGGCGACGGCAATTTCCATCTCACTTTGCTCGTCGACATGAGCGACGCCGATGAGGTCAAGCGCGCCAAGGCCTTGTCCGAGCGGCTGGTCAAACGTGCTTTGGCCATGGACGGCACCTGCACCGGCGAGCATGGCGTCGGCCAGGGCAAGATGAAGTACATGGAGGCAGAGCACGGCCCGGCCGCGCTCGCCGTCATGGTCTCGATCAAGCGCGCGCTCGACCCGCAGAACATCCTCAACCCGGGCAAGATCGTCGCGGTGTGATCACTCGTCATTCCGGGGCGGCCGCCGAAGCGCCGGAGGCGCGGCGGCGGACGAACCCGGAATCCAGTGGCAAAGTTGGTGCTTGCGTCTGGATTCCGGGTTCGCGCCTTCGGCGCGCCCCGGAATGACGGCGTTAAAGCCCACGTGCTCATCAATGCGTCACCGGTGACACACAATTGCCGCCAAACCCGAAGCAAACTAGCGTAGATATGGGGATCGAGGCGGCGGTGCGCCGGAGCCGTCCGGCGTGGGAGTTCAGTTTTGCAGACGACTTTGCTCGGATTGGCGATCGCGCTCATCCTGGCGCTGGTGGCGGCGCTGGTCGGGCCGCTGGTCGTCGATTGGGGCACGTACCGGTCGCTGTTCGAGGCTGAGGCCACCCATCTTGTCGGCGTCAATGTGCGCGTCACCGGTTCCATCGATGCGCGGTTGTTGCCGTCGCCGCAGGTGACCTTGCGCGACATCGCCATCGGCGAGGGTGCCGAGGCGCTGCAGGCCCGCACGTTGTCCGTGGAATTCGCGCTCGGGCCGCTTCTGCGCGGCGAATGGCGCGCGAGCGAGATGCATCTCGTCGGGCCGCAGGTGGCGCTCGGTCTCGACGCCGGCGGCCATGTGAAAGTGCCAGCTTTGGCGGTCGGTTTCGATCCCGATGCGCTGACCATCGAACGCCTGAGCATCGAGGACGGCAAGGTGACACTCACCGATGTCGCCAATGGCGGCAGCGTCACGCTCGACAAGTTCTGGTTCAACGGTGAGGCGAAGTCGCTGCTCGGCCCGTTCAAGGGCGAGGGCGCCGTGACACTCGCCGGCGAGCTCTATCCCTATCGCGTTGCCGCCGGCCGCTACAGCGACGACAGCGGGCTCAAGCTGCGCGTGCATGTCGATCCGGTGGCGCGTCCCTTGAGCATCGAGCTCGACGGCGCGGTGATGTTCGCGGGCGGCGCGCCGCGCTTCGACGGTACTCTCAGCCTGGCGCGGCCGGTTGGCATCGCCAAAGGCGCGCAGGTGACGCAGCCCTGGCGCATCGCCGGCAAGCTGAAGGCGAGTGGACAATCCGCGCTCTTGCAAAACCTCGAAATCCAATATGGCTCGGAAGAGCAGGGCCTCAAGCTCACCGGCGTCGCCGAATACAAGTTCGGCAAAAGGCCGCGCTTCGACGGCGTGCTGTCGAGCCGGCAGATCGACGTCGACCGCACCTTGGCGAGCGGTGACGGCACGCGCGCGCCGCCGGCGGTCGCGCTGCGCCGGCTTATCGAGCTTGGC
The DNA here is from genome assembly GCA_029255525.1 of Pseudolabrys sp. Taxonomy (GTDB): domain Bacteria; phylum Pseudomonadota; class Alphaproteobacteria; order Rhizobiales; family Xanthobacteraceae; genus Pseudolabrys. Next base: position 7,518 of record JANLJK010000069.1, read on the forward strand.
GGCGCCGCTTTCCGTCCCAACGTGCCGACGCAGATCGGCATCGGCATCGATCAGATCACGCTCGGTGGCAGCTCGGTGCAGAATCTGCGCGGCGACATCACCAGCACCGATGACGGCTGGAGCCTCGACCGTTTCGAATTCCGCGCTCCCGGCTTCACGCAAGTGCGCTTGAGCGGACGTCTCGCCATCGATGGCGACAAGGTCGCGTTCAACGGCCCCGCCGAAATCGACGCTGGCGATCCCAAGGTGCTCACCGCCTGGCTGGAAGGCCGCGGCGATACCGGCCAAGGGGATATGCGGCCCTTGAAGCTGCGCGGCGATGTCACGCTTGCCACCGAGCGCGTCGCGGTCGATCGCCTGACCGCCGAGTTCGAGCGCAAGACCGTGTCCGGCCGTCTGGCTTATGTCTTCGCCGCCGGCAAGGCGCCGGCCAAGCTCGATGCGGTACTCAACGCCCCCGACCTCGATATTGATGTCGCGCTCGCTTTCGGCAAGGCGCTGCTCGCGGGCTCCAAGCTGGAACGGCCGCATGCCATGACATTGGCTGCCGATATCGGCCGCGCCACGGTCGCCGGCTTCACCGGCCGTAATGCCAGCGCGCGCCTGAAGATCGATGGCGACGGCATCGATGTTGAGAAATTCTCGGTCGCCGATCTCGGCGGCGCGGCCTTCTCGGCCAACGGCCGCATCGTCACCTCAGGCACGCCGCAAGGCAGCGTGCGCGTCGATCTCGATGCGCCGGATGTAAAGCCCGTGCTGGCGCTGTTGTCGCGCGTCGCGCCCGAAGCGGCGCAAACGCTGGAGACGCGCGCCGCTTCGATGGCGCCGGCGAAACTGCGCGGACAGTTCTCGATCGAAGGCGCCGCGCCGGCGACCTTGGGCAAGCTCGTTATCGACGGTAGCCTGGGCAAAGTGCGCGTCGCGCTCAACGCCCAGAGCAAGGTCGACGTGACGACCTTCACCGCCGGCGACATGAAGCTCGACGGCAAGTTCACCGCCGATGACGGCAAGATGCTGGTGACGATGCTCGGCCTCGATCACGTCGTCGCGGCCGACGCCGGGCCGGGGACGCTGACCTTGACCGCGAACGGACCGGCGCGCGGCGACCTGCGGCTCGATACGCGGCTGACCGCCAATGGTCTGGACGCCGGCGCCAACGGCACCGCGAAATTGTTTGCCGAGCCGGCGACGGCCGATCTACGCCTGACGATCGCACGCGCGAATGTGTCTCCCTTGCGCCGCAGCGGCAACGCGCCGCTGCCGGTGACCTATAACGGCCGTCTGGCGATCGCCGGTAAGCAATTCACCTTGAGCGACATCAACGCCAATCTCGCCGGCACCA
>JANLJK010000070.1:0-5618 GCA_029255525.1 Pseudolabrys sp.
GAGTTTATCATCGGGCCGCGCTTCGCGCGGACCCGTTGGCTCGCCACCCTCCCCCGCAAGCGGGGGAGGGATAAGCGCCATCAATTCCAAACCTCCGGGTTGATCAGGTTCGGCGGGCGGCGCCCCTCGATCACGGCGATGACGTTGTCGACCACGACATGCGCCATGCCCTCGCGCAATTCGTAAACCGCGCTGCCCAGATGCGGCGTCAGCACCACATTGGGCATCTCCAGCAGCGCCGGCGTCACATGCGGCTCGTGCTCGTAGACATCGAGCCCGGCCCCGGCGATGCGTTTCTCGGCCAGCGCCAGCACCAGCGCCGCTTCGTCGATCACCGGCCCGCGCGCGGTGTTGATCACATAGGCCGTCTTCTTCATCAGCCGTAATTCGCGCTCGCCCAAGAGATGGCGCGTCTCCGGCCCGAGCTGCGGATGCAGCGATACGAAATCGGCCTCACGCAGCAGATCGTCATACGCCACCTGCCGCATGTCGTATCGCGCTTCGTCCACCTCCGGCAGACGGCGCGGGTCGTAATAGAGAATGCGCATGCCGAAGCCATGGGCCCGGCGCGCCATGGCCTGACCGATACGCCCGGCGCCGACAAGCCCCAGGGTCTTGCCGCTCACCGCCGCGCCGGCGAGATGGTTTGACTGCGAGCCGGGATAGACGCCGGCGCGAAACAATTTGTCGCCTTCGACGATCCGCCGCGCCACCGCCAGCAGCAGGCCGAAGCAGATATCCGCCGTGGCGTCGGTGACGATGGCTGGAATATTGGTGATCGGAATGCGCCGCCGGGTCGCTTCCGCGACATCGATGTGGTCCGGCGTGATCACCATGGCGTTGATCGCGCGCAACCTCGGATTGGCTGCGATCACCTCGGCATCGATACGATCATGCAGCAGAGCAAACAGGATATCGTTGCGGGCGACGCCGGCGCAGAGATCCGCCTTGGGGATGATCCTGCTCGAATCCGGATTCACTTCGACATCGGCCACCGCCCGCAGCCGCGCGAGCGCGCTTTCAGCAACCGGCTGCGTCACGAAGACTTTCATACGATTCATTTTCCGATCGCGCCGTTGACCTTAGGCAGGACCTTCTCAGCCAGCAGGACCATCGAACGCCGGCCGAGATCGCGATCTTTCCAGTCTTTGCCGGCATAAAGCAAGGTGCCGAAGTCGCCCACCGTCTCACGATATTTCAGAAGCTCATCCGCCACCTTGTCCGGCGTGCCGTAGGTGATGAGTTGGTCACACACATAATCCAGTGTCACTTCGTCATCCGGCTGATCCCGCCGCGACTTGAACAATTCGATGCGGCCGTTCTTCTTCAGCTTCGCAAAAAGCTGGCTGTAATAATAACGATAAGGCCCCTCCGGATCGGTGGCGTAGGCTTTGGCGGTCTTTTCGTCGTCGGCGACGAAGATGCTGCGCGCCACCCGCCAGTTGGCCGGATCGGCCGGCCGACCGACGCGCTCGCAGCCCTCGACATATTTCGGCCAATGGCTCTTCACCCATTGCGGCATCAGAAAGTTCGCCGAGATCGGATCCCAGCCGCGCGCCGCCGCTTCGGTCACGCCCTTGGAGAACGGCGCCACCGCGGTGACGACGATCGGCGGATGCGGCCGCTGCAAGGGCTTGCCGACATAACCCTGCCCCAGATCCGGAATGAATTGCCGCTCGACGCTGATAGTCCAGTATTTTCCTTTGAGGTTATAAGGCGGCTCGCCGGTCCAGATCGCCAACACCTGGTTGATCGCTTCGAGGAACATGGCGTTACGATCGGCATCCAGATTGCCGAAGACCTCCGCATCCGACAACAAACCGCCCGGGCTGATGCCGAAGATGAAGCGCCCATCCAGCATATGATCGAGCATCGCGATCTGCCCGGCAATCGCCGCCGGATGGCTGTTCGGCATGTTGATGGTGCCGGTGCCGAGCTTCATCCGCTTGGTCTGGTCGATCAGGCTGGCGATAAACATCGCGCAGGATGTGATGTTCTCCGCGCGATCGGTGACGTGCTCGCCGCAATAGCCTTCGACGAAGCCGAGTTCGTCGGCCAGAACAAACGCCTCACGATCCTCACGCAAGGATTGTCGCCAATCCTTATCCAGCGGATGGATCGGCATCGTGAAGAAACCGAGCTTCATGTCGGTTATGCTCCCGGCGGCAGGACGGCTATTGTCCTTGCACCGTAACGGCGCGGCGCACGCGGATAAACAAAATCTTTTTCAATGAAAACGATATTTCGTATCCAGTTTCCGATGGCGCAAATATCACCGCGTGAAATATGCGCGCTCAAACCGATGCTGGCGCACCGGGCTGCTGCAACGGATGCGCACGCGCGAACGCATCGATCGTGTTCAGCTCATCGACGATGCGCTTGATGGTCGGATAAGGCGCGATGTCGCATTTGAAATAACTGGCGCCCGCCGCCTGGCCGGCAAGGCAGATGTCGGCGATGGTTACCTGATCGCCTTGACAATAACGCCCGGTCTGCGGTGAACCGGAAAGATGTGTCTCCAGCGCGATGAGTGATTGCGTATGCCAGTGATGGCCCCACTTCAGAATACCGGCCTCGTCGATCTTGTACTCATGCGCGAGATACTCCCGCACGCGCGGCACGATCAGCGGATGGGTGTCGCAGGCGACGATCTGCGCGAGCGCGCGCACGCGGGCGCGCGCCTTCGGCTCCTTGGGCAAAAGCGGCGGATTGGGATGCGTTTCGTCGAGGTCTTCGAGGATGGCAAGCGACTCGAACAGCACAGTGCCATCGTCCTCGATCAGCGCGGGAATGGCCATCATCGGGTTGATCTTGCGGAAGGCGGCATCGCGCTGGTCGCCCTTCACCAGGTTGATCTCGATGATCTCGTCGGGCATCACGCCCTTGAGGTTGAGCGCGATGCGCACGCGGAACGTCGCCAGCGAGCGCCAGAAGGAAAAGAGCTTCATCACGTCCCTCCCGCTACTTCGTCTTGCTTGCCCAATAGACCGCCATGCGCGAGCCGTCGCCACCGCCAAGGCCATGGCTGCTAGCCTCCTCGAAACCCACTAGCGCCGCCTGGGTCGCCGGCATGGCGACGCCCTTGGCCGCGCCGGTCTCCAGCATGGTGCGCAGGTCCTTCACCGCATTGGCGACGCTGAAGGTCGTCGGACCGGGATCGCGGCCTTCCATCATGGTGACGATCATGTCGGCGCGCATCTTCAGTCCGTTATTGGCGCCATTGGTGTCGACGAACAAATCGAGCAGGCGCTTGGGCTCCCAGCCCGCATCGCGCGCGATGGCAAAGGCTTCGCCATAGGCCTGCCACGCCACCATCAACGGCAGATTGATCGCGAGCTTCATCGCCGCGCCGGTGCCGACCGGCCCGCAATGTTCGAGCCGCCGGCAGAGCTGCTCCAGGATCGGCTTGGCGCGCGCGGCATCGGCCGGCTCGGCGCCCATGAGACCGATCAGCTTGCCCTGCCGCGCCGGCGCCGTGGAGCCGCCGACCGGGCATTCGACGAAAGCGGCGCCTGTGGCACGCACCTTGGCGGCGAGATCGGTCGCAACCTGTGGCGCCACCGTGCTCATGTCGATGAACAGTCTGCCTTGTGGTTTGCCGGACAACAGGCCATTCGCGCCGGTGTACACGGCATCGAGCGCCGCGCCGTCGGTCAGCATGGTGATGACGACGTCGCAGCCCTCCGCCAGCGCGGCAGGCGTCGCCGCAACAGTCGCGCCCACCTCGACCAAGGGCTTCGCCTTATCGGCTGAGCGATTCCACACGCTGACCTGATGGCCGACCTCCATCAACCGCGCGGCGATCGCCGCGCCCATGGCACCCAGTCCTGCGACCCCGATCTTCATGTGTCCTCCCACGACTTCTTTTGCTCACGATAGGCGATCGCGCATGGGCTTGAAAGCACACTTCCGTGTACCCACTCGACAGCACCGGCGGTGAGCGCTTAAGACGGAAAACAACAAACAGATCACAACGGTCCTACGGGGAGAGACGGCCATGGCGGCTAAGAAGCGGAGCAAGGGCACGATCGGCGTGATCGGCCTTGGCATCATGGGCGGTGCTTTCGCCAGGAACCTCGCCGCCGGCGGCTGGCGCGTGATCGGCTATGACGTGAGCGCTCCGGCGCGGCGCGCGGCCGAGCGGGCCGGCGTCGAGCTTGCTTCGAGCGCCATCGATGTCGCCGAGAAGGCGCCGATCATTCTCACCAGCCTGCCCAAACCACAGGCGCTGATGGATACGGTGCGTGCGATCGCCGCGCTGAAGCTGTCGCGCAAGACCATCGTCGAGATGAGCACGTTTGCAATTTCAGATAAGGAAAAAGCGGAGCGCATTCTCAGCAAAGCCGGCCACGTGATGCTCGACACGCCGGTCAGCGGCACCGGCGCGCAGGCGCAGAACCGCGATCTCGTCTTCTATGCCAGTGGCGACACCGCCGCGATCCGCAGGATCACGCCGGCGCTCGAAACCTTCGGCCGCCACGTCTACGACGTCGGCGCCTTCGGCAATGGCAGCCGCATGAAATACGTCGCGAACCTGCTGGTCGCCATCAACAACGTGGCGAGCGCCGAAGCGATGGTGCTGGGCATGAAGGCCGGCCTGCCGCCGCAGGTGATTTTCGACCTGATCAAATCCGGCGCCGGCAATTCGCGCGTCTTCGAGCTGCGCGCGCCGATGATGGTCAAGGGCAAATACGACGACGTCACCATGAAGATCGATGTCTGGGACAAGGACATGCAGGTGATCGGCGACTTCGCCAGAAAGATCAAGGTGCCGACGCCTTTGTTCGACGCCACCAAGCCTGTTTACCGCAAGGCGCAAAAGGAAGGCTACGGCGCGCAGGACACCGCCGCCGTCTGCGCCGTGCTGGAGAAGATGGGCAAAGTTAAGCGGGGCAAAACAAAACGCGCGGCGAAGCGCTGACACCGAGCAGATTGCCTATCTGCGCACCTTGCGCGAGGACTCGATAACTCTGTAGCCTTCCCTGCAAACAAAAAGAGTTGCGTACAGGGAGGCCGACCATGCCCGCGCTTGCAGAGCGATCGGAAGTCCGTGACGGCATGCGCGTCGATTGGAACGTGCCGATCGCGATGGACGACGGTCTCGTGCTGCGCGCGGACGTGTTTCGGCCAGTGAAAGACGGTCGCTATCCGGTCCTGCTCACCTACGGCCCCTACGCCAAGAACCTCGCCTTCCAAGACGGCTATCCGAGCGCTTGGGCCCGCATGGCGGACAAGCATCCCGACGTCACTGCCGAATCCACCAACAAGTACCAGAACTGGGAAGTGGTCGATCCGGAGAAATGGGTGCCGCACGACTATGTCTGCGTGCGCGTCGATTCACGCGGCACCGGCTGCTCGCCCGGCTTCATCGATCATTTTTCACCGCGCGAAACGAAGGACTTCCACGACTGCATCGAATGGGCGGGCGTACAGTCCTGGTCCAACGGCAAGGTCGGGCTCAACGGCATCTCCTATTACGGCATCAACCAGTGGCACGTCGCCTCGCTGCAGCCGCAGCATCTCGCCGCCATGTGCGTGTGGGAAGGCGCCGCCGACTGGTACCGCGACATGACGCACCACGGCGGCATTCTCTCGACCTTCTGGGAGAACTGGTACGA
>JANLJK010000070.1:5718-8817 GCA_029255525.1 Pseudolabrys sp.
TGGGGCGGCCAGGGCCTGCATCCGCGCGGCAATTTCGAAGGCTTCGGCCGCGCCGCCTCCAAGCAGAAATGGTTGGAGGCACACGGCATCGAGCACTGGACGCATTTCTATACGGATTACGGCCGCGCGCAGCAGCTTCGCTTCTTCGACTATTTCCTGCACGGCAAGGACACGGGCTGGTCCAAGCAGCCGAAGGTGCTGCTGCAGGTACGTCATCCGGGCGAAACATTCATCGCGCGGCCTGAGAGCGAATGGCCGCTCAAGCGCACGAAATGGATCAAGTTCTATCTCGATCCGAAATCCATGGCCTTGACGACCCGCAGGCCCTCCGGCGCGGCCAAGCTGAGCTTTGCCGCCATGGGCGACGGCCTCACCTTCCTCACCGCGCCGCTCACGGCCGCGACGGAGATCACCGGACCCTCTGCGCTGAAACTGTTCGCCTCATCCTCCACGCCCGACGCCGACCTCTTCATCGTGCTGCGCGTCTTCACCGGCGACATGAAGGAGATCGTGTTTCAAGGCGCCATCGACCCGCACACGCCGATCGCGCAAGGCTGGCTGCGCGCCTCGCACCGCAAGCTCGACAAGAAACTCACCACGCCGTGGCGCCCCTACCACACCCACGACGAGAAGCTGCCGTTGAAGAAGGGCCAGCCCGTTGAGCTCGACATCGAAATCTGGCCGACCTCGATCATGGTCCCCGCCGGCTACCGCATTGCGCTATCGGTGCGCGGCAAGGACTACGAATATGGCGGCGGCAGCGGCGGCAAGCTCTCGAACTTCAAGAACGAGCTGAAAGGCTGCGGCCCGTTCCTGCATGATGATCCGCGCGACCGGCCGCCCGCTTTGTTCAATGGCACGACCACGCTGCATTTCAGCAACGTGAAAACACCATACCTATTGCTACCGATCATCCCACCGAGAACACAGGCCGCCCCCGCAAAACGCGCGCGCCGTTAGCCGCTCATACGGCCCGCTGCTGTTCCCCCCGCCCGGCTTTGCCGTGGCCACCATCGACGGCATGGGCTTGCTTGTCGGCGGCGCCATCGGCCTCGCCGACAATTCCGGCAAAGGTCTTTGGGACACCATCGGCAAGCTGAAGAAAGAGGGCCTCTCGATTCTCCTGGTCGAGCAGCGCGCGCATCTCGCGCTCAAGCTGATCGATTATGTGCACATCATGAGTAAAGGACAGGTCGTCTATTCGGCTCGGCCCGACGAATTTCACGCCAATGAAGCGATCAAGTCGAGCGATCTCGACATCTGACACGCGAATTTTACCGCCATACGAAAACTCCGACCGAAGTCGCGCGTCGTAAGATATTGCCCACTGGTTACCATCGGCAACTGCATCACGAACACCGACAAGCGGCTTTACATTCGACAAGTCCCTGACCGATGATGGCGTCGGAGAAAACGCCGCGATCACACAACGGCACGAACCGGATCGCTTAGGCCGCATGGCCGCCAAAATGACAGAAAAGACGGCCGATAAGGCCGGTCAAAATACAAAGCCCTCAGGGCACCAAGGGAGGAACACGATGTCTCGCAAGTTCTCTCGCCGTCATTTCATGGGCGCGACCGCGGCCGGCGCAGCGCTCGCCACCGTCAAGTTTCCGATGCCCGCTATCGCGCAAGCAGCCCCCTTCAAGCTCGGCCTGCTCACGGTGAAGACCGGCCCGCTGGCGCAAGGCGGCATCCAGATGGAGCAAGGCGTCGTCACTTATCTCAAGGAGAAGAACTACACTTTCGCCGGACGAAAAGTGGAGTTCATCTCCGCCGATACCGGCGGCAATCCGGCCGGCACCAAGACCAAGGCGCAGGAACTGATCGAGCGCGAGAAGGTCGACACCATTCTCGGCCCGCTGGCCGCGTTCGAGCTCTTGGCCATCACCGACTACATCAAAGAGCAGAAGGTGCCGATGCTCTCACTCGCCGGCGCCGAGGACATGACGCAGCGACGGCCGAACCCGTACTTCCTACGGCCGTCGGCGACGTCGGCCCAGGCCATGCATCCAATGGCCGACTTCGCCGCCAAGGAACTGAAGCTGAAGAAGGTGGTGACCGTCTCGGAAGACTTCGCCTTCGGTCATGAACAGATGGGCGGCTTCCAGCAGACCTTCGAGGCGGCCGGCGGCAAGGTCGTCAACAAGATCTGGCCGCCGCTGGTGACGCCGGATTATACGCCCTTCGTCGCGCAGATCGCCGATTGCGACGGGGTGTGCCAGGGCTTTGCCGGCTCCAACCCGCTGCGCTTCATGAAGACCTATGCCGCGGCCGGATTGAAATATCCGGTCGTCACCGGCGAAACCGGCGGCGACGATGCCTTGCTGCGCTCATTCGGCGACGAGGCGCTGGGCATGTATAGCTGCTGCCCCTACACGCTCGACTACGCCAATGACAGCAACAAGCGCTTCGTCGCGGCGATGCAGAAAGACTACGGCCTCGACCCGGGCTTCTACGCCGCCGGCCTCTATGTCGCCGCCGCGGTGGTCGCGGCCGGCCTGGAGAAGATGAACGGCAAGTCCGACGACAAGGAGGCCTTCGTCAAAGCGTTGCGCGCCGTCGATCTCAAGGACACGCCGCGCGGGCCGATCAAGTTCGACCATTTCGGCAACGTGATCGGCGACTTCTTCATCCGCCGGCTGGAGAAAGTAAACGGCAAGCTCGTCAACAAGACGGTCAAGACCTACAGCAACGTAAGCCAGTTCTGGACCTATGACGAGAAGGACTTCCTGTCGAAGCCGGTCTATTCGCGCAATTATCCGCCGCTGAAGTCGTAGCGATGAAGACGCGACGGGTGCATGGCGCCCGTCGCCGTCATTCCGGGGCGCGGCCGAAGGCCGTGAACCCGGACTCCATAACCCGCAGCGCTGCGGCGTATGGATTCCGGGCCCGGCCACCGATCTCGGGTAGACCCGAGATCGGCACTTCAAGAACCCAAGTCGGCTAAAGCCGACTTGGGGGGGCCGTCCCGGAATGACAGAATCGCAAGACGAAAGCTCACATGAATTTCTGGGCGTCGCTCACCGTCAATAGCATCACCTTCGGTGGGCTGCTGTTCCTGCTGTCGGCGGGCTTCGCACTGATCTTCGGGCTGAT
>JANLJK010000071.1 GCA_029255525.1 Pseudolabrys sp.
CCTGCGGATCGGGCGCGGCCTGAACCGGCAGCGCGAGGATGGAAGCCGTCACGAGCGTGGCCGCCAGGACGAGCGGGCGAAACATGGAAATCCTCCTCGATTGGAAAAATGATCGGCGGGGCGACCGGGCACGCCTGTGCTGACCCGCTCCCCCGTGTGTAGGTCGCAGCAGCGAAACAACAGGTTCAATATTCCGCTCTGAAGACAGGAGCAGCCCCGGTTCTTGCGTCTGACGCAAGAGCTATTCGCCAGGCACGATCACAACAGTCCGAGTTCCTGCAGTTCGCACCGCATCTGATCCGGCATGCCGGCGGCGGCGCACGGTATCGTCGAATAACCACCCAGGCCTATTCTTGGGTTTGGATCGACTTCCCGATCATGTCGCGCAGTTCCGGGCTATCTTTGTGCCCGTGCACCGCGATGGCATGCTGGACGGCCGCGTCGACAAGCTCTTTCTTGCTGTCGGCGGCAATCGAAACGGTGCAGTTCATATCGCTCGGGTACTGGCGGCAGTCGATGAACATCCTCGCCATGATTGTCCTCCCGGTGAAACGCGACCAGCCCAGGAAACATCCGTGCACCGACACTTTATCAATATGTAAAATACGTGAATAGTCTTCATCCGATACCTCATATCGAGGTTCAGAGCAGCCCCAGTTCCTGCAGTTCGCGCCGCATCTGCTCCGGCATACGGGCGGCGCCCGGCGCGGCACGCGACAGATCGCGCGGCGCTTCCTTGTCCTCGAGATAGCGCCAGCCCTGGAAGGCGGCGCGCGGGCGTGGCTCGACCAGCTTGGGCTTGCCGTCGAGCACTACCTGGCAGCGCTTGATGCCGTCCTTGCCGGTGACCTGCCGGATATCGAGGATCTTCTCGCGGCAGGTGATCTGGCCCTTGATCACCCAAAACAGCGAACCGCCGTCAGTCAGTTCGTTGGCCCGCTTGGGGAACATGCGCGTGGTGTGGAAGCGCTCCGGCTTCTGGCCGAGCCGCTTCTTCTCTTTCAGCTTCTGTTTGATCCAGTCTTCGAGGTCGGCGACGGAGTCGCAGCCGACGGCGAGCTTGATGAGATGAAGCGGCATTTCCAATCCTACAAATAACCGAGCACTGACTATCACCGTCATCCTGAGGTGGCGCGAAGCGCCCTCGAAGGATGACGGGCACTGACGCTGAGGCCGCCACCCTTCGAGGCTCGCTTACGCTCGCACCTCAGGGTGACGGAGCGGAAGCCGCCTCGATCAGCAGCACCTTGGCGCCTTCCGGCACCTGTGCTCCCTGCTCGACCGCGACCTCCGCCACCGTGCCATCCACAGGCGCGGTCAGCGTGTGCTCCATCTTCATCGCCTCGATGATGGCGACACGTTGGCCGCGCGTCACCGCCGTGCCCTTCTCCACCAGAACGGCCAGCACCTTGCCATGCATGGGCGCGCGCACAAGCCCACCACCACCAGCATCCCCAGCCTCGTCCAGCGCCAGATCGCGCAAAGTCACCTTGGTCTGGCGGCCGGCGCGCAATACGTAGACGGCATCCTCGGCGGCGATCGCCACGGCATCGGAAGCAGCCGGCGTGCCGTCGATACTGACCACAGGAACGCCGTGACCGTAGGACACCTGCGCCGTCACGCTCTCGCCTTCGGCGATCAGCGGCAGCGATAAGGTCCGCGCGCCGGAGAGCTGGAAGGCGTCGTCAGCATCCCAGGGCGATGCCGATCCCGCCGAAGCCAACCGCGCCCGCTCCTGCGCTAGCAGCATTTCCGCGCCGCGCGCCGCCGCCGCGCGGTCGAGCCCCTGGCGCGTGGCGCCGAGTTCGCCGAGATGCGCATCGATGAAACCGGTATCGAAGTCGCCCTGCCGGAAGGCGTCGGCGCGGGCCAGCGCCGCCAGAAAACCGGCATTGCTACGCGGGCCGGCGACGACCGTCGCCTCCAGCGCATTCGCCAACGCATCGAGGGCGTCGTTGCGCGTTGCGCCATGCGCGATGATCTTGGCGATCATCGGATCGTAGAACGGCGTCACCGTATCGCCGGCCTCGACACCGGTATCGACACGCAAGCCGTCGGCCTTCGGAAACCGCAACGCCACGAGCTTGCCGGTCGACGGCAAAAAGCCGCGCTCCGGGTCCTCGGCATAAAGCCGCGCCTCGACCGCGTAGCCGTCGAGCCGCACCTGATCCTGCTTGAGCGGCAGCGTCTCGCCGGCGGCAATGCGGAACTGCCACTCGACCAGATCGAGGCCGGTGACGGCTTCGGTCACTGGATGCTCGACCTGCAGCCGCGTATTCATCTCCATGAACCAGAAGCCATCGTCCTTCAGGCCGCCCGCGCTGTCGGCGATGAACTCCACCGTCCCCGCGCCCTGGTAGCCGACGGCCAAAGCCGCGGCGACCGCCGCCTGCCCCATCCTGGCGCGCAGGTCCGCGCTCATGCCGGGGGCTGGCGCCTCCTCGATCACCTTCTGATGGCGACGCTGGAGCGAGCAGTCACGCTCATTGAGATGAATGGCGTTGCCATGCCCATCGGCGAAGACCTGCACCTCGATATGGCGCGGCGCGGAGACGTATTTCTCGATCAGCACGCGGGCGTCGCCGAACGCGTTCTGCGCTTCGCGCTGCGCGGCTTCGAGCGCGGCGTCGAAATCGGCATGCCGCTCGACTTTGCGCATGCCTTTGCCGCCGCCGCCGGCCACCGCCTTGATCAGCACCGGATAGCCGATCTCATAGGCCTTGCGTTGCAGGAATTTCGGCTCCTGCATGTCTCCGTGAAAGCCCGGCACCACCGGTACGCCGGCCTTTTCCATCAGCGCCTTGGCGCGGTCCTTCAGGCCCATGGCGCGGATCGCGTCCGGCGGCGGACCGACGAAGACAATGCCGGCATCGGCACAAGCCTGCGCGAAGCCGGCATTCTCCGACAGGAAGCCGTAGCCGGGATGAATGCAGTCGGCACCGGACGCCTTGGCGACAGCGATGATCTTGTCCATCACCAGATAGCTCTGCGCGGCCGGCGGCGGCCCGATCAAATACGCCTCATCGCAGACGCGTACATGTAGTGCCTGCGCATCCGCCTCCGAGTAGACGGCGATGGTGCGCAAGCCCAGCCGCTTCGCGGTGCGAGCGATGCGGCAGGCGATTTCGCCGCGGTTGGCGATCAGAACGGAGGAGAACATCGGCGGGTCCGGCGTTACGTCCTTGAGATACTAGCCCTGAAATGACGAGGATGCACCGCTACCGGCAATTCCCGACGCTGGCACCAACATCGGACATCCGGGACGACAGAACGGAGCGGGTTGCGGACGTTGCTCCAGTGCGCTCAAACCGACATAGTGCGCCGCCGCCACGGGAGAGCCTCAATGACGATCGAGAACGACGACCAACTCGACAAGCTGCGGACCGTCGGCAGGCTGGTGGCCCGCACCCTGGCCGCGATGGGCAAGGCGCTGGAGCCCGGCATGACGACCAAGGAGCTGGACGACCTTGGCCGTGCCCTCCTGGAGAAGGAAGGCGCGCGCTCTGCTCCCGAATTCTCCTACGATTTTCCTGGCGCAACTTGCATTTCGGTGGGCCCCGACTGCGCGCACGGCATCCCGGACGGCACGGTGGTGAAGGCGGGCGATCTGATCAATATCGACGTCTCCGCTGAGTTGGACGGCTATTTTGGCGACACCGGTGCGAGCTTTGCCGTCCCGCCGACCCGCCCTCGCATCGAACGCCTCTGTCGCGATGGTCGTCGGGCGATGTGGGCCGGAATTAGGGCCGTGAAGCCCGGCAATCAGTTGAACGAAGTCGGCCGCTCCATCGAGAGCTTCGCCCGAACGAACGGCTACAGCATCGTGCGCAATCTTGCGAGCCACGGGCTCGGACGTTCACTGCACGACGAACCTACCGAAATCCCGACTTGGTACGAGCCGCAGGACAGGCGCACGATCGCCGAGGGCTTGGTCTTCACCATCGAGCCCTTTTTGTCGCTCGGCGCAGATTGGGTGGAGGAACGAGATGATGGCTGGTCACTCCGTCCGCCTGGTCATCAGCCCACGGTGCAGTACGAGCACACGCTCGTCGCCACCAGCCGAGGACCGTTGATCCTCACTCTCGCCTAATCCGGACCTTTGCGACGTCCGCAACGGCTCGTAACCGGCCTTATGCACCGGCGCGAAGTTCTTCCCCGCTTGCGCGAGGACGAGGGGATATTAGCGCGCCTGTGTGGCACTTGGCGCCTGGGCCTGTGGACGTTTCGGCGGCACCGGGACGCTGCCCTCACCGGCCGCCTGGGCGTCGGCGCCCTCTTTCAGTTTCGGCCGCGGCGGCTCGGTATTCATGATGCTGACCGGCGGAATCGAGGCGGCCGACGGGAAATCCCATTTGCTGTCGACCGGATGTCCGGTGGCCGGCGGCGGCGCATCGGCCGGCAATGACTCGACCGCGGGCACGGAAGCCAAACTCGCTTGCGGTGCCGGCCGCGGCGACGACGCTGCCACCGGTGCCGCGCGGCCCCAGGTCGCGGCATGGCGCGAGACATATTGATCGTAGACGCGGGCCTTCATGTTGGCCTTCAGCGCGCCGGCTTCGCTCACCAAGGCAAAGGCCGCGCATTGCTCCGGCGTGCAGCCGTCGCGATCAGCCAACACCTGCGCCGCGAAGCCGAAGCGGTCGAGCTCGACGGCGCGGCGCGCACCGGCAAAGGCCGCGGCGATATCGCCATCGCCACGCTGGGCCAAAGCCGCCGCGTCCTTGAGGAGCGCGATGCGGGCGCCGGTATAAGCCAAAGCCGCCGCCGTGGTCGATGCATCAGCGAACACAGCCTGCTCGCAGGCGCTCTCCACCGTCTCGCCGGCACCACCATCAAGACAGGACAGCGGCGATCCGGGCGTCAGGACTCGCGCGGCCAGCTCGGTCTGGCGTGCCAGCAGCGCGCGCTGGTCCGCGCCCCGCGCGTCGGCCGCCAAGCGGTCGAGCACGGCGACCCCACCCGCCGCGGCGACAGCGATCGCCACGGCCGACAACACAAGTCCGATGACACCCTTCACGCCCGACATTACGCTCCGTCTACTGCACCTTCGCGCCCGAGACCTTCACCACATTGGCCCATTTGTCGATGTCCTTGCGCAGATAGGCATCGAACTCCTCCGGCGTCTTCACCAGGGGGATCGCGCCCTGCTTGAGCCAAGCTTCCTTCACGTCGGGGCGATTGATCACCTTGTTGATGGCGGCATTGAGGAAGGCAACCACCTCTTTCGGCGTACCCTTCGGCGCCATGACGCCGAGCCAGATGGTCGCCTCATAGCCGGGCACCGTCTCCGCCACCGTCGGCAGATCGGGCGTCAGCGGATTGCGCGTGGCTCCCGTGGTGGCGAGCGCCCGCACCTGCCCGCCTTTGGCCAATGCCGTCATGGTGGTGACCGCATCGAACATCATCTGAACGGTGCCGGAGATCGCGCTGTTGCGCGCGTCGCCCGAGGCCTTGTGCGGCACGTGCACGATGTCGGTGCCGCTCATCGCTTTGAACAGCTCGCCGGCCATGTGATAAGGCGTGCCCGGCCCGGACGAGGCGTAATTCAGCTTGCCCGGCTCCTTCTTCGCCAGATCGATGAATTCCTTGACGTTCTTGGCCGGCACCGATGGGTGCACGACCATCAAGAGGTCCGAGTAGTTGATCGTCGCCACCGGCACGAAGTCGCGCATGAGCTGGAACGGCTTGTTCGGCAAAAGCGACTCGTTGGTGGTATGCGTGTTCGACATGACCAGCAGCGTGTAACCATCGGGCGCCGACTTCGCGACCGCATCGGTGCCGATCACCGAACCCGCGCCTGGCCTGTCTTCGACCACGAAAGACTGCTTGGTCTCGTCGCTCAGATGCTGCGCCAAGACGCGTGCATAGACGTCGGCCGGCCCGCCCGCGCCGAACGGCACGATCAGCTTGACGACACGGTTCGGATAATTCTGCGCGCCGGCCGCACCGGCGATGACGAGCGGTGCCAACAGCGCCGCAAGACGAATGAATGAACGCATTGTCCTCCCTTTCCTTATGTTCTTCCGCCGGCTGATGATAACGCCGGTCGGCTGTTGGTTATTCCGGAAGCGGTTCAGGTGCCTCCGGCCGATTTGAAGCTGTGCGCGAGATCGCTGGCGGCGGCCATGGCGCCCTTGGCCTCGATCGAGGTCAGCGCCACGGTCGTGCGCAGATCGGTGACGCCGCCACCGCCGCCGGCGGCAAACAGCGCCGCCGCCATCTGCACGTCGTTGGGCGCCTCCGCAATAGCCAAGAAGTCATAATCCCCGAAGGTGACGTAATAGGCGATCAGCCGGCCGCCGACCTTGGAGATAAGCCGCGCGACCTGATCGGCGCGATCCTCGGGCTTCACCATCATGCCTTTGATGGCCTCGCGGGTGTATCGCCCTTGCGTGATGTAGGTCGGCATGCGGTCCCCCTGCGGCACGAACGATGCGCGCTTCTTAGCGCATGCGGAGCCACCGGCGAAGCGCCCCTCTCAGGGGCCCGCTCCGGACAATTTCAGGCGCAGAAAAAAGAACACGACACCGAGCGCCGCGCAGGACCGTATCAGTCGCTCTCGAGCTGGCTTTCCTTCGCCACGCGCTCGAAGGCCTCGCCGGAACTCTTGATCCGATACTGATAGTCGTCGCCATCCGACGGCAGCAGCTTCACGATGATGTAGCTACCGGTCGCGGCGGCGCGACCGAAGCTCGGCGAGGTGTAATAGACCGTGTCACCGACATGATATCTGTGCGCGCGGACCGGCACGTCCGGCACGACGATCGGCTGCACCGGCGGGCTCAGCGTATGGATGATCGGCGCGGGTGCGGCGACCGGAGCCTGCTTCGGCGCCGGGCGCGGAGCCGCGGCGGTAGCCGGGCGCGGTGCCTTCCGCACGGCCGGCGCCTTGCGGGCAGGAGCACGAGCCGATTTCGACGCCTTTTTGCCCGCGCTACGCGTGGACTTGGTTCCAGCGCTACGCGCGGATTTGGCGGCGGTTTTCGTGACTTTCTTCGCGCTTGTCCGGGCCGTCTTGGAGGTCCGCCCGGCGGACTTGGCTGACTGTCTGCTCATAATAACTAATATAGCACATATTTCATTTGCGGGCGAAGTTTTTTGCATAAAAAATCGTTATATTTCAATAAGTTATAATCATTCTACGGTTATCTATAACGTCCCATCGCGATTTTGGGTTGCTCCCGCTGGGACCGCCAGTGGCGCGGGAACTTTGCCCCCTGGACCGCGTTCCTGAGGGGCCCACAGGGAGGTACTCATGCGGCTCTTGCTCGGTCTTATTCTCGGCGCGCTGCTCACCGTCGGCGGCGCCTATCTCTACGACTCCACCCATGCCCTGAGCGCAACCGGTTCCACGCCGACGGCGGAGCGGCCGCTGGTGAACTGGGACGTGGTCAACACCAAATGGGACCACCTTGCCGCCCGCGCCCGCGCCGAATGGAACAGGCTGCGGGCCGGCACGCGCGAGACCTGACGCTCCCGACCTACCGCATGCGGCATGCTATATCGTGCCGCGCGGCAGGAAGGGACCGGCTCATGAATTCGCCTGAAGGTGCGACCGAGATCGCGATCCGCACCCACACTATCGGCCATCTGTTCAGCTCCTACGACCCGTCGCCCTTCCGCGAGAAAGACCTCGATACCGGGGTGGAAGAGTTCTTGACGGGCTGGGTGCGCGAGCTGCCAAAGGGGACGCCCTTCAACATCGTGGTGCATCTGCCGCCGGAGGAAGCCGCCAAGCCCGAGGCCGACGGCATCCCCGAAGCCTTCGCCCACTATTTCGAATACCGCACCGAAGTGGCACGGCACGAACTGCGCGAACTGTTCCGCATCGGCCGCTTCTCGCTGGCGATCGGCATCGTGGTGCTGATCGCCTGTCTGACCGCGAGCCAATTGGCGGCCGCGCTCATCCCCAACGAGGTCGTCGCGGGCATCGTCGAGGAAAGCCTGATCATTGTCGGCTGGGTGGCGAACTGGCGGCCGATCGAAATCTATCTCTACGATTGGGTGCCGATCCGCCGCCGCATCAGGCTGTTCAGCCAGCTCGCCGCGGCGCCTGTGCGGGTCAAGGCTGGCTAGCAGCATTTACGGCGCCGCCGGCGAGCCCTTGAAGCCGGCGGCATCGAGCGCGCGCCGCACGAGGCCGGACGCCTTCGCGTCCTTGAGCAGCTCGCTGGCAAGCCGCAGCGCCTCCGGCCGGCCCTTCGGCACCGCCACAGCAACGCCGACCTGTTGGAAGTGACCCGGCAGCACGCGCGCGCCCGGCAGCTTCGGCAACAGCCCGGCAAAGGAATCGTGCGACAAAGCGAAGGCGTCGCCGCCGCCATTCTTCGCAAGCTCTGTCATCTCATCGACGCTGGGCACTTCCGTGACCGTCGCGTTCGGCGCGGTGCGGCGCGCGCTGCGCATGGTGGTGGTGTTGGCGATGGCGACGATGCGCATGCCAGGACGGTTCACCTCGGCGATGCTTTGCAGCGTGGAGCCGGCCGGCACCAGATAAGTGCTCTCGATGAAGTAATAGGCCGGGCCGAAATCCACCTTCTTAGCCCGCTCGGCATCCTGCGGCATGAAGGCGACATCGCAGGCGCCGCTCGCCACCGCGTCGGTGACCTGCCCCGAATTGTCATAGATCTGCAGCGCCAGAGGCAGCTTCAGCATCGACGCGAAGCCATTGAGCAGATCGATGGTGACGCCGTGCGGCACGCCGTCCTTGTCGCGGATGCAGAAGAAGGCCGAAGCCGCCGGCGAGGTGACGATGCCGCCGCGCAATTGGCCGGTCGGGGCGAGTTCTT
>JANLJK010000072.1 GCA_029255525.1 Pseudolabrys sp.
TCCTCAGCTTCATGTTTCCCTCCCGGCGTTGATAACAACGCGCGCATTCTAGGAGGCTAGTCAGCCGCGTTACAACAAATTTACGCGTCGCTTCGCCGCATTTGCGGCGGCCAAGATGAATGGGCGTTCAGGAACGGTAGGCTAATGCGATGTCTTCATCGCCGCGCTGACGGCGGCGAGGATGACGGCGCGGTCGTCATGCAATGTCGTGCGCACCGCTTCATTCTTGCCGATGGCGCCCATCTCGCGCTGGCGCTTGACGGTGGCGTCGACCATCAACGGCTCAAGGCCGAGCTCGCGCAAGGTGAGGGACGATTCCTCCATCTCCGCCGCGCGGCGTTCGCCGTGGCTCGCCATGCGTTCAATGTTGTAGTCGGCCATCTTCTTGAAATCGAGTGCCGGATAATTGTTCTTCAGTGACGCAGTCACTTCTTCCAACACGCCGGCGCGTGCAGCGGCGAGGAAGCATTCCAGCGTGAGCGCTTCCATTCCCTTGATCATCACGCTGCGGATCATCTTGATGGCGGCGGCCTGGCCGGTATCGGTACCGACGATCGAGAGCTGCATGTCGAGTTCGCGCAAGAGCGGCGCTGCGTCCTCGGCATGCGGGCCGGAGATCAACAGCGGTGACTTGTGCCGCAGCGGATGGATCGGCGAGATCACCGCGACGTCGACATAGCGCGCTTTGCCGTCGAGCAAAGCGGCGGTCTCCTGCTTGCGGCCGGGTGAGACGGAGTTGATGTCGAGATACCAGGGATTGCCTTTGAGATGCGGCGCGACTGAGCGCGCGGCATCGAGGCTCGACGCCGCGGTCACCGCCGAGATGATCATGTCGGCGTGAGTGACGGCATCGGCGGCCGAAACCGCCAGCCGCGCGCCGATCTTCTCGCCGGCTGTCTTGAGTTTGGCACCCGCGCCATCGGGGAACAGGATGTCCCAGGCGGCGATCTCCTCGATGCCGCTTTCACGCAGGCCCGTGGCGACGGCCTGACCGGCTTCGCCGAAACCGATGAAGGAAATACGAGGCGTATTGCGGCGGCTCATGGGTACCCTTGATCGTTCCGGTGCTTTTTGTCGGCGGCAGATTAATTGACGTCGGTGGTGCGCGTCACACTCACAACATTTCCAGCGGCGCCGCCCGCTTCGGCGGTGGGAAGGCGTGGTCGAGCGTGGCGAAATCGTCCTGCGTCAGGATCAGATCGAGCGCGCCCAGGTTCTCGTCGATATGGGTGAGCGTGGTGGCCTTGGGGATGGCGATGACGTTGTCGTGCCGCATGATCCAGGACAGAGCCACCTGCGCCGGTGTGGCGTTGTGGCGCTTGGCGACGTCGCGCAGCGCCGTATGGCCGAGCAGGCGGCCTTGCTCGATCGGTGAATAGGCCATCACCGGCACTTTGTGCTGACGGCACCACGGCATCAGATCGAACTCGATGCCGCGGCGCGTGAGATTGTAAAGCACCTGATTGGCAGCGACGCCGTTGCCCTCCGGCGTCTTCCACAATTCGCCGATGTCGGAAATGTCGAAATTGCTGACGCCCCAGTCGCAAATCTTGCCGGTCTCGACGAGGCTGCTGAAGGCCTCGATCGTCTCCTCAAGCGGCTCATCGCCGCGCCAGTGCAGGAGGTAGAGATCGATGCAATCGGTCTTGAGTTTCTTCAGGCTGCGTTCGCAGGCGGCGATGGTGCCGAGGCGTGAGGCGTTCTCCGGCAGCACCTTGCTGACGATGAATAGGTCCTTGCGCCGACCGGCGATGGCCTCGCCGACGAGGCTCTCGGCATCGCCATACATCTCGGCGGTGTCAATCAAGGTGACGCCGCGCTCCAGGCCGTGGCGCAGCGCCGCGATCTCATCCTTGCGGCGGCGGGCATCCTCGCCCATGCGCCAGGTGCCGAGCCCGAAGTTCGGGATCTTGGCGCCGGAGGGCAAAGTGGTGTGAGGGATCGTGGGCATGGTCGAACCGGATTATACGCAAACTGCGGTCTGCGTATAACCCGTCCGAATGCGTTTAGCGCGCCCCCGCCGACTCAGTGCTTATGCACGCTGTAGAGGCGGGCCTTGGTGGTCTTTTCGTAGTCCAGGCCCTTCGGATAGGTCAGCAGTTCCATGGCCTGGCCCCACGGCGTCTGGAAATAGATGATCGTTTCGCCGCCATTGGGCTGGCCCGAGACCGGGGTCGGCGTGCCAAGAACTTTCACGCCCGGCACGGACTTGAGATACTCCACCGCTTTCGGCAGATCCTCGACATAGAAGGCGATATGGCTGCCGCCAATGTCGCTGTTCTTCGGCGGCGTCTTCACCTGATCCTTGGCGGTGTACTGAAACAGCTCGATGTTCTGCGACGGCCCGCAGCGCACCATGGCGAGCGTCGTTTCGGCGCGGGCATCGACATCGAGGCTGACCTTCATCCAGTCGCCCTTTGGGTCGCTGAAGGGGCCAGCGGTGTAGACATGCTCGCAGCCGAGCACGTTGGTGAAGAAGTCGATGCCCTGCTTGAGGTCGGGCACGGTGAGGCCGATGTGGTCGACGCCAACCGCGCCTGGGATGCCGCCGGCAAAGCTCGTCCCGACGCTGGTCATAAGGACGATCGCAGCCGCGCTCACAAGCTTCTTCATCGCCGGTCTCCCTTGGGTGAAGCCGACGGTAATTAAGGACCGGATTATTTTAATTGTAAAGCTTCCGGCCGGTGCCGCCGCGCGCAATGACGCGCGCGGCTTGTGCAATCCAGCGCCTACTTGTGCGTCACCACCGGCGTGCCGTGGGTGTGGAAAGACTCGATGGTCTTGAGGCCCCAGGCTTGGCCCTTGCGGCGCTCTTCCTCGGTCCAGGTGATCGGCTTCCAGTCGGGCGCCAGGATCAGCCGCGCGCCGGCATTCGCCACCTCGACGCGGTTGCCGCCCGGCTCATAGACATAGAGGAAGAAGGTCTGCTGCACCGCGTGCTTGTGCGGGCCGGTTTCGATGAAGACGCCATTCTCCAGGAAGATATCGGCGGCGAGCAGGATCTCCTCGCGCGAGTTCAGCGCGTAAGTGATGTGGTGGAAGCGCCCCGGCACGCCGGTGTGGTCGCGCGTATAGGCGAAGTCGTAGGTCTTGTTAGTGGCGGTAAGCCAGATACCGGCCTCGCTGCCGTCATTGAGCACGATGCGCTCAGTCAGGCGGAAGCCGAGATAATCCTCGAAGAACGTGCGGCAGGCCGAAATGACGGCGGCGAGCCCGTTCCAGTGGTCGAGTCGGCGCACATTGCAGCCGCGCGCGGGAAAGCGCTGTGCCTGGTTCTTCAGTGACGGTTTGAGCTCAGGCGGTGCCTCATACCATTCGGTGTCGTAATAGAGCTCGATGACGTGGCCGTCCGGGTCCTTGCAGACGAAGGTCTTGCCATGGCCGAGATCGCCGTCGGTCCAGCCGATGTCGAAGCCCGAGCCTTTGAGCGCCGCCGCGCGCCGCTCCAGCGCCTGCGGGCTCCGCGTGCGATAAGCGACATGTTTCATGCCGTTGGTGGCCGAGGCGGTCAGCTTGAGCGAATAGCGCTCGTAGTCGTCATAGGCGCGCAGATAGACGCTGTCGCCCTTCTCGCCGCTGATGGTCATGCCCAGGACGTCGACGAAGAAACGCACGCTCTTGTCGAATTCGGGCGTCAGCAGCTCAAGATGGCCGAGATGCGCGATATCCATGATGGGTTCGGCTTGCATTGATGTCCTTGTCGCTGTCCTTGGAGGCGTTTTTTGTCGTTCAAGTGTGCCGGTCGGCGCGGGCGAAGGCCAGCACCAGATTGTTGGCCGGCATGTCAATGATATCGGTGGGCGCGAGCCCCGCGTCCCGCGCCAATGCGTTGACATCGCCGAGATCGCGGATGCCCCATTCCGGGTTCTGCGCCCGCAGGCTGTGATCGAAAGCCTCGTTACTCGGTGCGGTGTGGCGCCCGTCACGCTTGAACGGGCCGTAGAGGAACAGCCGTCCATTGGCGTCGAGAAACCGGCCCGCGCCGGCCATCAGGTTTTCCGCCACGCGCCACGGCGAGATGTGCAGCACGTTGAAGCAGAGTATCGCGATCAGCTTGCCGCCGGGCGTCCAGGTCCAATCGGCCGCGGTGAGGTCGATCCGTTGCGGCGGCTGCACATTGGCGCAACCGGCGAGGGCGCGCCAGGCGGCGATGCTGGTCATATGCGATTCGTAGACATCGCTTGGCCACCAGGTGAGGTTCGGCGTTCGCGCCGCATAGGTCACGACGTGCTGGCCGGTGCCGCTGCCGAGTTCCAGCACATTGCCTTGCGCCTCGGTTAGGAAGCTGCCGATGGCGTCCCAGATCGGCTCGACGTTGCGGTGAAAGGCGGGCGCGTCAAGTCGCCCATCCGGCGTCGCGGCCGGCGTGCCTTGCTTCCCAAATTCAATGACGAATTTCGACATGGTTGCGCGCGGTCGCATTCGGACGTGTCGTCCGCCATGAACCACGCGTTACCGCCGCCGTCAAAGGTGAATTTTGGCCCGGTGAAATCGTACGCGCGGATGGGATGATCTCCGTGCTTTCGTTGTTTTTGAGATGTCGATCAGGCAACATCGGATCGCAAGAGGGCCGGCCATAACGGTCCCTTGACCCAGGGAGGAATGACGATGCGCAAGCTTTCGACGGCTGTGGCGGCGCTCGCCGTCATGACTTTGTCCGCGCCGGTTGCGGCGCAGGCCCAGACCAAGGTGGTGGTCGGCATTCCGACATCGCCGCCCAACATCGTGCACATGCCGGTGATCGTCGCCAAGGAGCTTGGCCTCTACAAGAAGGCCGGTCTCGACGTCGAGATCGTCTCGCTCGGCGATGGCGTGAAGGTCTATCGCGCGCTGCTTGCCGGCAACATCGATCTCGGTTTGACGCCGGGCGCTCCGACGATCATCGGCCGTTCCAACGGCGCGCTGGTCAAGGCGGTGTCCGCCAATCTGCCGAAGCTCGAAGCCTCGCTGATCGTGCGCGACACCATCAAGACAATGGCAGACCTCAAGGGCAAGCGCATCGGCATCCAGGAGCCGGGCGGTTTCGCCGATCTGTTGAGCCGCAGCGTGTTGCGTGCCGCCAAGATCGATCCGAAGGAAGTGAACTTCGTCTCGATCGCCAGCGAGGACGTGCCGGCCTTGGTGGCCGATCAGGTCGACACGGCGATCCTGCATGTGGAGCAGGAAATGTTGGCGAAGAGCAAGGTGCCGAACCTGCATGCCGTCGCCCGCATGTGGGAGCTGCAGCCGAAGACGCTCTACACCTTCCTGTCGACGACCGAGAAGACCATCAAGGAAAAGCCGGCGGTGGTGCAGACCTTCGTGTCCGCCACTATCGAGGCGACGCGCATCATCTACACTGAGAAAGTGAAGGTGATGCCGATCTTCGTCAAGCAGACCGGCTATCCGGAGAAGATCCTCTCCGACACCTACGACTTCATGGTGAAGGAATGCATCTGGGACGCCAATAGCGGGCTTAGCGCCGAGCGCGTGAACTTCACGGCCGATCTGATGACCAAGGTCGGCAACATCAAGGAAGGCAAGACGCCGACCTACGACGATGTCGTCGATGCCTCGTTCGCCAAGAAAGCCATCGAGCAACTCGGCGAATGGAAGGGTCCGGTCTGTCTGACTGCGGCGTTCTGACCTTGATGCCGCGACTGTTGCGCTCGATCCGTCGTCCTTCGAGGGCTGCGCCAAATGCCGATTTCGGGCAAGTCGAGGTCGGCGCGCAGCCACCTCGGGGTGATGGATCATTTGCCTTAGTGGAGCTAGTCCATGAGCCTTGCCCATAATGTGCCGACCGCTGCCCTGTCGGCCGGCGTGCCGGCGGCCAGCGCCCGGAAGCCATGGTGGGAGTACAAGGCGCTGTTTCGCTACGGCTTCGTCGCGCTGATCCTGATCGCGTGGGAGATCGTTGGGCCCTTCATCAATCCGATCTTTTTCTCCTATCCGTCCAAGATTGCGATCGCCTTCTACGAACTGACCGTGTCCGGCGATCTGCCTTATTATCTCGGCCAGAGCCTGGAAGTGATGTTCTACGGACTGATCAGCGCCGTCGTCGTCGGCATTCCGCTGGCGGTGGCGATGGCGCGCGTGCGCTGGCTCGATTGGGCGCTCGATCTGCCGCTCAACGCGCTCTATGCGACGCCGATGGTGGCGCTGGTGCCGCTGTTGGTGCTGTGGTTCGGTATCTATCTCAAGGCCAAGATCATCGTCGTGTTTCTGTTCGCGGTGTTTCCGATCCTGATCAACACTTATCAGGGCGTGCGCGAATGCGACAAGAACATGATCGAGGTGGCTCGCTCGTTCCGCGCCAGCGAATGGCGCATGTGGCAGGATGTGCTGCTGCCCTTCGCGCTGCCCTATATCGCGGCCGGCATCCGCCTCGCCATCGGCCGCGGTCTGGTCGGCATGGTGATCGCGGAGTTCTACACGACGATCTCCGGCCTCGGTTTCATGATCACGCGCTACGCGAACCTGTTCGAGATGGACAAGACCTTCGTGCCGGTCGTGATGCTGATGATTCTCGGCGTGTCGCTCACCACCGGCTTGAAATGGGTGGAGCGGCGCATCGCGCCCTGGAGCCACGCTAACCGCTGAATGCAGAGGCGGCTCAGGAGACGGGGTCGGCTTTTGGGGCCCGGCGCACGCTGTCGCATAGCGACACGACGGCCGCGCCGAATTTGCGCGACAGGGCGACCGCGATATCGTTGATCGGGCAGAACGCGACGGCGCACAGGATAGCGACTGGCAGGGTCGCGGCGCCGACTATCCAACGTTGGGTGGCATCGTCAAAGCCGTGCGCGGCGAGATGGTGAAGCCCGCCCACCGAGAAAGCGTAGATGACCGGTGCCTGCACCAGATAGAGCGGAAAGGAAATCCAGCCGAGAAAGGCGCCGAGCCGGTTTTCGAACAACACGCGTAGCGGTGCGCAGAAGGCGATGCCGGCAACGAGCAGGATCGCCACCGCGATATCGACCGCATCGAACCACGGGTCGAGGAAGGGCGCGAGCATCGTTCCGCCGGCACAGAGCGCGGCGCCGGCGACGCCCACGGCCGGCGATCGGCGGAGTTTGATGGTGAGGTCGGCGATCAGGATGCCGCCGATGAACAGCGCATACAGGCTTTGTCCGACCATCAGGGCTAGAAACAGGGCGCCGAACATGACGGTGCGTGCCGGCGAGGTGCGCGCCAGGGCGAGAACGGCGAAGACCATGAACGAGCCCAGGAACTCGTATGCCATGGTCCAGAGCGGCGGGTTGTAGCTTTCAGTCTTCGACGAGACGAAGAATACCTTGAACAGCGAGAATTCGAACAGGCCGTCCAGTGTCGGTGTGAAGCGCAGATACATGTCGAGCGGTGCGGGCCGCGATTGGGGCGGTCCGATGAGGCCGTTCGTCATCAGAATATAAGTTACGGCGCAGATCGCGAAGATCGGGATCGTCAGTCGCAGGTAGCGACCGGCGGCGATCCGCGCTAGTCCGCGTGCGTCGCCGTCGGCGAGATAGCGGATCGATAGCGAGAAGCCGGAAACGACGAAGAAAATGTGGACCGCGAGCGCGCCGTTCACGACGAACACTTTCGACCACCAGGCTTGATCGGCCATGAAGGCGTTTGCCGGCAACCCGTCGATGAAGATGTGATAGATGAGGACGGCAAGTGCCGCGCAGCCGCGTAACCCATCGATAAATTGGCAGCGGGTCGCCCCGGCGGACATCGGCATTCCAAATCGGCTTGTGTAGAACCGCGCGCCTTGGGGCGGGCGTCGTGCCATTGAAATGTCTCTGGGTTAATCTGGCGTGTATAAATAGATAAAAACAACCGTATCACGAAGGGTGTGTTGCGGTGGCCGATGGTCCGTGAGAACGTGAATCCGGCCGGATAGGAGCTGAGCGATGAGTGAGCCTCCGATTTCCCGTGGCTTTCGCGGCCGCGGTCGTGGCGGCCAAAGTGCCCGCGTGCCGCCCGGCCAGCATCTTGTGACGGATTTCCCTGTGCTGTCGGCCGGGCCGACGCCGGAGCCCGACTTCGACAGCTGGCGCTTCACGCTGGAGGACGGCGAGAGCCCGCTCGCGGAATGGAGCTGGGCCGAGTTCAACGCGCTGCCGCGGACGGATGTCACTGTCGACATCCACTGCGTGACCACCTGGTCGAAGCTCGATACGGCATGGCGCGGCGTATCGATCGACACGCTGTTGGAAGCTGCAGGCTTGAGCGAGCCGCCGGGCCCGTTCACGCTGATCCATTGCGACGGCGGTTACACCACCAATGTGCCGTCGGAGGACATCGTCGACGGCAAGGCGATGGTCGCGACCTTGTTTGACGGCGAAGAGTTGCATCCCGAGCACGGCGGGCCGGCGCGTCTCCTGGTGCCGCATCTCTATTTCTGGAAGAGCGCCAAGTGGGTCCGCCGCATCCAGTTCCTGGACGAAGAGGTGCCGGGGTTCTGGGAAGAGAACGGCTATCACATCTACGGCGATCCCTGGCGCGAGCAGCGGTATGACGGCGACTGAGGCGCCGGTACCTGTGCGGTTACGGTGGATGACGGCGACGGTGCGCGAGGTCATCGCTGAAACGCCGCGCGTGCGCACGCTGGTGCTCAACCTGCCGGACTGGCCTGGACACAAAGCCGGCCAGCATGTCGATGTTCGTTTGACGGCGGATGACGGCTATCAGGCGCAGCGCAGCTACTCGCTTGCTTCGGCGCCCGGCACCGACCTGATGCTGACCATCGAATGGCTCGCCGACGGCGAGGTGTCCTCTTATCTGGCCGGCGACGTGCGGCCCGGCGACCGCTTCGAATTG
>JANLJK010000073.1 GCA_029255525.1 Pseudolabrys sp.
CTTTTCGCGGTCGAGATCGACGATCACGAGATCGGCATCCGAGCCCGGCGTGATCGTGCCTTTGTATGGATACAAGCCGTAAGTTTGCGCGGGCTTGCGCGTCGCCATGTCGACGAGCCGCTCCAGCGGAATACCGTGCAGGCGGCCGTGGTGCAGCAGCACCGGCAGATGCGTGCCGAGCGAGGGATGGCCCGGGCGCGAGCCATGCAATCCGCCGTCGGGATTCTTCGATGCGCGACGTCGCGACGTGTTGTCGGTGCCGACGGTATCGAGCGTGCCGCCGCGCACAGCCTCCCACAACGCCGCGCGATGTTCTGGCGTGCGCACCGGCGGCACCATCTTGCAGAGGAAGCCGTTCACGTCGTCGCTGGAGATGCCGAGGAACGGCGTGATCGTCTCGGCGGTGAGCCATGTGCCGTCGGCGCGCGCCAGTTTGACGGCATCGATGCCCTGTTTGCTCGACACATGCACGACATAGAGATGCACGCCCGCGACCTTAGCCAGATAGGCCGCGGTGCGGATCGCCAATGCTTCGGCGTCGGCCGGATGCGCGCTCTCCCAGTCGGCGAGCGTGCCCTGCGGCTTATTGGCTTGAAGTTCCTCGCGTGCCCGCGCCACCAAGGCGCCGGTCTCGCAATGCACGCAGGCGACGACATCCTTGCCGATCGAAGCGACCTGTTTGAAGCCGCGCAACAGCACGTCGTCGCTTACCGATTTGACGATGCCCGGCATGCCGGACATGTAGAACTTGTATGAGCGGATGCCGTAATCGCGCGTATAGGCCGGCATCTCGTCGATCTGTTGCTCGGTGAATATCTGCGGATGGAAGATCGAGTCGGCGTAAGATCGCCGATCCATGGCGGCGCGGAACGCCGGCAGATGCTGGAAATAGGAATCTTCAAGGCTGCGGATGAAGATGCCGATGGTGGTGACGCCGCCGAGGATCGCGGCGCGGGTCTCGCTCTCGGCTTCCTCCTCGAACGACATCTCGTTGCCGATGTGGACATGCGGATCGAAGATACCGGGCAGCACCACCTTGCCGGTCGCGTCATAGGCCTCATCGCCATCGAGGCCGGCGCCGATGGTGACGATCTTGCCCTCGGCCATGCCGACATCGGCGGCAACGCGGCCGACACCGGGAATGATGAGCGTGCCGTTGCGAACCACCAAATCGTGCTGTGTCATAAGGCGGCCTGCGCTGTCATCTTCTTCGAGAAGTCGATTCTGGTCGCTGCCGTTGCCTGCGCCAACATGCGGCCGGCGGCGACGTTCAGGTCGGCGGCGATCCGCGCTTCATCCAAACCGACCAATTGCCGTTCCACCACACGAATAACGCCGTTGACGATCGTCAGCCAGGCGCGCGTTTCCGTGCCGGCGAACAACAGGGCGCCGAGCGGGTCGGCGACCGCACCGGCGCAATCCAGTCCGTCGACGCGGAAGGCTGCAATGTCGGCGGCCATGCCGGGCGCGAGCCGGCCGATCTCCGGCCGGTCGAGCGCGGCAGCGCCGCCGACCGTGGCGATCTCAAGGGCTGCTTCCGGTGTGAGCCAAAGCTCCGGCGGTTCGGCCACGCGATGCAGTAGCGTTGCAAGCCGCAGGTCGTTGAGCAGATTGCCCTGGTCGTTGCTGGCGGCGCCATCGACGCCGAGTCCGAGCTTCAACCCCGCTTTGCGGAACGAGCCGATCGGCGCGATGCCGAAGCCGAGCCGCACGATGGTGCGCGGGCAATGCGCGACGCCTGTGCCGGTGCGCACCAAGGTCGCGATATCCGATGGCTGGAGCCTGGTGCCGTGCCCGAGCCATGTGCCGGGTCGCAGCCAGCCGCTGCGTTCGAGAAACTGGATCGGCGCGTCGGGGGCGGCCTTGGCGTCTTCGTCGGGGCGGGGATGAAAATGCGTATGCAGGCCGCAGCCGCATTCCTGCGCCATGTCGGCAAGCCGCGTCATCAGCGCCGGCCGCGTATAGGTAACGCCGGTCGGTCCCAGCGCGACGCGCGCCATCGAAAGCGGACCGTCGTCGTGATAGCGGTCGATGACGTGTTCGAGACGCCGGCACAGGACGGCCTCATCGTGATCCATGAGCGTGCCGACGCGCCCGCCCATCACCGCCGCCAGGCGTTCCTCAAGATCGCCTTCCAAGGTCGGCATGCAGCCGCGGTGGAAATGGAAGCGGATGCCCGTCTCTTCGACAGCCTGCATCAGGGCGGCGGCGAGTTCGCCGTCGTCCTGCGGCAACAGATAAGCGCAGTCGGCGGCGGTCGTGCAGCCGGAGAGCAGCAGTTCCGCGGACGCAGCGCGCGCGGCGGCATAGAGCATCGCCGGGTCGAGCTCGGCCCACAAAGGATAGCTGACGAACAGCCATTCCAGAGGCGGCGCCGACATGGCGGCCGGCACCGCGCGCGTCAGATGCTGGAAGAAATGATGGTGGGTGTTGACGAGTCCCGGCGTGACGACACAGCCGGTGCAGTCGATCTCGCGCACCGGGGCGGGGTCGGCTGTCCACGACGCCGGCAGGCCGTCCGCCTCGCAGCCGACATGAACGATACGGTTGCCGGCGAGCAACAACAGCGCGTCTGGAATAGAGGGCTCGTGCGCCGGACCGGGATAAAGTCGCGTGATGTGACGCAGCGCGATGCGGTCGGTCATGGCTACACGACGGCGGAGGACAGGCTGCGCTGCGGCGACACGACATTACGCAGCACATGGGCGAGGCGGCTGGCGCCTTCCGCGTAATCTTTCGGATCGGTGAGGCCGAAGGCGATACGCAGCGCGCTCGGCCGCTCGGGCCGGAAGCTGAAGCTGTCCGCGACGGCGAAAGCGACGCCACGGCGCACCGCGTTGAAATAGACTTCGCGGGCGCTGATCTCGCCGGGCAGTTCAAGCCACAGATTGAGGCCGCCGTCCGGCAGCGCGAGGCTGCCATATTCGCCGAGTGTCGCGGTCAGGATATCGAACAATTCTTCCTGTCGCTCGCCATAGCCGAGCCGCAGGCGCTTGAGATAAGTCTGCCAATCCGTGCGCCGCAGATAATCGGCGAGTGCGCCTTGCAGCAGCGCCGGTGATTGCAGGTCCGTCGTCGCTTTGATTTCGAGGCATCCATGCAGGCCGCCGCGCGGCGGCAAGAGGAAGCCGAGACGCACGCCGGGAATAAAGGTCTTGCCGAAGCCGCGCGTGTAATAGACGACTTCGTTACCGCCCGGCAGCGCGCGCAAAGGTGGCAGCGGCTGGCCTCTGAAGCGCAATTCCGGACTGGGATCGTCTTCGAGAATTGGGATGCCGTTCTCGCGCGCGAGGTCCACCAAGCCGCGGCGCTGATCGAGCGGCACGCTGTGGCCGGTCGGATTCTGGAATGTCGGGTTGATGATGATCAGCCGCGGATTGTGCTTGCGGATGGCGTCGGCGACTTCATTGAGATCGAAGCCGTTCGGCCCGAAGCGCAAGGGAATGGGCACGGCACCGGCGGCGCGTACGACATTGATGGCGCCGAAGTAAGCGGGCTGCTCCAGGATCACGCGATCGCCGCGTGCGAGCAGATGGCGCGCCACAATGTCCATCCCCTGTTGGCCGCCGGATGTGACGATCAGATCGTCGGCGCGGGTCACAATGCCGTGCTCCGCCAGGAACGGCAGCAGCGCTTCGCGCAATTCCTCGCGGCCGGCGGGCGGATCGTAACGGAAATATTCGGTGGCGCCGCGCGCCAGCGACTCCTGCAGGCAACGCGCGAAGGCAGCGGCGTCCGACATCTCGACCGACGGATAATTGCCGGTGAAGGCGATCACGCCGGGCGCGCGCGCCAGTTCGAACAGCCGGCTGCTGATGCCGCCGGGATCGATGGAGGGCTCGGCGGTTGTCTGCGCCCGGCCATTGGCGGCGTTGCGTCCCGGGCGGCTGACATAAGAACCGCTGCCCGGCCGCGCGGTGATGAAGCCGCGCTCGGCGAGTTCGCGATAGGCGCGCGAGACGGTCATCGGATTGATCGACCGTTCTTTCGCCAGTTCGCGCACGGTCGGCAGCTTGCTGCCATCCTTCAGCTTTCCCGTGGCGATCTTGGCGGCGAACTCGTCGCGGATGCGCGCATAGATCGGCGCGTCGTCGTCCGGCGCAGACGCGGTCTCAGGCCCAGGAGGCGGCAGGCGGTTTTGTCGTTTCCGAGCCATACAATAAGCCGGCGGAACCGGCCTTCTGCGTTTGTATTACTCAATAGATAATACAATAGTCTGCGGCCCGGAAGCAAAATCAGGCGGTTCCCCTGCTCATATTGGCGTCGACCGGCTGCCGAATATTGCGCCAATTATGCTGAAAATAGTGGCGTTATGGGTAGTGCGCGCCAGGAGCTCCGCCAAATGGTGTGGAATCGCTGCTGCGAGGCATTGGCACGAAACTTGATACAAGTACGTGAACCGAAACATATGGTAATTGTACTAATACAATTATGGACTTCCAGTTCGACATCTTCATCGCCGCCATCCCGTCGCTGTTGCGCGGCGCCGTGGTCACAGCCGGTCTTGCGCTGGTGTCGATCTGTTTCGGCGCGGTGATCGGCATTATCGGCGGCGTCTGCCGCATCTCGCGCAATCCGGTGCTGCGTTACGGCGCGCTCGTCTATGTGACCATCATGCGCGGCGTGCCGCTGCTCGTGACGCTGATGTTTCTCTATTACGGCCTGCCGTCGGCCGGCATTTTGCTGGAGCCCTTCACCGTCGCGATCATCGCGCTGTCGGCGGTGAACGGTGCTTACGTGACCGAAATCGTGCGCGCCGGCATCCAGTCGATCGATCCGGGTCAGATGCGCGCCGCGCGCTCGCTCGGCATGTCCTATTCGCAGGCGATGCGCCGCATCATCCTGCCGCAGGCCATCCGTCGCGTGCTGCCGCCAATCACCAATGAATCTTTGACCCTGGTGAAGAACACCGCGCTGGTCTCGACCATCACCATCTCCGACCTGCTGCGCTCCGGCCTCGAAGTGATGACCTGGAAGGCCAACACCTTCAGCCCCTTCGCCGGCGTCGCGCTCATTTATCTCTTGATGACTTTGCCGCTCGTCTGGCTGAACAGCGTTCTTGAGAAAAGGTATCGGATGCGATGACGCCGGTGCCTGCCGATCTCCTCGTCACCAATGTGACGATCGCCGCGCCGTCCACCGGTTGGTCGCCGATGGTGGGCTGGCTTGCCTGCCGCGATGGCGTCATTGCCGCGCTCGGCACGAGCGCCGAGATCGCGCCGCGCGCGACCAAGACGATCGACGGCGATGGCGGCCTGGTGTTGCCGGGCCTGCGCAACGCGCACACCCATGGCAGCGAAATCCTTGCCCGTGGCACCGCCGATGGCCTCGACCTCGGCGATTGGCTCGCCGCCGTGTGGCCGCGACTCGACGGCCTGACGCCCGAGCAGATGGCGGTCGCCGTGCGCTTCGGCGCACTGCTGTCGATCCGCTGCGGCATCACGTCCATTGTCGATCATCTCCGGCGCAATCCGATGTCGGATGAAGTGATCGAGGCCGCGGCGGCAGCGTACGAACAAGTCGGGATGCGCGCGTTGATGGCGGTCATGGTACGCGATCGCGTGGGCGCCAACAATCGCGCCGTCGGTGCGGGGCATCTGAGCGGACTGGAACCGGCGCACCGGCAGTTGGAGCGCATCGCCGCCGCCGCGCAGAAACTGGCGTCGGATCGGATCGCCATTGGTATCGGCCCGTCCGCGTCGTTGCGTTGCACCGATGAAATGCTGTCGGGCGTCGCGAGCCTGTCGCGCGTTAGCGGTCTTCCCATTCACGTCCATGCCGCCGAAACTGTCGACGAAGTCGCTGACGAACAGCGCGATTTCGGTATGACCTCGTTCGAGCGTATGGAGCGTCTTGGCATGCTCGGCGAGCGCACGGCCTGTGCGCATTGCGTGTGGCTCAAACCGCAGGACATCGACATCCTCGCCGCCTCCGGCTCCGTCGCCGTGCACAATCCCGTTTCGAATTTGCGGCTCAAGTCCGGCGTTGCCGACGTGCCGGCTTTGCTCGCGGCCGGCGTCAAAGTCGCGGTCGGCACCGATGGCGCCGCCAGCAATGATGGCGTCGATGTCTGGGAGGCGTTGAAATTCGCCGCGCTGCTGCCGCGCCGGAATGGCGAGACCGCGGCCGTGCCGGACAGCGTGGCGTTGCTCGACATGGTGACGACGACAGGCGCGACAGCGCTCGGCGGTCATGGCGTGCCCTTTGAGATCGGTGCGCCGGCCGATTTCTGTCTTTACCCCGCCGCCGAGGCGCCGCTCACGGACGATGCGAACAGTTTTGCCGCCGCGCTGGTGCTCTCCGGGCCGCGCCGGCCGTCGTATGTCGCGATCGGCGGCGCGCTCGTTCTGGAACGCGGCGCCTTTGTTCATATCGACGAGGCCGAGACCGTGCGTCAGGCGCGGCATCTCGCCCGGGAGCTGATGGCATGACCGAGACAACGACAGCGGCTGACAGGCCGGTGGTGATCCGCAGGCTCTGGAAGAGCTACGGCAGCAACGAGGTGCTGAAAGGAATCTCGCTGTCGGTCGAGCGCGGCGAGGTGGTCGCCATCATCGGCCCGAGTGGTTCGGGCAAGAGCACGCTGCTTCAATGCATCAATTTCATGGAGCCGTTCGACGACGGTGAGGTGCTGATCGACGGCCGACCCATCGGCCTGATTCAGACGTCAGGCGGCACGCGCACGCGCATGCCGGAAAAGGACCTCAATACGCTGCGCCGTGAGATCGGCATCGTCTTCCAGCAGTACAATCTGTTTCCGCACCTCACTGTGCTCGCCAATATCATCGAGGCGCCGGTGCATGTGCTCGGCCTGCCGCGCGCCGAGGCGATCGAGCGGGCGCGCTTCCAGCTCAAGAAAGTCGGTCTGCACGGCAAGGAAGACGCCTATCCGGGCGAGCTGTCCGGCGGCCAGCAGCAGCGCGTCGCCATCGCGCGGGCGCTGGCGATGCAGCCCAAGGTCATGCTGTTCGACGAGGTGACCTCCGCGCTCGACCCCGAACTGGTGGGCGAGGTGCTCGCCACCATGCGCACGTTGGCCGAGGAGGGGATGACGATGATCGTCGTCACGCACGAGATGGCCTTTGCGCGTGACGTCGCCGACCGCGTCATCTTCATGGATGGCGGCATGATCGTCGAAGCCGGCGACCCGAAGGAATTCTTCTCCAATCCGCAGCACGAACGCAGCAAGGCGTTCCTCAAGCGTCTGCTGTCGAACGGAGAGGACACAAAGGATGCAGCTTAGGGAGAAGCACCCCAACAACTCGACGGCGCGCAAGGGCAATGCCGCCGCTAACCGACGTATCCCTGTTCATCGAGGAGAGTGATCACATGACGACGAGGTTTACCCGCAGAAGCGCAATCGCCGGTTTGGTCGCGCTGACGGCCATCGGCACCCCCGCCATCTGCGCGGCAGCGGATACGCTGGCCACGATCAAGCAGAAGGGCGTGATGACCGCTGGCAACAGCGGCTCTTATCCGCCGTTCGAATTCATGGCCGACGGCAAGCTCACCGGCTTCGACGTCGATCTCGCCAACGAGCTCGGCAAGCGCATGGGCGTTAAGGTCGAGTTCACGATCATCGACTTCAAGGGTATCGTCGCGGCACTCGTCGCCAAGCGCACCGACGTCTTGATCTCGGCGATCACGCGCACGCCGGAGCGGGCGCAGCAGATCGCGTTCTCCGAGCCCTATTACAATGCCGGCATCGGCGCCGCCGTGCTCAAGAACAGCGGCATCAAAAAGCCGGAAGACCTCAAGGGCAAGACCGTCGGCCTGCAGATCGGCTCGAGCGGCGAACGCTACGCTAAAAGCGAGCTGAAGGACTACATCGGCAACATGAAGCTCTACGACGACTTCGTGCTGGCGGTGAACGATCTCAAGAACAAGCGGGTCGACGCGGTGATCAATCCGCTGCCGACCTTGCGCTACAACACCAAGAGCCATGCCGATATCACGGTCACCGAGACCTGGAACCAGAGCGACGTCGGCATCAATACCCGCAAGGAAGACACCGAGCTGATGGCCGAGATCAACAAGCATCTCGCTGCCATGAAGGCCGATGGCTTCCTCGCCTCGCTCGACAAGAAGTGGTTCGGCGCAGCCTGACGCGCGACCGGACAGACCGGCGCCTCATCCGGCGCCGGTCTGTCTCTCGACGATTTTTGCATTTGGAGTTTGGTGATGTCTGAGAACGTCGATGGTCTATCGGCTCTGGCGGGCCGTCTGAAAACCGAGTTGGACATGCTCGCTTATCCGGCCGCGCCCTGGGTGAAGCAGCGCGAGCACGCCAGCGGCCGGCACGTCCACGATGTGTTGATCGTCGGCGGCGGTCAGTCCGGCCTCACGGTCGCCAACGGTCTCATTCGCGAAGGCATCACCAACATCCTCTGCCTCGATCGCAGCCCGGCGGGCTTCGAAGGCCCGTGGGAAACCTTCGCGCGCATGGGCACCTTGCGCACGCCGAAATTCCTGGTCGGCACCGAGATGGGTTATCCGTCGCTCTCGATCCAGAGTTATTACGTCGCGCGCTTCGGCCAGGAAGCGTGGGATGCCATCGACCGCGTGCCGCGTACGGTGTGGATGGATTATCTGCGCTGGTACCGGCAGGTTCTCGCGCTGCCAGTGCAGAACGATACCACGGTGCTCTCCATCGGCCGCGCGCAGGATGGCATCATTGCTGTCGAGGCCGAGGTGAAAGGTAAGCCGGAGCAGTTCCTTGCCCGCCGCATCGTGTTGGC
>JANLJK010000074.1:0-1207 GCA_029255525.1 Pseudolabrys sp.
GGCTGTTTGAAAACTGAATCGACAATGCCTAGCGCGGCGCCCGCACCAGCGCGCCGTAAGCAACAGCGCCGCAGAGGATCGCGGCCAACGCCATCAACGCCATCGGCATGCCGGTCTTGGCGCCGACGAGCAGCATCGAGACGATCTGCGTCGCAGCCGCGCCGGTCGCCATTTGCGTGAAGCCGGCCATGCCGGAGGCGCTGCCGGCGGCATGCGGCCGGATGCTGATCGCGCCGGCAATGCAGTTCGCCATCAGGAGGCCGTTGCCATAGGACATGATCGCTTGCGGCAGGAAGAGCGAGGCCGGGCTGGCATTGCCATAGGCCGCGACGAGCCCCACGGTCACCAGCGCGCCGAACACTTCGACGACGATGCCGGCGAGGATCAAGGCATCGACGCCGAAGCGCTGCGACAGGCGCGAGACGGTGAAATTGCCGCTCATGTAGCCGACCGACATCACGGCGAACCACAGGCCGAATTCCGCCGAGGTGCGGCCCATCAGCGAGACCACGACATAGGGTCCGCCGCCGAGGAAGATGAAGAACGGCGCCGAGCCGAAGGCGCCGGCCAGCATGTAACCGTAGAAGCGCGGATGGCCGAGAAGCGTGCGCCACTCCTGCACCAGCATGCCGGGCGATTGCGCGGCGGTCGCGGGCCGCGTCTCCGGCAGCACGATGATGGTCCACAGCAACACCGCCCCACTCGCGATCGCAATGGCGATGAAGATCGCTTCCCAGCCGAAAGCGGTGTCGAGCAAACCGCCGATCAAGGGCGCCAGCATGGGGGCGAGCACCATGGCGGTGGTGACGAGCCCGATCATGCCGGCGGCACGGTCGCGGTCGTAGAGATCGCGGACGATGGCCCGGCTGATCACCACGCCGCCGGATGCGCCGAAGGCTTGCAGGACGCGCGCGACGATCAGCGCGCCGATGGAACTCGCCGCGACCGCGCCGATCGAGGCAACGACGTTGAGCGTCAGGCCGATCAGCAGCACCGGCCGTCGGCCGAAACGATCCGACAGCGGCCCCAGGAAAAGCTGCGCCGCCGCGAGGCTGAACAGGAACAGCGAGAGCGTGAGCTGAACCGTGGCGGCGTCGGTGGCGAGCTTCGTCACCAGCGACGGCAGCGCCGGCACGACGATGTTGAGCGTGGCGGGGCCAAGCCCGGTCACCGCCATCAGCAAGGCCAGCAGGGGCCAGTTGTTGCC
>JANLJK010000074.1:1307-8731 GCA_029255525.1 Pseudolabrys sp.
CGGGGCCAAGCCCGGTCACCGCCATCAGCAAGGCCAGCAGGGGCCAGTTGTTGCCTGACGATTTTGACGCTGAGGGAGGTATGTCGTGCATTTTCATTCTTGGTCATGCCCGGCCTTGTGCCGGGCATCCACGTTTTTCTTTCTTCAGAGGACGTGGATGGCCGGGACAAGCCCGGCCATGACGTCGAGGAGGTGGGACGTTTGCACCACCGCGTTACAGAGGCCGCGTGGCGGCCGCCAACCAGGCCCGCGTATCGCCGTCGACCAGCGGCCCGATGATCTCATGAACGCGCGCGTGATAGCTGTCCAGCCAGTGCCGTTCTTTCGCGGTCAGCATGCGCGTATCGATGAGCCGGCGGTCGATCGGCGCCAAGGTCAGCGTCTCGAAGGCGTTGAGCGGCTTCTCCGCGCCGGCCGGCTCGGGCGCGGCGATCACCAGCACCAGGTTCTCGATGCGGATGCCGTAGGCCGCGGTTTTGTAATAACCGGGCTCGTTGGACAGGATCATGCCGCGGCGGAGTGCGACATGGCCGAGCTTGGAGATGCGCGCCGGCCCTTCATGCACGGACAGATAGGCGCCGACGCCGTGGCCGGTGCCGTGGTCGAAATCGAGCCCCGCCTGCCACAAGGACGCGCGGGCGAAGGAGTCGAGCTGCGCGCCGCTGGTATTTTCCGGGAAGACCGCCGTGGCGATGCCGATATGGCCCTTGAGCACGCGTGTGAAGCGGTCGCGCATTTCCTCGCTCGGCTGGCCGATGACGACCGTGCGGGTGATGTCCGTCGTGCCGTCCTCGTATTGCGCGCCGGAATCGATGAGGAACAATTCGTTCATGCCGAGCGGACGATTGCTCTCGCGTGTGACGCGGTAATGAACGATGGCGCCGTTCGGGCCCGCGCCGGCAATGGTCGGGAACGAGACGTCCTTGAGCGCGCCGGTGTCGCGCCGGAAGCTTTCCAGCGCGGCGACGGCGTCGATCTCGGTCAGCTTGCCCTTGGGCGCCTCGCGCTCCAGCCACATCAGGAAGCGCGTCACCGCCGCGCCGTCGCGATGATGCGCGGTGCGCATGCCGATGATTTCGGCGTGGTTCTTCACCGCCTTCATCAGCGTGATCGGATCGGCGCCACGCGCCGGCTTGCCGCCATGCGTCTGTACTTGGCGTGCCAAGGCGTCCGCTGCGCTCGCACTGTCGAGCCGCACGGTCTTGTCCTTGAAAGCGGCAAGATCGCCGGTCAGCGCGTCGGGCGCGCGCACGTCGCCGATGTCCTCGAGCGCGGCGCGCACGGTATTGTCGAGCTTGGCGCCGTCGACATAGAGCGCCGGACGGCCCTCGCGCGGGATCACGGCGAAGGCAAGCGCCAGCGGCGTATGCGCGATGTCGGCGCCGCGGATGTTGAAGGTCCAGGCCACGTTCTGCGGGTCCGACACCACCAGCACATCGGCGCGCAGTTTGACGAGCTCGGTGCGGATGCGGGCGAGCTTATCGGTGGCGCTTTCGCCGGCGAGCTTGATGTCGCGCAAGGTGACCGGCGCGGCCGGCGGGGCCGGGCGGTCGCGCCACAGCGCGTCGATCGGATTTGTATCGACCGCGACCAACTCCGCCCCCGCCGTGGCGCAGGCGGTGCGGAATTTCTCGACCTGATCGGCGGTGTGCAGCCAGGCGTCGTAGCCGATCTTCATGCCCGGCTTGAGCTTGGCGGTGAGCCATTGGTCGGGCGGCGTTTCGACGAGATGTTCGATCGCGAACACGTTCTTATCGATCTGCGTATCGGCCTGCACGGTATAGCGGCCGTCGACGAACACCGCGGCGCTGTCGGTAAGCACGATGGCAAAGCCGGCCGAGCCGGTGAAGCCGGTGAGCCAGGCGAGGCGCTCCTCGCTCGCCGGCAGATATTCGTTCTGCTGGCGGTCGGCGCGGGGGACGAGCAGGCCGTCGAGGCCGAGCCGCTTGAGTTCGGCGCGCAAGGCCGCGACGCGACCCGCGCTTTCGGCGCGTTCGCTTGAATCGTCAAAGGTCTGGAAGAGGGCTTCGAACATGGGACGGGCACTCTATCCGCCTCCGCGCCGGGGGCAACGCGCAGGGCCCCTATGCAGCCTGGTCATGCACCGCCGTCATACTGCCCGGTGGAGTGGCATAGGGCTAGGCAACCTGACTTTTCATTGTGCAATGCACCAAATTTGCGGCGCTTGTCCACGATGCTGACCGGTTAATTAATGGTTCATGCCCATTTTACGGGGCTTCCATGCATTCTCCGGCTTCTTCGCACCTGCGGAATCGATTATGCTGCGCTGCAATAGTCAGGGATGGATACGCGGGAGTTCTGTGCCCTCGGTTCCAACAGGAGACTCACATGACTGCCGTTCCTTATGGTGCTGTCCGCGTTGCCGACCCTGCGCCTGCCGACGTCGCGGCGCCGCGCAAGGGCTTCTGGGCGCGCTTCATGGCTGCGTTGATGGAAGCACGCCAAAAGCAGGCGCACCGCGAGATCAACATGCACATGGCGTTGTCGGGCTACGGTTTCGACCCACGTACCGACCGGCTGGTGAAGACAAAGTCTTCCGAGATGCCGTTCGGCTGATCTAGCGCCGCAACACCAAAGTCATCCAGCCGTCGAGCGGAAAGCGCTTCTCGAGCCGCAGGCCCTGCACCCGATAAGCGGCAAGCGCGGCATTGGCGTGGCTCGGCAACAGGCCCGAGAGCACCACGCGCCCGCCGGGCGCGGCGAGCCGCGATAGCGGGCGTGCCATGCGCATCAGCGGCCCCAGCAGGATATTGGCGAAGATCAGGTCGTAGGGGCCCGGCGCGGTGATGGCGCGGGCGTCGGCGCCGGCCGCCACCACGAAGCGGATCATCGGCGCCACGTGATTGAGCCGCGCATTGCCGCGCGCGGTGTCGACCGCCACCGGATCGATGTCGCTGGCGACGACCGGCCGGCGCAGGCTTTTGGCCGCCGCGAAGGCGAGCACGCCGGAGCCGGTGCCGATGTCGAGGACGCGCTTGAAGCGGTGCCGCCGGGCAAGATCGTCGAGCGCCAAGAGGCAGCCGCGCGTGGTGCCGTGATGGCCGGTGCCGAAGGCGAGCGCCGCTTCGATCTCGATGCCGAGCGCGTTGGGCGGGATGCTGTCGCGATCATGTGAGCCGTGCACGATGACACGGCCGGCCGGCACGGGTTTAAGGCCCGCAAGGCTCTGTGCCACCCAGTCGGTGGCGCCGACCGGCTCCAAAGTGAGCGCCGCGGCCGCGGCATCGTCGATCGCCAGCCGCACCAGATCGCGCAAGGCGGCCTCGTCCGGCGGCTCCCGGAAGTGGATCGCCACCTGCCAGCGGCCATCGTCGTCCTCGAAGGCGGCGCAGGCCGTGTCCTCCGCATCCAGGCTTTCGCCGAGATAGGTCGCGAGGCGGCGGGCGGTCTTCTCGTCGCAGAACAGGCGGGCGACGGTGGTGGCGGGTGTTTCCATGCGCGCCGACGTTGGCGCGTCAGGCGACGGCTTGCAACACAGGGCCACCGAAATCCCCAGCGGTCACAAGGGCGTGCCGCTGGATTCCGGGTTCGACCGCTGGTGGCGGTCGCCCCGGAACGACAGAATGATGATCTTACCAGCCGAACGGGAAGGGGTTGTTCGAACCGGCGCGGTAATACCGGCGCTCGATCGGCGGCGAGGGCGGCGGCACGTCGCGATAATAATAGTAGCGCGGGCCGTCATTGTATTCGCGCCAGCCGCGCACCACGCGCTGACGGCGCGGCGCGGGCGCCGGCTGCCCGACATAATCGTCAAAGCTGTCGTCGGTCGAATAGTAGCGTGCGTAATCGTTGTCCTGCCGCTGCGGCGCGCGCTTGGCGACGGCGGGCGCGCCGGCCGGGATCTCGCCGGTGAGCACGACCTTCGTGTTGGTCATGCCTTCCTGCTTCACCAAAGCGAACAATGTCTCGGCATTCTTCGGCGACAGCCGCACGCAGCCGTGCGAGGCCGGTTGGCCGATGCTCTTGTGGAACGAGCCGTGGATGGCGTGGCCCTTCTTGGTGAAGAAGATGGAGTTCGGCATCGGCGCGTCATCCCACTCCCTGGAGAAGTGATCCTTCTCTATGCGGAACGGTGTGAACTCGCCGGCGGGCGTATCGTAGGCCTCGATGCCGGTCGACACCGGCCACGTGTAAAGCGCCGCGCCGTCCTGGCTGACGACCATACGCTGGGTGGATTTGTCGACCTCGATGAGGAGCGCGGCCTGCGCCGGCAAGGCGACAACGGCCGCCGCGACGGTCGCGGCGAGAAGCAGGCAAACCTGACGGATACGCATTGTTACAAGGACTCCAGCCCACCCCTTCAAGCGGAGCCGAACTGTAGCACGCGGCAAGGCGCGAATAAGGCGGATCACGGGGAATTCAACGCGGCGTCAGGCCGGCCGCTCCGCTGCTTTTTGCCGCCGCGTCAGCGCACGAACGGCGTCACATGATGGTTTTGCCGCGCGCGTCGACCACCCGCTCGATCTTGACCAGCGCGCCGATGCCGGTGTCGGCGCCGACATGCGTCTGCTCGCGCGGCAACAACAGCGAGAAGATCTTGTCGTGCACCGGGCCCGCCTCGTGCAGCTCGACCGTGCCGTAGAAGCGGACGAAGCCGGACTCGAGGACGCCGTCGCGCTGCGCCTTGAAGTTCGCGTAGATGATGCAGACGCGCTTGTCGTGGCCGAGATTGTCCAGCGCGCCTTTCTTGGAGCGCTCCCACCAGGCGAGGTGCGCGTCGTCATAGACGACCATGCTGCCTTTGGGGCTGATGGTCGGCCCGTTCGGGCCGGTGGTGGCGACGAGGCACGGATAGCCGTCCTCCCAGGCGTTGCGGATCAGCGTCTTGAGCGTGTCGGACAGGGGCATGGGCAGCGTCTTCCTGAATGCGGGGATCGGCCGGACGGCGCGAGGTGAGGCGGCTCTTATAGCAAGTCCGGCGTGGCTGGATAAATTCTCATGTAGCGTCATAATGCGGTGGCGGATCGCCGGCCCGCGCGCTTGTGCGCGGCTGACGCCGGCGGCAAGGGGCGCGCATGACGATCGACCGGATCTTCTATCTCTACATGGTGCTGATGGGCGCCGCCGCCGGCGCGGTGCTGGCCACGGTGCCGCGGGCGCATGAGTTCTCGATCAAGCCGTTCTTCTGGATTCTGATCGCCGTCGGTCTGTTCGATGGCGTGCTGCTGCTGCGCGCCTCCAGATCGGAAGGGCCGATGCTGACGATGAACATGCGCGTCATCGGTTTCGGCATCGGCATCGCGCTGATGATCGCGATCGCGCTGTTGGCCGGCGTACCGTTCAGTTTGATGTAAGGGGAGAGGGGAAGAAGATCAATTCCCCAATTCCAGCACCCAATATTTGCGGCCGTTATCGCCCGTCGCCGAGGCGAGGCCGTAATGCGTGACGCCCTTCATCAGCATGTTGCGGCGGTGGCCCGCTGACGCCGCCCATTTGCGGAAGGCGCAGGTCGCGTCGTCGCAGCCGACCAGCACATTTTCCGCCGCGGCCGACGACACACCGCTGAGGCGCTGGCGAAACCCGTTGTGATCGAGCGAACGCCGCCGCGCCAGATCGGCCGCGTGACTGTAGGCCGCGCCGGACAACATCGCGGATACGGCGAGCGGCGGTAGCTTGTGCTGGGCGCGAAACGAATTGAGATCGAGCGCCGCCGCCGGTGCGGCAAAAATCGCGGCGAGGCCGAAAGTAGCAATCGTGATCATAGACAAGCGCATGGGCGGTTCTCTCCCCGATGCCGGTTTAAGGATAGCACGGCCGCGCGCGCCGGTCCTGCGCGGCCTTTAAGTCAATGTCGTTGAGTTGATGTCGTCCGGTGCCTGCCTACCCATGCGCGGCGGCCGTTTCGGGTTAGACCTGAACCCGTGCCGTGGTTCGCGAGGTCGAGCCGAGGTCTAGCGATGTCGTTGCGCGTCGTGTTTCTGGCCGTGCTGGCGGTCGCGCTGGTCAACGTGTTGTCCGTGCTGTACTGGCCGTCGCCGCCGGTCGCACCGCCGCCGAAGGCTGTGTCCGCCGCGCCGCCTCTGCCGCCGTCACTATCGCCACCTGTCCCCGCGCAGCCCGACTCGCCGCCATCGGACAGCAGCAACGCGCCACCCTTGCCGAACGATGTCGACCGCGCGCAAGCGCCCACCGCATCGATGGCGAAGGAAACCGCGCCGCCCGATTGCCATGTCGCGGCCTGCGAAGCAGCCTACCGTTCATTCCGCGCCTCGGACTGCACCTATCAGCCGAACAACGGACCGCGGCGTGTGTGCAAGAAGAAGTGACGGCCGCGTTGGCGCCTCAGCTCACGCAGACATATTGCGCGCCGCGCATGCCGATGCGGGCCGCCGCGCCGCGCGCGAGATCGAGCCGCGCGCCCATGCGATAGGCGGTGCCGTAAGGCCCGGTGTCGTTGATGCGCACGGTGACGGCGCGGCCGTTGTGCGGATTGGTCACGGTCAAGGTGGTGCCGAGCGGCCAGGTGCGCGCGGCGGCCGTGTTGCCGTTGGCGTCGAAGCGCTCGCCGGTGGCGGTGCGCTTGCCCGTCGAATAATGGCTCGCCAGCACTTCCTGTCCGGCGCAGTTGCCGGTCTTCTTGACGTAACGATGAACCGAACCCCAGCCCGCGGCATCGGCGGTGGTGAAGGTCGTGAGGCTGATCAACAGCCCCGTCGCGATGCGTTTCATTAAAAGTGTCCCCGTCTCAAGGCTTTGCTTTGACCCGCCTTAGGGCGGGGAAAGGGGGCGAGAGCAAGGCAGGAGGGCGGGGAGAGGTAACAGGTTAGCGCATCGGCGGCGGATCGCGCCGAAGGAGCGCGCGTGTTCGCCTGATGATGTAGAATGTCACCATTGTTTCCCGGACAGTCCGCCCGGCCGCGCGTACAGGGCGCGTTTGCGGAGGTCAGCTGTGACAAGGACATCGCTTTACCGACAGGGGGTGGTTGCCGGCGGCTGTTGCCTGGCCTTCGCCTTCTTGGCATGCGGGCTCGGCATCGCGCGCGCCGCTGCAACGACGTCGCGCGGCGGGCCGGCCGGTCCAGCTTGCACACGATCGGCGATGTCGCAGTCGTGTCACTGCATCTGCACCAAGGACTACAGGCCGGTGTGCGGACGCACGCCGAAAGGCGTTGCGCTCACGTACTCCAATCCGTGCATGGCCGGCTGCGCCGGCGCGATCGTGATCAGGCCGGGAAAGTGTTGAGGGGCGACGCGCTGAATAAGCGCGCGCCGCTCAGGCCTGAAGGGCAGTCTCGGGCGTGGGCTCTTCGCTCACGGCGGGCGCAGCATTGGCGCGCTCGGCC
Organism: Pseudolabrys sp.; assembly: GCA_029255525.1. Classification (GTDB taxonomy): domain Bacteria; phylum Pseudomonadota; class Alphaproteobacteria; order Rhizobiales; family Xanthobacteraceae; genus Pseudolabrys. The sequence continues at coordinate 8,612 of JANLJK010000074.1, forward strand.
AGCAGCAGATAGGCCCGCGCCATGCCGGCGAAACCGGCGCGCAGCAGCGGCTCCTTTTGCGCCTCGGCCGCGACGAACAGCTCGCGGGCTTTGACGCCGTAGTCGGGGGTGGCTTGCATG
>JANLJK010000075.1 GCA_029255525.1 Pseudolabrys sp.
CGGTCTCGCCACCGTGGTGGCGCGCGAGGACATGACCGATATGGCCCGCATCGTCTTCCGCGCGCCGCACGAACTCGCTCGCTTCATCGCGCCCAAGGGGTCGGTGGCGCTCGACGGCATCTCGCTCACCGTCAATGCGGTGGAAGACGATACCTTCTCGGTGCTGATCATCCCGCACACTTTGGCGGTGACGACCTTCGGCGCGCTCAAGAAGGGCGACGACGTCAATCTGGAAGTCGACACCATGGCCCGCTACGCCGCGCGGCTGATGGAGACGAAGTAGGGCGAGCGGCCACAAACTCCGCTCATTCCCGCGCAAGCGGGAATCCAGCGCTGGGTCCCCGTTTTCGCGGGGACGAGCGGAAGCAAAGCAGCCCTTGTTCACACCGCCCCCGCTTGCTACACGCCGCCCACACACAAGGAACGGAATTTCGATGGCCAAAGCCCGGCGCACTGCCGCCCCCGCGACCAAGAGCGCCAAGACCGGCGGAAAGCGCGAGCTTGCGCTGCGCATGCTGATCGTGGAAGCGCGCTATTACGACAACTTCGCGGATGAACTGTTGAAGGGCGCGATGCGCGTCCTGGAAGAGGCCGGCGCCGAAGCCGACCTCATTACGGTGCCGGGCGCGCTGGAGATCCCGTCCGCGATCGCGATGGCGGTCGATGCCGCCGCCGCCAAGAAGAAGCCCTATGACGGTGCGGTCGCGCTCGGTTGCGTGGTGCAGGGTGAGACCTATCACTTCGAGATCGTGTCGAACGAGTCCGCGCGCGGGCTGATGGACCTGAGCATCCAGCGCAAGCTGCCGCTCGGTAACGGCATCCTCACCGTCGACACCGAGGCGCAGGCCGTGGCTCGTCTCGGCGGCGCCGAAGGCCACAAGGGCGAGGACGCGGCCCGCGCCGCGCTCGCCATGGTCCGCATCAAGCGCGAGCTGGGTGGCAAATAATGGCGCGCGTGCCGCAACGTGACGACAAAGAGCCGCGCAAGGCGAATAAGCGTGGCGCGGCCCGTCTCGCCGCCGTGCAGGCGCTCTATCAGATGGACATGGCCGGCACCGGCTTGAACGACATCCTGGCCGAGTTCGAAAGCCATTGGCTCGGCCGCGAGGTCGAGGGCGCGCAATATCTGCCGGCCGAGGCCGCGTTCTTCCGTGACATCGTTACCGGCGTGGTGCGCGACCAGCGCGAGCTCGATCCGCTGATCGACGAGGCGCTGCAGAGCGGTTGGCCGCTCAAGCGCATCGAGGCGGTGCTGCGCGCCGCCTTGCGCGCCGGCACTTACGAACTGAAAGCCCGCCGCGACGTGCCCGCGCGCGTGGTCGTCGCCGAATATGCCGACGTCGCTTCGGCCTTCGTCGAGCGTGACGAGACCGGCATGGTCAATGCGGTGCTCGATCAGGTCGCGCGCAAGCTGCGCGCCGACGAGTTCACCCCGGGGTAAGTGCCATGGCTTCCTCCGACGACAAGCAGTCGGCCGAGGATCGCCTGATCGCGCATTACTTCAAGCCGATCGCCACGCATCCGGGCGCTTTGGGCCTCACCGACGACGCCGCCTTCCTGACGCCGCCGGCGGGCTGCGATCTCGTGCTCAAGACCGACGCCATCATCGGCGGCGTGCATTTTTTTGCCGAGGACGAGGCCTCGACCGTCGCGCGCAAGGCGCTGCGCGTGAACCTCTCAGACCTTGCCTCAAAGGGCGCGCGGCCGCTCGGTTTTCTGGTGTCGCTGGCTTTGCCGCATGACATCGGCGCGGACTGGCTCAAAGGTTTTGCCGAAGGCCTGCGCCTCGATGCCGAGGCCTATGCGTGCCCGCTGTTCGGCGGCGACACCGATCGCACGCCGGGACCGATCATGATCTCGGTCGCCATGGTGGGCAGCGTGCCGGAGGGCACGATGGTGCGCCGCGCTGGCGCCAAGCCTGGCGATCTTGTCTTCGTCAGTGGCAGCATCGGTGACGCCGCGCTCGGCCTCGTTCTGCGCAAGGGCGCCGATTGGCATCTCAATGACGCCGAGCGCGATCATCTCTTGTCGCGTTATCTGCTGCCACGGCCGCGCAATGCCTTGGCCGAAGCGGTGCGCACGCATGCGTCCGCCGCCATGGATGTCTCCGACGGTCTGGCCGGCGATCTGACCAAGCTCTGCCGTGTGTCGGGCGTGGCCGCTACCGTCGAGGCCGCGCGCGTGCCGTTGTCGGATGCCGCGCGCGCCGCGATCCACAGCGATCCTTTGCTCCTGGAAACCGCGCTCACCGGCGGCGACGATTTCGAGATCGTTTGCACCGTACCGCGGGACAGAGCGGCGAGCTTCCGCGCCGCGGCGGCCGCCGCGCAGGTTCAGGTCTCCGAGATCGGCACGATCGCGGCCGGCGAGGGCGCGCGTTTCCTCGGCGCGGACGGCCAAGCACTCGCTTTCAACCGCCTGTCATTCAGCCATTTCTGACTGTTCGTCATTCCGGACGGCTCGAAGAGCCGATCCGGAATCCAGCCCCAGGCACGGCATGCGTTTCTGGATTCCGGGTTCGCGTGCTCCGCACGCGCCCCGGAATGACAGTGACGTGAGGCAGCGGCTATAGTGCGCCAAAGACAAAACGAGGAAATCCCATGGACGACGTGACGGCGAAAAAAGCAGCTGCGCTCTCGGCCGTGACGCCGCATAAGAACTTCGCCAAGTGGCACAAATTGTATCCGACCACGGCCTGGCTGCGCCGCGAGGCCCCGCGCCGCGTGCCGCGCTTCTCCTTCGAATACGGCGACACCGGCGCCGGCAATGACATCGGCATCGAACACAACTGGGCCGCCTTCGATAATATCAAAATCGTGCCGCGTTACGGCGTCACCAACGCGCTGCCGCCGGTCGACGTCGATCTGTTCGGCACGCTCTATTCCGCGCCGATCGGCATCGCGCCGATGGGCGGGCCGGCGCTGGTCTGGCCGGGAGCCGATCTGTTTATGGCCAAGGCCGCGCAGCGTGCGCGCGTGCCTTATACGCTCGGCGTCGCCGGCGGCGCGACCATCGAAGAGGTCGCGCGCGTCGCGCCGGACGTGTTCTGGCTGCAGCTCTACCGGTTCTGGAAGAACGACCACGCCATCGGCATGGATCTCGTCCGCCGCGCCACGGCGGCCGGCGTGAAGGTGTTGACGCTGACGCTCGACGTGCCGGTGCGCACGACGCGCTCGCGCGAGACCTATGCGGGCCTTGCCAGCGAATTCAAACCCAATGCGCGCATGATCTCCGAGATGTTGGTGCGGCCGCGCTGGCTGCTGGCGCTTCTGCGCAACGGCTTTCCGCGCTTCGCGACGATCGGCCAGTACGCGCCGAAGGGCGCCGGCACCAATGAGGTCATCAGCTTCGCCCGCAGCGAAATGGGCGGCGCCTTCAATTGGAACGAGGTGGCGCGCTACCGCGACGCCTGGAAGGGGCCGATGACGCTCAAGGGCATCCTGCATCCGCGCGATGCGGAGAAGGCGGTCTCGCTCGGCATCGACGGCATCTGGGTGTCGAACCATGGCGGTCGCCAGATCGAGGCCTTGGTGCCCTCGATCGATGCGGTGCCGGCCATCGCCGCGGCCGTCGGCAAGAAGGCGACCATCCTGGTCGACAGCGGCATCCGCTCCGGCCAGGACGTGCTGCGTGCGCTCTGCGTTGGCGCCGATGCCGCTTTTGCCGGCAAGTCGTTTTTGTGGGCAGTGGCGGCGCTCGGCGACGAGGGGCCGGATCAACTCGTCGACCTCTACATCGACGAGTTGCGGTCTTCGCTCGGCCAGATCGGCGCGCTGTCGCTCGCCGAGGCGCGGGAGGCGACCATCCTGCATCCCGGCGCGATCAAGTTTTAGGTCATTCCGGGGCGCGTGCGCCGCACGCGAACCCGGAATGACAAAGTGGATTCAACCCACCCCTGCGCCTTTCGTAGTAGCTCCATTCTCCAAACCCGGCTAATGGGGGCGTGGCTTTACCGGGAGAGCCCCTTTCGATGTCGGCGATCGCCGAACCTATCGCGCATACCACGACCGATGACCGCCTCGCGCGCCGCAACGCGCTGGTGTTGGCGGCCGCGCAGGCTTTGGCCGGCGGCAACAACACAGTCATCTTCGCCACGTCGGCCATCGTCGGCGCCATGTTGGCGCCCGACAAAGGGTTGGCGACGCTGCCGATCACCAGCATGGTCATCGGCATGTGGCTCGGCACGCTGCCGGTGGGCGCGCTCGCCCGTCGCTTCGGCCGCCGCACGGCGCTGCAGGTCGGATCGTTCTTCGGCATCCTGTCGGGCTTCATCTCCTACGCGGCGGTGATGCAGGGCAATTTCGGCCTGCTGCTGTTCGGCACCTTTTGCGGCGGGGTCTATGCCGCCGCGCACCAGTCCTACCGTTTCGCCGCCGCCGATACCGCGAGCGAGAAGTTCCGCGCCAAGGCGGTATCCTGGGTGATGGCCGGCGGCGTCTTCGCCGCCGTGATCGGTCCGCAGATCGTCATCTTCACCAAGGACATGATGGCGCCGCATCTGTTCGCCGCGAGCTATATCGGCCAGTCGGTCTGTGCCATGCTCGCCGCCGTCGTGCTGCAGTTTGTGCGTATTCCGCAGCATGTGCCGAAGCAGGGCGACGCCGCCTCGCGGCCGCTCGGTGAGATTGTGCGCCAGCCGCGCTTCCTGGTCGCCGCCGCCTGCGGCATGGCGAGCTATGGCCTGATGAACGTGATCATGACCTCGGCGCCGCTCGCTATGGTCGGCTGCGGCCATTCGGTGACCGACGCGACGCTCGGCATCCAGTGGCACGTGCTGGCGATGTACGGGCCGAGCTTCTTCACCGGTTCGCTGATCAACCGCTACGGCGTCGAACGCATCACCGGCCTCGGCTTGGCGCTGATCGCGCTCACCGGTGTCATCGGCCTCATGGGCATCACGGTCGCGCATTTCTGGAGTGCACTGGTCGCGCTTGGCGTTGGCTGGAATTTCACCTTCATCGGCGCCACCACGATGGTGACCCAGTGTCACCGCCCGGCCGAGCGCAACAAGGTGCAGGCCTTCAACGACTTCCTGGTGTTCGGCTCGATGGCGCTGTCGTCGTTCTCGTCCGGGCAGATGCTGGCGGCCTTCGGCTGGGACGCGCTCAACGTCGTCGTGTTCCCCTTCGTCTTCCTGGTCGGGGCGCTGCTGATGTGGCTGCGTATGCGCGAGCAGCCAGCGGCGGTGTGAGCGGCCACGACTTTCGACAAATCGGCTGAGCGACGTTATATTCGGGCCATGAACGTCAAGTTCCGGCAGATCGAAGTTGATGCGGAAACGGCCGAGGCGCTTGAGGCGAAAGCCGCTGCGCGCGGTGTAAGCGTGCCGGAATTCATTGCAGAACTTGTCGGCACTGCATCTGAACTGCGAACCGACCTCGAAACGTTGCGCGCTAAAGGACAGGGGCCCTGGTCGCCGGCCGTTCTGGCCGAAGATGCGCGGCGGCTCGCGGATTACCAGAAAACGGGCGAGGGCGTGCCGTGGGATGAGGTGCGCGCATGGATGCAGTCGTGGGGCTCTGCCAACGAACTGCCACCGCCGAAAGCGCGTAGGTTGAGTTGAGCGTCAGCGAAAGCCAACGTGCGACTTGCCTGGCTTGCTTGGCCGCCGATGGGTTTCGCTGACGCTCAACCTGTCCTAACGCTCAATAACGTCGTTCACGCCGCATCGTCCGCGCGCCGCCAGATTGGAAACGGGTCCTTCAGCGTGGTCCAGGCCGCCGTATGCAGGCCCGGTTTGCCGGGGACGAGGCAGCTATCGAGCCGCGCGCGGATCGCCCTCTCGTCCATGCCGGCGCCGATAAACACGATCTCCTGCCGGCGATCGCCATAGACCTCGTTCCAGTTCTTCTTGAGATGCTGGCGCCATTCCGGATTGGCCGGCCAGCGCTGTGACGGGATGGCCGCCCACCAGAAGCCCATGGCTTCGCTGCGCACGATTGAGCCCGCCTGGCTCAGCTCGCCGACCCAATCGGGCCGTGTTGCGATCCAGAAATGTCCTTTGGCGCGGATCACGCCGGGCCACGATTCCTGCAGGAAATCGTGAAACAGCGCCGGCACAAAGGGGCGGCGCGCGCGATAGACGAAGCTCTTCACGCCGTATTCTTCCGTCTCCGGTTTGTGGTCGGCGAAGCCGTACAGTTCCTTGAACCAGGTCGGATGCTGCTGCGCCTTCTGGAAGTCGAACCGGCCGGTATCGAGCACGCGCTCGAACGGCACTTTAGCGAAGTCGCTCTCGACGATGTCGCAGTCCGGGTTGAGCGCGCGCACGATCTTGCGCGCGGCCTCGCGTTGCGCGGGCGCGGCGTCGCCGGATTTGTTGAGCACGACCACGTCGGCGAATTCGATCTGCTCGACGAGCAGGTCGACGAGCGTGCGTTTGTCGTCCTCGCCCAGGGACTCGCCGCGTTGCTTCAGGAAGTCGGTCGAGGAATAGTCCTTCAGCAGGTTCACGGCATCGACGACCGTCACCATCGTGTCGAGCCGCGCCACGTCCGACAGGCTGTCGCCGTTCTCGTCGCGGAAATCGAAGGTGGCGGCCACCGGCAGCGGCTCGGCAATGCCGGTCGACTCGATCAGCAGATAATCGAAGCGGCCGCTTTCCGCGAGCGCGCGCACTTCCTTGAGCAGGTCGTCGCGCAAAGTGCAGCAGATGCAGCCATTGGTCATCTCGACCAAAGTTTCATTCGTCCGCGATAGGTTCGCACCGCCATTGCGGATCAGGTCCGCATCGATGTTCACCTCGCTCATGTCGTTCACAATCACCGCCACACGCAGGCCGTGGCGGTTGTTGAGCACGTGATTCATCAGCGTTGTCTTTCCGGCGCCAAGGAAGCCGGAAAGAACGGTTACGGGCAACTTCTGCATGGAGGTCCACTTTCACGGGGAGGGCTTATTGATGGGAGGAGGGAACGGAGGCGCCGAGGCAACCGGCGAACATTGCGAGGATGCGTGCGGCATGATCCGGGCCGTAGGTGCCGACGAGACGCGGCACGGCTTCGCCCATCAGCACCGCCGCCAGTGTCGTGTCGGGGATGCCGGCGGCATCGGTATCGGCGAGCGCGGCGCGGATGACACGTCGCGCTTCCTCGAAGCGTGCGGGGAGGCGCGCTGGGTCGAATTCGTCAGGCGCGTCGAGCATGACGTCACGGAGGCGTTGCATGGGTCCTGCCGGGGCAAAGCGTTCTAGATTTAGTAATGTTATAACATAACAATTTTGGCAAGAAAAAGATCGCCGGGTTGGAGATGGCGCGCGCGTGCCACATGTCTTTGCCTGCCTCTTTGCTTCTCCCGCCGCAGCGGAGAGGGACGCGCGGAAATATTTTCCTATTCACGCTTGTCCTATCTTCCTTTATAGATTATAGTCCTTCGTCCTGCTCATCTGAGGGCGCTGTCATGAGGCGTCGTGTTGGCGGAGCGGGACGCGGCGCTCGCGGGCGGAGGACATCACGCATCCTCTTGCTCCCGAGCGGCGGCAGGGCACGCGCAAACAAGTTTACGCAGTTTGCGCAAACGCAAACTGCTATGTCGGAGGCATTATGACCTCCCGCCAGGAGCTGGCTGACGGCGGGCCGCTGAAACAGGCGGTTGCCGAAAGCGCGGCCCGTGCGCCGTAAGATGCCGCGATGGCGCGCCGAGAGGCGCACCGTATGCTTGGGAGGGCATGCGGCATCTATCCAAATCAGCGCCTGCTCGGCGCGCCGTCCCCTCATGATTGGAGGGGAGAGGAAAAGAGTGACGACGGGCCTCCCCCGGGCCTCGGCCAAAGAACAGGGGCGGCGGAGCGTTGGCTTGCCGTGATTTCAAAAATTTATTTTCACGTCATGAATTTTTCAATGCATGAAAACAAAAGCTGCGAATGAAAATCATTCGAACACAAACAACGAAAGAGTCATGCGTCACACCGCGCATGGCATTGGCATGACAACGACATGAACAGCGTTCCGCTACCGTCTATGCCGCGTTATTCGTGCACAGTGCCTTGCAAACGATGCATTACGCGTTGCCTTGCTCTCGCCTTTTTGGCTTAATTCGCGCCGCTTCGGTCGGGGTGAAGCGCAATTAACGGCGGCCATCCTCGACGCTCCCTGGTGCTTGCGGGAGCGTTTTCTCCCGCCAGCGCTGCATAACAAGACAGACGAGGAAATGGCCACCATGACTACATTGTGGATGATCGTCGGCTGCGGCGTGCTCGCGATCCTCTATGGCATCTGGGCGATCGGCTCAGTGCTGCGCGCCGACGCCGGCTCCGCCCGCATGCAAGAGATCTCCGCTGCCGTCCGCGAGGGCGCGCAGGCTTATCTCAAGCGCCAATACACCACCATCGGCATCGTCGGTGTGGTGATCTTCCTGCTCATCGGTTTTATGCTCGGCTGGCTGGTCGCCATCGGCTTCGCCATCGGTGCGATCCTGTCGGGCATCACCGGCTTCATCGGCATGAACGTGTCGGTGCGCGCCAATGTCCGCGTCGCGCAAGCCGCCACCAAATCGCTCGCCGGCGGCCTCGAACTCGCGTTCAAATCGGGCGCGATCACCGGCATGCTGGTCGCCGGCCTCGCGCTCTTGGGCGTCACCATCTACTTCGGCTTCCTCACCGGCACGCGCCATCTCGCCGCCAATGACCGCACCGTCATCGATGCGATCGTGGCGCTCGGCTTCGGCGCCTCGTTGATCTCGATCTTCGCCCGTCTCGGCGGCGGCATCTTCACCAAGGGTGCGGACGT
>JANLJK010000076.1 GCA_029255525.1 Pseudolabrys sp.
CGCTCTGGTTCGGTCTGCGCTGATCGAGCGGTTACCGTTTGTTCACCGTGTTTCTCGACACGGCATTAATGCTGAATCTCTATGCCTGTTGCCGGGTACCGCTGGGACGCGCGGGGAATTCGGTGCAAGGCAAGACACAAAGTCAGGCGAGCAGGATCAAACGCGGGAGACCGACGGCGTCGCGGTTGATCGTGCTGGTCGCGTGCCTTGGTGTCGCGCTCGTCGGCCTCGGCGCCGCCGTCGGCTATGGCATCGCCCGTCAGAGCGACGACCGGCACGTGGAGACGCAACGTGCGTCGCTGCGCACGGCGATCGGTGAGTTCCGCGCCGTGTTCGGCCAGTCCGGCGAGATCGATCCGCGCTTCGTCCGGATGGTCGAGGTGGGAGCCGGGCTCAAAGGCCTCAAGTTCGAGAGCGAGCCGGCGACCGGCGCGCGCGAAGCGCAGCCGGTGCTGGACCCGAACGGCCGCATCGTCGGCTTCTTCACCTGGGACAAGACGCGGCCCATGACCCAGGTCATGAACTGGCTGATGTTCGTCATTGGCGGGGTCGCGATCGTCATCATGGGGCTGAGCGGTTTGTGGCTGGTGCAGATCAGCCGCGCTCGCCGCGCTTTGGCGGCGAGCCAGGAGATTGCGCGTCGCGCCGCCGACGAAGACAAGATCACCGGCCTGCCGAACCACGCCAAGATGCTGGAACTGCTCGACCTGTCGCTGGCCGAACGCGAGAATGGCGAGGTGACGACCTTCGCGCTGATCGAACTCGACGGTATGGAGGACCTCACCGCCCATCTTGGCGTGCTCGGCGGCGACGAACTCATTAGCGCTGTGGCGCGCCGGCTCAAGGAGTCGGTGCCGGAGCGGGCGATGTGTGGCCGTATCGGCAGCAACGAGTTCGCCGTCACGCTCACCGCGTCCGAGCAATTCGACGCCGAAGCCGTTCTGCGCGAAGCGCTGGAGGCCATCGGTCGCCCGCATTGGATCGACACCGTCGTGCGCGTCAGCGCCCATGCCGGCTTCGCGCAGGCGCCGTCGCATGCCGAGACGCGGGGCGAGCTCACGCGCCGGGCCGAACTGGCGCTGCGCGTCGCCGCCAAGAAAGGACCCGGCGCGCTCGTCGGTTTCGAGCCCTCGATCGACACGACCTCCAACGACCAGCGCTTCATCCATCGCGAACTGCCGCGCGCGCTCAGCGCCAACGAGCTGGAGCTGCACTATCAGCCGATCGTCTCGGCGAGCGGCGGCAAGATCGTCGGCGTCGAGGCCTTGCTGCGCTGGACGCATGTGACGCGCGGCGCGATTCCGCCGGCGACCTTTATCCCGGTGGCCGAGCAGATGGGCATCATGGATACGTTGGGCGCTTTCGTGCTGCGCCGCGCCTTGCAGGAAGCCAAACGCTGGCCCGATCTCTACATCGCCGTAAACCTGTCGCCCTTGCAGGTGCGTGACCGCGCCATCGTTGAACTCGTGCGTTCGGCGTTGGCCGAAAGCGGCGTGCCGCCGCAACGGTTGATGCTGGAGATCACGGAAGGCGTTTTGATCGATAATCCGGACGAGATGGTGCGGCGGATTGAGGAGCTGCATAAGCTCGGCGTGCGCGTCGCGCTCGACGATTTCGGCTCCGGCTATTCCAACCTCGGCTATCTGCAGCGCTTCCCACTCGATAAGCTCAAGATTGACCGGACCTTCGTCACGGCTCTGGGCAGCACCGCCAATGGCGGCGTGATCATCCAGGCCATCGTCGCGCTCGGCCGTGCGCTCGGACTGTCGATCACGGTCGAGGGCGTGGAGACCGAGCAGCAGCGTGTGCTGTTGCGGCTCGCCGGCTGTGACGAGATGCAGGGCTATCTGTTCGCCAGGCCGGCGCCGGCCAGCGCCATCGACAAGCTGCTGGCGCAACCGAAATCCATCGCCACGCGGTCCGCCGGCGAGGCGCTGACAGCGTGACGCCTGCCCGATAGAGTCGCCCGAGACGCCCCGCCGGGCGTGGCACGATGAGGGCGATAATGATTCCGAACAGTTGGTCAGGCTTTGATTTCGGCCTCGGCGCCGACGTCGACATGTTGCGCACGTCCGTCAGCGATTTCGCGCGCGATCAGATCGCGCCGCGCGCCGACGAGATCGACCGCAGCAACGAATTCCCGCGTGATCTGTGGCCGCAGATGGGCGCGCTCGGCCTGCACGGCATCACGGTCGAGGAGGAGTATGGCGGGTCGGGCCTCGGCTACCTGCATCATTGCATCGCGATGGAAGAGGTCTCGCGCGCCAGCGCCTCGGTCGGGCTGTCCTACGGCGCCCACTCGAACCTTTGCGTCAACCAACTCCGTCGCAATGGCAGCGAAGCGCAGAAGCGCAAATATCTGCCAAAGCTGGTTTCCGGCGAACACGTCGGCGCGCTGGCAATGTCGGAACCGGGCGCTGGCTCCGATGTGGTGTCGATGCGCACGCGCGCCGACAAGATCGGCGACCGCTACGTGCTCAATGGTTCCAAGATGTGGATCACCAATGGGCCGCTCGCCGACACTTTGGTCGTCTATGCCAAGACCGACCGCACCGCCGGCAGCCGCGGCATCACCGCCTTCATCATCGAAAAAGGCATGAAGGGCTTCGCCCCGGCGCAGAAGCTCGACAAGCTCGGCATGCGCGGTTCCGACACTAGCGAGCTGGTGTTCACCGATTGCGAGGTGCCGGAGGAGAACGTGCTTGGCGCCGTCGGCAATGGCGTCAACGTGCTGATGTCGGGGCTCGATTATGAGCGCGTGGTGCTGGCCGCCGGCCCGCTCGGCATCATGCAGGCCTGCATGGACGTGGTGATCCCTTACGTCCACCAGCGCCAGCAGTTCGGCCAGGCCATCGGCCGCTTCCAGATGATGCAGGCCAAGCTCGCCGACATGTATGTGACGATGAACGCCGCCAAGTCTTACGTCTATGCCGTGGCGCGCGCCTGCGACGAGGGCCGCACCACACGCGAGGATGCCGCCGGCGCGATCCTCTATGCGGCCGAGCGCGCGACCTGGATGGCGCTGGAAGCGATCCAGTGCCTGGGCGGCAACGGCTACATCAACGATTTCCCCGCCGGTCGCCTGCTGCGCGACGCCAAGCTCTACGAGATCGGGGCGGGCACCAGCGAGATCCGCCGCATGCTGATCGGCCGAGAGATTTTCGAGAAGACGCGGTAGAAAGGCGTCACTTTTTGCTAAAGTGACACATTATCTGCCATGTGCTAAATATAGCTCATGGCACGCAGATCAACCTCGAAGGGATTTTCCGAACCAAAGACTCGCTATGGCGCGTCGCGGTCGGTCAAGACGTTGCGCAAGGCCGGGCCGATCAAGCGCAAGCTGCCGGAACCGGAAGTGCTGCCGGACGGCACGGTCCGATATTTCCTCATCCTCGGCCCCAAGGGCCGTGTCCTGCTGCCGGCCGATCTGCGCGCCGCGATGGGCCTTGCGCAAGGCGATGTCATGACTGGCTGGATGAAGGACGGCGAGTTGCGCCTGCATAGCCACTTGCACGGGTTGCGCGCGATCCAGGCCGACGCCGCCACGATGGCCAAGGGCCCGGTCTATGCGTCCGATGAGCTGATTGCCGAGCGGCGCGCGGAAGCTGTCCGGGAGGCGGACGGGCCTGGCCGGCGCAGCGGGAAACGGCGATGACCGCCGTGCTTGATGCGTCGGCGCTGCTCGCCGCATACTTCGACGAGCCGGGCGGCGACCAGGTACGGGGAACCTTGCCCGGCGCGCTGCTCTCGTCGGTCAACTATACCGAGGTGATTGGGAAGTGCCTTGATCGCGGCGAAGCGTTTTCCGATACGCTGCGCAAGCTTGCCGCGATGGGAGTGCGGATCGTCGCTCACGACATCCGGCTGGCGCGGCGGGCCGGCGAACTGCGCCCTTTGACGCGGTCGCTTGGCATGTCGCTGGGGGACCGCGCCTGCCTCGCCCTGGCCGAACGCGAAGGCCTCCCGGCGTTGACGGCGGATCGCTCCTGGAAGGCGCTCGCGTTGGGCGTCGACGTTCGCCTCATCCGTTAGCCGGTTGCTTCCGTTAACTTTTGCCTTGCTCGAATCGCCTAGGCCTTTGGCCGACTGATCGGTGATGGAGGCGAAGGCCATGATGCGGGTACGGCTGAAGGCGGACGGGCGGATCGTCGAAATCCTACCCGACGGCAGCGAGAAGACCCTCGAGCACAACGATCCGGCGGCTTTCGTCCGCCAGGTGCGGGCGCGCTGCGGGCTGACGCAGGCGGCCTTCGCGCAACAGATCGAGGTGCCCATCGAGACCGTGCGCAATTGGGAGCAGGGCAAACGCTCGCCCCGTGGGCCGGCGCGGGCGCTGTTGAAGCTGATCGACAAGGCGCCGGACGTGGCCTTCGCGGCGCTGGGTGGCCGGCGGCGCTAACGGCTGGTTTTCCCGACTGGAAAGTCGGCGACGAGACCAGAGTCCCCCGTTGGCAGTGCTGGTCCGGCAGGGCATGCTTCCCGGCGCGCCGGCTCAATCAAGAAAACTTCAGGGAGACTGTCATGCACGTTGTCGAAGCTCATGGTGCGCGCATTCCGACCATCGGTCTTGGCACCATGACGCTCAAGGACGACGTCTGCGTCCAGGCGGTGAAGACCGCGCTCGCGATCGGCTATCGCCATCTCGACACCGCTGCCTTCTACGGCAACGAGAAGGAGAACGGCGAGGGCCTGCGCGCTTCCGGCATCAGGCGCGAGGAGGTGTTCATCACCACCAAGGTGCGCGAGAACAACCTGACTCCCGACAATTTCCAGCGCTCGCTCGACCAGAGCCTGTTGAACCTCGGGCTGCCCTCCGTCGACCTATTGCTGATCCACTGGAATAACCCCGAAATTCCTTTCGCGGTGAGCGTCGGTGCGCTGTGCAAGGCCAAAAAGGACGGCAAGGCCAAACATGTCGGTGTCGCCAATTTCACCACCACCATGCTCGATGAGGCCTGGAAGGTGACGACCGAGCCTTTGGTCTGCAACCAGATCGAGATGCATCCCTTCATCAATCAGGACAAGGTGCTCGCCACCAGCAGGAAGCACGGCATGGCGGTGGTCGCCTATTGTCCGATCGCGCGCGGCAAAGTGCCGGGCGCGGAGGTGCTGGAGCGCATCGGCAAGACGCACGACAAGAGCTCAGCCCAGGTGTCGCTGCGCTATCTGGTGCAGATGGGTGTCGTCGCGATACCGCGCACCGCCACGCCGGAGCATCTGAAACAGAACCTCGACGTCTTCGACTTCGCGCTCAGCGCCGACGAGATGGCCGATTTGAAGAAACTCAACGCCACCAATATGCGCGTGGTCAATCCGCCGCACGCGCCCAAATGGGATACGCCGTAATGCGCTTTGCTTTTGTTCTGGCTCTGCTGCTGTCGTTTGGTTTCGCTCCCGTGTCCGCTTGGGCGCAGAAGCCAAGTCAGGCGGCCCGCGATTCCGCCACGATTCAGGACTGCATCAAGTCGAGTGGCGCCGACACCGGCAAGGCCGAGACCTGTATCGGGCGCGTCTCCGATTCATGCTTGAATCTCGATGCGACGAAGTCGACCGCCGACCAGAATGCCTGCATCGACCGCGAGCGGCTGGTGTGGGACGACATCCTGAACGAGACGTTCCGTCGGCTGCGCGAGAAGCTCGACGATGCGCAGAAAGCCAAGCTGCGCGACATGCAGCGCGCCTGGATCGCCTCCAAGGAGAAGACCTGCGCGTTCTATTGGGACTACTTCCAGGGCACCATGGCGAGCCCGATGAGTGCCGCCTGCGTCAACCGGGAGATCGGCCGGCGCGCGCTGTTCCTGCTCGGCTTCCTTCAGGACGCGGAAGGCAAATAACGGAGCGAAGGCGGTGCAGGTCGTCGAGGGCAAAGGCTTCGGAATCCCGATTATCGGCCTCGGAACCTGGGCCTTGCGCGGTCGCGACTGCGCCCGGCTGACTGAGCAGGCGATCCGCATCGGCTATCGCCACATCGACACCGCGCAGATGTATGAGAACGAGCGCGAAGTGGGCGACGGCGTGCGCTCATCCGGCAAGCGATCGCAGGTGCTGGTCACCACCAAGGTGCAGCCGACCCATCTCGCGCCGCACGATCTGGAGCGCTCGGTCAAGGAAAGCCTCGCCAAGCTCAGGCTCGACCATATCGACCTCCTGCTGATCCACTGGCCGAACCCGCGCGTACCGCTGGCCGAGACGTTGGGCGCCATGGCCAAGATGAAGAAGGAGGGCTACACGCGCCAGATCGGCGTCTCCAACTTCACGGTGGCGCTACTCGATGAAGCCAACAAGCTGTCGCCCGAGCCTTTGGTCTGCAATCAGATCGAATGCCATCCGTTCCTCGACCAGCGCAAGGTGATCGCGGCCTGTAGGCAGCACGATATGGCGGTGGTCGCCTATAGCCCGATCGCGCGCGGCGGCGCCAAGGGCAACGACGTGCTCGAACGCATCGGCATGATGCATGGCAAGTCGGCGGCGCAGGTGTCGCTGCGCTATCTGGTACAGCAGGGCATCGTCGTCATTCCGCGCACCAGCAAAGTGGAGCGGCTGGAAGAGAACTTCGCGATCTTCGATTTCACGCTGTCGGATGAGGAGATGGCCGACATCGCCGCGCTCGGCGCGCGCGGGTCGCGCATCGTCGATTGGTCGTATTCCCCGAAGTGGGACTGAATCGGCGCGCCTCGACTGCGACGTTGTCGTGTTCGCCGATCACTTGAATGAACCTGCCGCGGCGAGGTAGTCATGGCCGGCCCTTCGGTTAATGGCTATGCCGCCAGGGGCGGGGGGCGCTGCCGTTGAATAACAATACGAGAATGACGGCGCAGCCCAGCGATCCGCAGCTGTCGACGCGCGGTTATGTGCTGTTCCTGCTGACGGCGCTGTCGGCCATGAACCAGTTCGACCGGCAACTCCTGAACGTGCTGATCGAGCCGATCCGCCACGAATTCGGGCTCGGCGACTTCCAACTGGGCCTGCTGTCCGGCGTCGCTTTCGCGGTGATCTATACGGTACTGAGCATTCCGGCAGCGATCTGGGCCGTGCGCGGCAACCGGCGCAATCTGCTCGCCGCATCGGCGGTGGTGTGGGGGGCGATGACCGCCTGCTGCGGCTTGGTGCAGTCTTATTGGCAACTCCTCATCGCCCGCTTCGGCGTCGGCGTGGGCGAGGCGGGCGGCATGCCGCCGTCGCACGCCATGATTTCCGATCTTTATGGGGCCGAGGAACGCGGCGCGGCGATGTCAACCTGGTCGGCGGGCATCAATATCGGCGTCTTCTTTTCCTTTCTCGTGGGCGGCGTGGTCGGCCGCTATTACGGCTGGCGCGCGGCCTTCTGGGTCGCGGGCGCGGTGACCGTCCTGCTCGCGCTGCTCCTGCGCTTGACGGTGCGAGAGCCGCCGCGCATCGCCGACCGTCATGGTCGCAGTTTCGCGGCCCTGCCGTCGCGGTCGCTGCTAATGGCGACTATCCGCACGATGCTGTTCGAGCCGGTGGCGCGTCATGTCGTGATCGGCGCGTCGGTGGCGAGCGTCGTTACCTACGCCTCATTGACGTGGTTTCCGTCATTCCTGGTGCGGTCGCACGGCATGACGCTCGCCGAGGTCGGCATCTACCTCGCTTTCGTCATCGGCCTGGGCGGCGCGGTCGGCACCTGGGCCGGCGGTCGCCTGTCCGACCGGCTGCGCAAGCGCGACATCCGCTGGTCGTTGTGGCTCGTGGCGCTGGTGCTGGCCGGGATCAAGCCGTTCATGTTCGGCTTCCTGCTGGTCGACACGACAATCCTGGCGCTCGCGATATTCCTGGTGCCGGGCATCATCGGCGCGGTCTATATCGGCCCGTCTCTGGCCGTGTTGCACAACCGCGTGCCGGCCGATCTCCGGCCCGTCGCCTCGGCGGTCTTTCTGCTGATCGTCAATTTCCTCGGGCTCGGGCTTGGTCCGCTGCTGGTCGGATCGATGAGCCAGTTCGTGTTCGCCGAGGCCGGACCGGACGCGTTGCGCTACGCTTTGGTCATGGTCCAGGTCGTCGGCATCTGGGCGGCCTGGCATTACTACAGGGCGGGTGCGCGTCTGGCGTCATCGGCCCGCATCGCGGGCGGCGAACAACCGGCCTGACCACCGGATATGGCGCTCTTGCCGGGGCTTTGGGCGGCGGCTAAACCGCGCCCCATGACGCCGCGTTTTCCCGACACCGCGCTGGTCCTGTTCTCCGGCGGGCAGGATTCCACCGTTTGCCTGGCCTGGGCGTTCAGTCGCTTCGCGCGGGTGGAGACGGTGGGCTTCGACTACGGCCAGCGCCATGTGATCGAGCTCGAAGTGCGGGGACGGCTGCGCGAGCGCATGGCGGCGCTGGATGCCGATTGGGCGGCGCGGCTCGGCGAGGATCATCTGGTCGCGATCGACGCGCTTGCCGCCATCTCCGAGACCGCGCTCACCCGCGAGACCGCAATCGAAATCGCCGAGGATGGTCTACCGACGACCTTCGTGCCGGGGCGGAACCTGATTTTCCTCGGCTTCGCCGGGGCGCTGGCCTATCGCCGCGGCGCCCGCCATCTCGTCGCCGGCATGTGCGAGACCGACTATTCTGGCTATCCGGACTGCCGCGACGACACCATCAAGGCGATGCAGCTCGCTTTGACCTTGGGTCTCGACAAAAGGCTGACCGTCCACACGCCACTGATGTGGATCGACAAGGCTGATACCTTCGCTTTGGCCGAGGAACTGGGCGGGC
>JANLJK010000077.1 GCA_029255525.1 Pseudolabrys sp.
CTTCGGCACGCAGACCGGAGGTTCGGTGCAGCGGCCGTCGTCTTATTGCGGCATCGTCGGTTACAAGCCGACCTTCGGCCTGATCAACCCGCAGGGTGTGAAGCCCGCCGCCGAAAGTCTCGATACGGTCGGCCTGATGGCGCGCACGGTCGAGGACGTCGAATTGTCGGCGCGTGTGCTCACCAACGCCGCGCCGGTGACGTGGCTGGCCAAAGGCACGCCGATCCGCATCGGCCTGTGTCGCGCCTATGCCTGGGACACCGCTGAAGACGCCACGCGTCACGCCGTTGAGGATGCCGCGCGACGGCTGGCGGCTGCCGGTTTCGTGGTCCGCGAGGTCGACCTGCCGGCGCCGTACAACGATCTGCCGATGACGCGCGAGGTCATCAACGACTTTGAGCGCGCGCGCGGCATGGCCTATGAATGGGAGGCGCACCGCGATGCGATCAGCGCAGGTCTGGCCAAAAGCATCCGCAACGGCTTCTCGATGCCGCGCGAGCGCTATATCGACGCGCTGAAGCGCGTCGAAGCCTGCCGACGGCTGTTGTGTGAGGTCTTCGCCGATGTCGATGTGCTGCTGGCGCCGACCGTGCAGGGTGAAGCGCCGCGCGGCCTGAGCTATACCGGTGATCATCGCTTCCAGAGCATCTGGACGCAATTGCGCACGCCCGCGGTCACGCTACCGACCCATGCGGGCCCGCACGGCATGCCGGTCGGTATCCAACTCGTATCGATGCCTTATGCGGACGACCGGCTCCTGGCGATGGCGCAGCTCATCTTTGCGACGCTCGGCCGCGGCCCTGTCATCAAGGTCTAATGGATATTTAGGCTGCTCCGGCGTCCGCGAGCATGACCGCCAGGTCTTTCGGCCGGATCGGAAACTGCCGAATGCGGACGCCGAAAGGCGACAGCGCGTCTTCCACCGCCGAGGCGATCGCGGCCGGGATCGGCAGCACGCCGGATTCACCAATGCCCTTCACGCCGAGCGGATTGAGCGGCGTCGGCGTCTCGCGATGGCCGAGATCGAGCTTGGGCATTTCCGAGGCGGTCACCAGCAGATAATCGGCCAAAGTGGTCGTCATCGGCTGGCCTTCGTCGTCGTAGCCCATCCACTCGTAGAGCGCATTGCCGATGCCGTGCGCGATGGCGCCGATGATCTGGCCGTCGGCGATCATCGGATTGATGATCCGGCCCGCGTCATGCATGAACACGATCCGCGTGACCTTCACGGCCGCCGTCTTGATGTCGACTTCGACCTC
>JANLJK010000078.1 GCA_029255525.1 Pseudolabrys sp.
CTGGCGCCCATCAAATAGGGAATCCTCTTGTTTGCAAGGGAGAATCCGGCATCGGAAAAGCCGATGGCTGCATGTTGGGGGCCGATGGCCTGGGTTGCCTATTCTCCTCGCCGACTGAATAGACATTAGGCGGGTTTGGCTGCGAAACTCTCCGCCGGAGGGGCATGAGGGGCGGCATGCCGGTAGGCACGCCCCTTGCATCGGTGACCGCATCTGTAAACGACTCAGTCGAGTTTACGTCGAAGACCTCGCTGGAATTGCTGAGTTCAACGCTCAACAGGACGTTCAGTCATGCGAATGACCAAAGTATCGGTATCTCTGGTGGTAGCCTCGCTGATCTGCGGGGGCGCCGCTTACGCTGCAGGTTTCACGCTGTCGGCTCCGCCGAAGATTGCCTTCCTTTATTTCGCCGACAAGGGCGACGGCGGCTGGACGCAGGCCTTCGACGAGGTCAAGCCGAAGATCGAGGCGGCCGTCGGCCAGAAGATCCCGTTCGTCGAGAATGTGCCGGAAGTCGCCGGCAAGATCACGCCCGCGGCGGAGAGCTTCATCAGCCGCGGCTACAACGTCATCATCGGCACGGCCTTCGGCTATTCCGATACGTTCAAGGCGCTGTCGGAGAAATATCCGAAGGTCGCCTTCCTGAACGCGTCGGGCACGACCAACGGTCCGAACCTCGAGTCGTTCTACGGCCGCACCTATGAGAGCCAGTATCTCTGCGGCATGGTCGCCGGCGCGATGTCGAAGTCCGGCAAGCTCGGTTTCGTCGCCGCGCATCCGATCGGCCCGGTCAACTGGACCATCAATGCCTATGAGCTCGGCGCGCTGAAGATGAATCCGAAGGCCACGGTGACGGTGATCTTCACCGGCGCCTGGAACGACCCGGTGAAGGAACGCGCGGCGGCGCAGGCGCTCGCCGATCAGGGCATCGACGTCATCGGCCAGCACGTCGACACGCCGACGCCGCAGATCGTCGCGCAGGAGCGCGGCATCTATGGCACCGGCCATCATCGCGATCTGCGCGAGTTCGCGCCGAAGGCGACCTTGTGCTCGTCGGCCTGGACCTGGGACAAGTTCCTGGCGCCGGAACTGAAGAAGATCATGGCCGGCAACTGGACGCCGAGCCCGTACGGCGCGTTCCCCGGCATCAAGGATGGCGGCACTGACATCGCCTGCTGCGGCACCGCCGTGCCGAAGGACGTGGTCGACAAGGTGATGGCCGAGCGCGACGCCAGCTTCCTGGGCAAGCTGATCTTCAC
>JANLJK010000079.1 GCA_029255525.1 Pseudolabrys sp.
GGGCTGGGCGTCGGATTGGGTGTGCCGCGATTGGCGGCGCCGGCGCTGGCGCAGGAGAAATGGCCGAGCAAGCCGGTGCGCTTCATCGTGCCGCTGGCGCCGGGCGGCGCCATCGACTTCACGGCGCGGCAATGCGGCGAGGTGCTGTCGCGCAATCTCGGCCAGCAGTTCTTCGTCGAGAACCGTACCGGTGCGGGTGGCACCATCGGCATGGACGCGGCGATGAAGGCGACGCCGGACGGCTACACGCTTCTGGTGACCAATGACAACGCGGCGAGCGCGCCGCACATCATGAAGCTGCCCCACGACTACACCAAGATCCTGCTGCCGGTGATCGATATCGGCCACCAGCCGCAGGTCTTCGCCGTGCATCCCTCGCTCGGCGTCAATTCGGTCGCGGAATATGTCGCCCTCGCCAAGAAGAGTCCGGGCCTCAGCTTTGCCAGTTCGGGCGTCGGTTCGAACCAGCACGTGGTCGGCGCTTGGTTCGCGCGTGAAGCCGGCATCACGCTCGAGCACGTGCCTTATCGCGGCGCCGGCAGCGCGATCGGCGATCTGCTCGCCGGCCATGTGAAGTCGGCTTTCCTCGGGCCGACCGCGTTGATCGCGCACCATCGCGACGGCAAGATCAAGATCATCGCGCAGACCTCGGCCAAACGCGCGCCGACCTTGCAGGACATCCCGACTTTGGAGGAGTCCGGCTACAAAGGCGTGGTCCTGGAGGCTTGGTACGCCGCCTTCGCGCCGCCCGGCACACCGGCCGATCTGGTGGCGCAGATCAACGCCGCCATCGGCAAGGCGCTGACCGACGACAAGCTGCGCGCCAATTTCGAGAAGGGTTCGATGGAGCCGGTCGGCGGCACGCCGGACGCGCTCGGCAAGCTGGCGCGCTCGGATTCGGAGAAATACGCGCGGCTGGTGAAAGAGCTCAATATCAGCGCGGCCGGCTAGCGCGCGTTCAAGAAGCGTCCCGGGAAGCACCTAGCTTCCCGGGACCTACATACGTCGATCGCTATTTCTGGTCCTTCACATCGGTGTCCGGCCGGTCGCTGCCGGGTGCGGTCTCGGTGTGCCAGTGGCCTTTCTCGTCTTCGTATTGGATTTCCTCGGTGCTGCCGGGCACGCGTTGCTCGGCGGCGGCGGCCTGCGCGGCTTTGAGCGCGGCGGCATGCGTGGGGAAAGGCTCGGAGAAAACACCGTCAACCTTGTAGGCCCAGCCGCCGTCGTGTTGGACGATCTCGTAAGTGACATGCGCCATCGCAACTGATCTCCCGATTTCCGTTCGGAACCAAACGTAGCACAGCCGGCATGGTTGCGGGGCGCCGGCATTGCCGGCCGGCGCGCCGGGCCTCCGCAAAGATAATTGACAAAATCAACTAATGGCCCGAACCTCGCGGCATGGAAGTATCCCCTTCGGTTCGGCAGTCGGTCGCGGTGGTCGGTCTTGGCGGCATTGGCGGCGGGGCCGCCGCATGCCTGCATTTGGCCGGCCGTCATGACATCACGGCCTGTGCCCGCCGCCCGCTCGATCGGCTGACCTTCGAATACGAGGGCCGCGACACTGACGTTCCGCTGCGTGCGCTCACCGATCCGGGACAGGCCGCGCCGGTCGACTGGGTCCTGCTCTGCACCAAGGCGCATGAGACGCCGTCAGCTGCCGCCTGGCTGACGCGCCTGTGCCGGCCGCGGACGCGCGTCGTCGTCTTCCAGAACGGCATCGATCACGAGGCCCGCGTCGCGCCTCTGGCCCATGGCGCCGGGGTCGTGCCGGCCATCGTTTATTACAACGGCGAGCGGCTGGCCGCCGATCGCGTACGCCTGCGCCGCGTCGGCGAGCACGAATTGACGGTGCCTGACGATGCCGACGGCGCCGCTTTCGCCGCGCTGATGCAGGGCACGCCGCTGCGCGTGCTGTGCAGCCCGGACTTTCTGACGCTCAAATGGCGCAAGCTGTTGCTCAACGCCGTCGCCAATCCGATCTCCGCGCTCGTGCTGCAACGGCAGATCGTGTTTCGCCGTGCCGACGTGCACGCGCTCAGCCTCGACGTGCTGAAGGAGGCGGTCAGTGTTGCCCGCGCCGACGGCGCGCAACTCGCGGAGGACGAAGCCGAGCGCACGATGGAAAAGCTGCTGACCATCGCGCCGGAAATCGGCACGTCGATGTATCTTGATCGTCTGGCGGGGCGGCCGTTCGAGGTCGAGGCGCTGACCGGCGCCGTGGTTGCCACAGCCGAGCGGCATGGCATCGCGACGCCGCTCAATCGCATGCTACTGACGCTCCTGCGCGCGATCAGCGAAGCGGCGGAGGCCGAGCGCGACAATGCGTCGGCGCGGGCGGACGCTTAGGGACGATCCTCGAAAATGACCGCCAGCAAGGCCGCGAGCCGGCTTTGGCGCCGGTGGTAGCAAAATAGAGCCGTCGAGTGATTTGTTCGTGCTCGGCGGGGCTTGCCTTGCCCGCGCGATAATGGAACTTATGCGCTTCGTTGCGACAGAAGGGGCGATGGTTTCCATGCGGTTAAACAGTGCGCGCGCGGCGTTTGTCCTGGCTTTGGGTATGCTGGCCGATCCGGCCGCGGCGGAGAGCCAGGAAGGCACCGACATGAAGCTGGAGAATGCCGGCTTCAAGATGCGGATCGCCGACAGCGCGGAGAAGATGAAGCATGCGCGCCTGTTGCCGCCGCGCAAGTTTGTCAGCCGCACCACGGCGGGCAAGCGCTATTACGTCTATTCCGATCCCGACTTCTGCAAATGCGTGTTCGTCGGCGACGAGAATGCGATGAAGACCTATCGCGACATGGTGTCGCCGCCGAAGAATCTGGCGCCGACCATCATCGCGCCGTCGGGCATCTCGCCCGCGGTCGAGATGGAAATGGATATGGATGCCGATGTGTCCAGCACGATCACTGACGGTCATATCTTCGCTGTGCCGTTCTGACGGCACGGGCAGCAAAACAGGAGGGCGACATGGCGATGCTGATCATCTCGATCGTAGTGGAGGCCGCTGTCGCCGTCATTGTCGCCTTAGCGGCAGCGAAGGGCCGGCCGTTCCTTTACGGCCTTGCCTTCACCTTTGCGGCCTATGTGCTCTACGACCTCGCGCGCCTGATGCAATGGGCGGTCGAGGGGACCCTGCTGTCGGTCTTGTTCCTGGCGGCGGCGTTGGCCGCGCTTTACGCGGTTTGGGGCCTGTATCGGGAGCGTGCTTGAGCTATTGCCTGCGCTAAGGCTTGAGTGCGTGAAGTCGTCGGCGCTGGTGCAGTTGAGGATAGCGCGCGGACCAAACCGTGCCGCATCGGCTTGTCGGTCAAAGGCTTGCGGTCAAAGCTTGGCGCCTTCGATGGAGCGCCGCACTAGCGCCAGCAGGCTGCCGCCGGTCGCCATACCGAGGAGGTAGAGGGCGAGCGCCATGATCGCCATTGGCAGGCGGATGCTGAAGCCGAGGAAGCTCATGGTGACCGATTGGAAATTCTGCGCCGCGAACACCAAGGTGGCGCCGGCCAACACAACGATTATCGCCAGATAAACCCAACGCATACGCGCCTCCCCGCCAAAATGTGATCCTGGCGGGGAGTCTAGCCAACAAAGCCGGCGCCGCGAAGTGCGGTGTCGGTGTTATACGGGGGCGTTACAGCGAGCAGCGGCCGCGGCGGGCGAGCCGGTCCTTGGCGCGCAGTGCCGCGGCGAAGCTCGGCAGCGGGCCGGTCAATACCCGGTAATTATGCGGGATCGGGCCGCCGCCGAAGCCGAAATCGTAGATCTGGCAGATCTTGGTGATGTCCCACTGGATGACACGGTACGACGCGGCGCTGGCGGGGCTGGCGAAGAACAGGCCGGCAAGGCCGGCCACGGCGCAAAGGATGACGTTGCGGCGCATGGGCGCATCTCCTGCTGCAATATGACAAAGCGAATGTCCCGCCGGCTGGCGGGCGCGCGAAAGCGCAGGCTCAACGCGCGGCGCGCGCCGGTGTTCCAGAGAACCGCCAGGCCGCTTCGTCAGACATTGCGGGAGGAAGGGCGTCCGAGCAGGCGGTCGATCACATGCAGCCACGGCCGTGGCTTCGCATCGTGCGTATCGGCGGCGCTGTCAGCCAACGGTGCGGCGGTCTCCGGCGGCGCGTCTTGCTGCACTTGTTGCATCATGTCCGGCGCGGCGTCCGTCATAGCGACATCGTTGATTTCGACCGCCGCGTACAGCGCTTCGGCGGTGGCCTGCGCCTCAAGCATAGCCTCGACCGCTGGCTCGAGCGGCACGGGCTTGCGCGGCGCGCGTTTGGGCGTTGTGCTGGTGCGCAGCCGTACTGGTTTGCGGCGCGCGGCCGGCGCCCGCTTCTTCTCCGTCTTTTCCGTCGCGGCGCGCAGCACCACCGGACCGACATGCTCCAGGAACAGGCGCTCATGCGCGCGCGTGAGGCGTTCGATGGCGTCCGGCAGCGGCAGCCATTCGACCGCGCGCACGTCGCGCATCAATTTACGCGAGGGGCCTTCGAGCACCTGCATGCGCCAGAACTGCACGACCTTCGGCAGGCCGCGCGATTCATAGGACAAGGCGCCGACGAACTCGTGCACCGAGACGTCGTGACCGGTCTCCTCCAGCACTTCGCGCCGCGCCGCCGCCAGCGCGGTTTCCTTGCGGCTGAGTTTGCCCTTGGGCAGCACCCAGGCCTTGTTCTTGCGCAACTGTACGACGCCGATGCGCGGGTCGGGATCGTGCCGTACGACAATGCCGCCGGCGGCAACGATATGGGGAAGGTCCATAGACGCGGTTCCTTGGGCGCAGCCAAAGGCGAATCATGCAACGGCGAATGAGGATAGCGGCCCGGCACACGGCGCGGAAACCACGAAGGCCTGGATATAGAGACCGTACGGACGAATGCAAGAAAGATGTGTGCCGCGTGGCGATTATGACAATGCGATGGCAGTGCGCGCGAAGCGGGATCGCGGTCATTGCGCCCGCCGCGAAACGGATTAGGGTTGGCGCGTTTCACGATAGGCGCGGGAGGCGGGCATGGCGTTCACGGTTTCGAGCAACAGCTTCAAGGACGGCGACTATCTCAAGATGACGCATGTCGTTTCCGCCGACGCCGGCTTCGGCTGCGCCGGCGACAACCAGTCGCCGCATCTGAAGTGGTCGCCCGCGCCGGCCGGCACCAAGAGCTTCGCCGTCACCTGTTACGATCCCGACGCGCCGACCGGCTCTGGCTTCTGGCATTGGCTGGTGGTGAACATTCCGCCGGATGTTACTGAACTGGCGCTCGGCGCGGGCAGCAAAGGCGGCGCGCTGCCGAAGGGCGCGTTGCAGACGCGCACCGATTACGGCTTTGCTGGTTATGGCGGGCCGTGCCCGCCGGAGGGCGACCATCCGCACCGCTATCTGTTCACCGTCTATGCGGTAAACGAGATGCTGGGCGTGAAGGAAGACACGCCGGCGGCGCAGATCGGCTTCAACCTGCATTTCAAGACGCTGGCGAAGGCGACGATCATGGGGCTGTTCAAGCGCTGAGGCGCGCCCGTTTCTCCGTAGTCCTCGGCGGGCCGCGTCCTGCACAAGGCTACGGCGATGGGGTTTCGCCCGCGCGCAACTCGGCCTAGGCTCGCGCGGGGGTCGGCTGTGCTGGGCATGACATGCGTCAAAGGAACGCCGGGCGATCTGGTGGATTATGTCTCGGCGGTCCGGTTCCTTGGGCCGCGGGGGTGAAAGCTTCATGATTCTGTTATCATTCTATCAGCGCGCCGCTGGGGCGCACGGAGGACTAGCATGCGATTTTTTGCGGGATTGAGAACGGCTGCCATCGCCCTGGTCGCGCTGGCCGGTCTGTCGTCGGCGGCCTTGGCCGACAGCGGCACCATCTCCATTCGGATCGTGAAGGCCGGCTTCGTCATCGGCGGCTCGGCCGGCAGCGGCACGCTGAACTTTCACGGCCGCACCTATCCGCTGTCGATCGGTGGCTTGAGCTACGGCTTCACCTTCGGCGCGTCGGAGACGCGTTTCCATGGCCGGGTCACCAACATCCGCCGGCCGTCCGACGTCGAGGGCGTTTACGGTCAGGCCGGCGCCGGCGCGGCCATCGTGCGCGGCGCGCAGGCGGTGGTCCTCACCAACCAGAACGGCGCGGTGCTGACGCTGACCGGCCGGCAGGCCGGCCTCATCGTCAGCGCCGACTTGAGCGGCCTCGCGCTGTCGCTGCGGCGCTAAGTCCGGCGCGACGCCTTGAACGACATAATGGCCGGGGCTTTCCCCGGCCATTTCTTTTGCGCCGACGACTGTGCGCGCCAGCCCCCACGCTATCGACGCGGAACTTCGGTCTGGGCTAGGCTCCGGCCGCATGCTCACCGCTCGCGTCCCCCTGCTGGTCCTACCGCTGATTGCGATTGTCGTCGCCACGCTCGCGGCGTTGCTTACGGCCATGGTCGACCAAGTCTATCTGCGTGGCGCCTATCAGGTGTGGCAGGAGAACGAGACCTTCGTCGCCGCCGCCATCGCGCTCGTCGCCGCGATGTATGCCGCGCGGCCGGTCTATCTCCAGGTGCACGCGCAATCGGTGCAGGCCGCGCTCGATCTTCTGCACCGCACGGAGGCTGACACCGAAGCCTGCATCGAGGCCTGCAAGAAGATGTTTCAGGTGCGCCGCGCGGCGGTGACGCTCGCCGCCGAGATCAACGCCTATGGGACGCTGCATGGGCCCTCGACGCGCGAACTGAAGGAGGCGATCGCCGCGCTGATGGCGATCTCGACGCGGGACATGCGGGCGCTGGCCGAACGGCCGACCATCAACGCCGCCGACCAGATCAAGATCGCGTCCTTGAGCGCCGTGCTCAGCATTGCGCAGCAGGTGGCGGCGGAGATCCTGGCGCGCGAGGAGGACGGCGTCATCGCGCAGGATGTGGTGGAGGCTGAGCGCGGCTTCATCGGCATCAAGCTCGCCGGCCTGTTCAGCCTGTCGTCCGAGATCACCGAGGATCTCGAGCGCCAGGAGGAGGCGATGCGGGCGCGGGCGCAGCAATTGCGCGACGCGGCGGATACGTTCTGAAGCCGACGGGCGCGCCGCGCCAGAGCGCGGCCTTATGGCCTCACTTGAACTGCGTGCGGCAGAGCGGGCTGAGCTTGTCGACGTTGCGCTCCATGCAGGCGGTGATGCGCTTCACGCTGGGGATGAATTCGCGGCAGAATTTCATCGCATCGGCGCGGCAGGCGCGGCGCTGCTCCGGCGTGCCGGCGGCCGACGCGACGACCGGCAATGCCGTGGCGACAAGCGCGGCGGCGACGAGAATTGTACAAGCTTTGGCGAAACGGGTCGTCATAGATGTGTCCATTGTCGTGTTGTCGAGCGCGCAGCAACGTTGTCTCGCACAATACATCAGCCGCTTCACCGGTCACAGCCGAAAAGCCGAATCTTTTGATGCGCTCGCTTTTCCGAAAGTGCGCGCCCGCCGCCCGCTAGATCCGCGCGCCGCGATTGTAAGCATCGACGAGCTGGTTGTAGTCGCGCAGGAGCCGCGGCGGCGAACCTTCGACCATCCAGCCCGCGCCCTGATTGTTCAGCATCATGCGGTCGCCGGACGAATACGGCACCTTGTCGCGGATGCGGCGCATGAGCTGCTTCGCCGTCGTCAAAAATGATTTGGCATTGCTCATGAACATCGAGCCGATCTTGCCGTCGCCGCCGGCGAAGGGCTCGGCCGCCTTCACGACGGCTTCGTAATCGTTCAGCGCCTGCGTGATCGTGGCGAGATCGGGCTGCTCCTTGCCCTCCGCGCGCATCAGGCGCTTCGCCTGGATCATCATCGCCTCGACATGATAGCGCGCCTGGCGGCCCTCGCTGCGCTCGATCTCGGCGAGCCGCTCCGCCGCGCGCCGGTCGTTGATGGCCTCGACATTGTCGCGCAGCTTCGCGTCGGCGTTGGCGAAGGCGTCCCACGCGGCGACGAGACGGGGATGCAAGGCCTTACCCTTGGCCATCTTGTCGTCCTTGTAGTTCTCCTGCGTGTAATAATCGTCGGCCTCTTTTAGGAGCGGCGCGAGCGCGCTGACCGCCTCCGCGTAAGCCGAGGCGGCGGCCTCCAGCGCGGCGTCGCGCGGCTCCAGCGCATTGGCCTTGTCGACGTTCGTTACGCAGTCCGACGTGTCGTAGATCGTGTAGGTGCCGTAGATGATGCGTTCCTTGCCGGTCGGGCCGCTTTTGGCCGCCCACGAGAAATAACGCTCGCGCGACTGAAACGAGCGCGCCGACAACCGGGTGATGCAGCCGAGATAGGCGTTGAGCTTTTCGGTGAGCTGCGGTTGCAGCTGCGTCTGGCCTGTTTGCGCGGCGGCGCTGAGCGTAGCGTGCGAGGCCTCTAGGCCGGCGACAGCGCAGGCGAGAATGAAACGTTGAACGGAATTCATGTTTAGTCCCCCAACCTTTGGCGATGCCGCCTCGATGGACCGGCGACGACGATTGGTCGCGTGAAAGCTAGCATGGGTTCAAAGCCAACTCAGAGGTCAGCCGCGTCTTCGGTTGTCAAACAGCCAACGCTCCGCCGCCCGTATTCTTTGCGGCGCCGGGACCGCCGTCTTCGCAAGTCACGCGCCCCATGCGAGGGGAGCGGAGCGCCGAGAAACGCGGAGGGGTGCGAACCCTCCTGAGCGGCCGGCGCGGCCGCCCGACACGCTTGCGAGGCGTGTCCTTCTCCCTTGCGATCGGGAGAAGGCGCCTCTCGGCGCTCCACTTGCGGC
>JANLJK010000080.1 GCA_029255525.1 Pseudolabrys sp.
GGTGGACCCGGCAATGCAGGGCCGCGGCTATGGCCGCTTCATCACCAGTGCGGCCGAGCAATGGCTCATCGCGCGCGGCATCGAGAAAGTCATGCTGATGGTGCGGCCGGAAAACACCGGCGTGCACGCCTTCTACAAAGCGATGGGCTACGCCGATCAGCCGCGCACGGTGTTTGCCAAATGGCTCGACGGCCGTGAGCCGACGCCGTGACGATCAGAACAGCGAAGCCTGCCCGTCGTCCTTCTTCTCGGGCTTGACGCGTGGCACGCGCTGACGTGTCGGCTTCGGCGCGAGCGCAGGCTCGTCGCTAGGAACGAACAGCTCCAAGAGCTTCGGATTGTCGTTGGCGGTGCGGTTGACCGCGGTCGACACCGGATAAGCTTCGAGCAGATCGCCCGGCGCTGGTGCAATCAAAGCCTGAGCGGTCTCGGCATCCACCGCTCCCGTGTTCAGCCACAGGTCGAAGGCTTCCGGCGGGATGATAACGGGCATCCTATCGTGGATTGGCCCGAGCGTCTCGTTGGCAGCCGTCGTGACGATCGCTGCCGTCTCCATTTCCTCGCCGTTCGGTCCCATCCAGCTCTCCCACAGGCCGGCGAAGGCCAGCGGCTCGCCCGACTTGGCGTGGATGTAGAACGGTTGCTTCGGCCCGCGACCGCTGGCCTGCCATTCGTAGAACCCGTCGGCCGGAATCAGGCAGCGCCGATACTTCATGGCGGCGCGGAAGGCCGGCTTATCGCGGACCGTTTCGCCGCGCGCATTGGCCAAGAGCGAGAAGGCCTTCGGGTCCTTGACCCAGGACGGCAGCAGGCCCCAGCGCACCAGCGCGAACTGCCGCTTGCCCTCGAACAGACGGACGATGGGAATAGGCTGCGTCGGCGCGATGTTGAAGCGGGCCGGAAAGTTGGGCTGCTCGGCATAGCCGAACAGGGCGCGAAGGACCGCCGGGGCAGAAGTGATGGTGTACCTGCCGCACATTGGACC
The DNA here is from genome assembly GCA_029255525.1 of Pseudolabrys sp. GTDB lineage: Bacteria > Pseudomonadota > Alphaproteobacteria > Rhizobiales > Xanthobacteraceae > Pseudolabrys. The sequence continues at coordinate 986 of JANLJK010000080.1, forward strand.
CAAAAACCCTGCTTAAGCGCGCTTTAACCGCCAACTATGACACTGCCCCAACCGGATTCGGGCGAGACCCATGCAATACCAGGATTGTGTCGCTCCGGCGCAACCGTCGGACCACGACGCACAGGCGCGTCGCCTGTCCGACGCCAATATCAATCCGACGACCGGTCTCGCCACCGACTACCTCAATCATTTCAACGAAGCGATCATGCTGCTCGAAATGCTGTCGGGCTGCCCGGAGTGTCGCGACGATATCCTGGCGTGGCGGCCGATGAGCTACCGCGAGCATTTCGCCGCGTCGCGCTTTGCCGGCCGCGATCTGGCGATCGCCGCCTACGAGACGGCGGACCCGGCTTTGCGCCAGCGGCTCGACATCCTGGCGGGGGCGATGAACGCCGTGCTGGAGGCAACCCGCGCCGCGCTGACCACCGACCTGTCGGCCGATCTCGCCGGCGACATCGCCGGTCGCGCCGCCGCATTGCTGCGGCCCCTGGCGGCACGCACCGGCGCGGTCATCAACGGACAGGGCAATGATGGTAGTATCGATACGCCGCAAGCGGTCGTCGACGTCCTGATGCAGAAGTAACCCTTTGTCCTCATCCCGTACCTATCCGCAACGTCCGTTCCTCGCCGTCAGCGCGGCCATCTTCCGCGACGGCAAGGTGCTGATCGTCCGCCGCGCCCGCAAGCCGGCGCTGGCTGTCTACACGATGCCCGGCGGCGTGGTGGAAGCCGGCGAAAGCCTCACCGAGGCGGTGATACGCGAAGTGCGCGAGGAGACGGCGCTGGCGATCTCCCCGGTGGCGCTGGCCGGCCATCGCGAGGTCATCCTGCGCGACGCCAAGGGCGCGGTGGAACGCCATTTCGTCATTCTCTGCTTTGCCGCACGCTGGCTGTCCGGCGAACCGGTGCTCAACGAGGAGCTCGACGACGCCCGCTGGATCGATCCGGCGGAGCTTGCCGGCTTCGAAACCACCGAGGGACTGGCCGAAATCGTCGCCGCCGCGGCCACCCTTCTGGCAGCGACGGGCTGACCGCCCGCGCCTTGCAGTTGCCATCCTGGCAGCGCATATCTCTCCCGCATTCGGGACCCGACCAACGCGTGAAGCGGCTTCTCACCATCGGTTCGATACTGCTCTGCCTCGCCGGCACCGCGCGGGCGCAGGAGGTTGTCGCACCCTTCGACGCCGACCTGCAGCGGCTCGCCGAAATCCTCGGCGCCCTGCATTACCTGCGGGCCGTCTGCGGCGCCAATGAAGGCCAGAAATGGCGGAACGAGATGCAGGCTCTGCTCGACGCCGAGGCGCCGGGCGGCGAGCGCCGGCGCAAGATCGTAGCCAGCTTCAATCGTGGTTATCGGGGTTTTCAACAGACCTATCGGACCTGCACCCCGGCCGCCGACCTCGCCATCCGCCGATATCTCGACGAAGGCGCCAAGATCTCGCGTGAGATCACCGCGCGTTACGCCAATTAGCCCTTCGTTGTTAACCTTTTCTTTATTGTGCGCTATGGCCCTCCCGCTTGCGTGCTAACGTTCGAATCGTTGGAAAGGTGTCCGCCAATGGACACACCGGGACGAAAGCCAAAGCCACAATGACCACGACAAGCCGATCGATGAACACGCGCGAGCCGGTGCCCGAGCACGAGCAAAAGCGCGTCGCGCTCGGCTATCTGCAGGAGGCTTGGGCGGAAGCGAAGCTCGACGGCATCGACGGCGATTGCTTGGCGCAGGCCTGCCTGTTTGCGGCTTTGGCCGAGTTCGTCGGCACCTATGGCGAGGAAGCGGCCGCGACCTTCACCGAAGGTCTGGGCGCCCGCATCCGCAACGGCGAATTCTCGCTCGATCAGGCGCGGCAGTAAGCCCGCGTACCCCGGCCGCCATCGTTTAGAGGCTTTCCGCCATCATCGGCACGTGCACGCCGTAATAGCGTTCGAGCACCCTGTCGATATCGGCCGGATAGAACGGCTTCTTCAGGAAACCGAGCGCGCCCGCCGCATGCGCACGGTTGACGATGGCGCTGTCGACCGTCGACGTCATCATCACCACCGCCACGCCCGCGCTTTCGCGCCGTATCCCGGACAAGGTCTCGAAACCGTTCAGGCCCGGCATGTTGTAATCGAGAAAGACCAGCCCGAACCGGCCGCTACGCAACTCGTTGAGCGCGGCGATGCCTTCCGCGGCTTCATGGATGTCGAGCGCGAAGCGGCTTGCCCGCAGGATCTTGCGCACGATGCCACGCATGGTGCTGGAATCGTCGACGATCAGCACGCGGGTCGGAATCTTCGTCCGGATGCAGATTTCCGCCAGCTTGCGCGCATCGTCGAGCGAGTCAGGCTTGCCGAGCACGCCGTCGACGCCGTCCATGCGCGCGCTGTGGCGCGCCGCCGAAACGAACACCAGCGGCACCGGCTGCGCCTGGCGCGCAGCCTTCACCACGGCCAATTTGTGCTCGTCCGGCAGACCGTCATCGAGGATGCAGATATCGGCGCGGCCTTTGGCCAAGGTGCCGCACGCGGCCCTGGGATCCTGCGCGGCGAACTCGATCGGAACCGACGCCATGGCAACCCCTTGGCGCCAGAGCTCCTGTTCGGCCCCCCCGGCCACAACCACAACCATACGCAGCGAAATAAGATCGCCAACCATTACGGCCCCTGCCCCCTTGAACGTCAAACGCTTTTCGCGCCGGACGAAGGATGCCTCGTTGAGTTGTCAGCCGGTTGAACCGGATTTTCAATTCTCGGGACAAATTGCGGGCGTGACGCCCTGGGAGAACCTAGAGTTCCCTCGGGCGGCGGCACGTTGCCACAATCCCGGCGTCACGCCAACCAGAGATCACGCCGATAATGTTTCTAAGAAATGCACGCGCTCGCCTTGCGCCGGCGTGACCAAGTTGCCCTCCCACATCACTTTATGACCGCGCACAAAAGTTCCGATCGGCCAACCGGTGACGCTGACACCATGATACGGCGTCCAGCCGGCGCGCGACGCAATCCACGCGTCTGTGATGGTTTCGCGACGCTTGAGATCGACGACGGTGATGTCGGCATCATAGCCGGCCGCGATGCGGCCCTTGTTGGCCATGCCGAAGACGCGCGCCGGGCCGGCACTGGTGAGATCGACGAAGCGCAAGAGCGACAAACGGCCAGCATTAACGTGATCCAGCATGACTGGAACCAAAGTCTGCACGCCGGTCATGCCGGAGTGGGTCTTCGGATAGGAGTGCGATTTTTCTTCGCGGGTATGCGGCGAGTGGTCGGAACCGATGTTGTCGATCACGCCCTGCGCAATACCATTCCACAGCCCGGCGCGGTGCGCCGCGTCGCGGATCGGCGGATTGAGCTGGGCGAAGGTGCCGAGCTTCTCGTAACATTCGGGCGCGGCGAGCGTGAGATGCGCCGGCGTCGCTTCCGCCGTGGCGACATCCTTGTGGCCGGCGAGAAACTCCGCCTCGTCCTTGCTGGTCACATGCAGCACATGCACGCGCTTGCCGGTCTCGTGGGCAAGATTGACGAGGCGCTGCGTGCACATCAGCGCCGCGGTGGCGTCGCGCCAGATCGGATGCGAGCGCGGATCGCCTTCGACGCGCAGGTGCATACGCTCGCGTAAGCGGTACTCGTCCTCGGAGTGGAAGGCCGCGCGGCGGCGGATCGCCTTCAGCACGGCGCGCACGCCCTCGTCGTCCTCGATCAGCAGCGAGCCGGTGGACGAGCCCATGAAGACCTTGACGGCGCAGACGCCGGGCAGCCGCTCGAGCTCGCCGAGGTCCTTTGTGTTCTCCCGCGTCGCGCCGATATAGAAGCCGAAGTCGCAATGCATGCGGTGATGCGCGCGCTTGACCTTGTCGGCCATGGCTTCGGCGGTCGTCGTCGTCGGATCGGTGTTCGGCATCTCGAACACCGTGGTGACGCCGCCCAAGACGGCGCCGCGCGAGCCCGATTCCAGATCTTCTTTATGCGTCAGGCCCGGCTCGCGGAAATGCACATGCGTGTCCATGACGCCGGGCAGCACATGCAGCCCGCGGCAGTCCACCGTCTCGCCGGCCGAGGCCTTCGACAGGTCGCCGAGCGCGGCGATGCGGCCGCCACGAATACCAACGTCGCGCTGGCCCTCGCCATCGTGGTTGACCACGGTGCCGCCCTTGAGGATGAGGTCGTAGGTTTCCGCCATTGGGGACGCTCGTTTGCCGGAACTTGAGGATTTCCGCACAGCGCTTACGTTTCGGCGCGAGTTCTGGCAAGAGACTTGGTCCTTAGAGAATGAGAGCCCCCGAAAATGGCCCTGCAGGCAGCTCACCTCCCCGATCGCGGCGTGGTCAAGGTCGTCGGCGACGACGCCCGGCGCTTCCTCAATGGGTTATTGACCAACGACACCGGCAAGGTCGCCCCCGGCCAGCCGCGTTTCGCCGCGCTGTTGACGCCGCAGGGCAAGATCATTGTGGATTTCATCGTCGCCGAGGCGCCGACGGACGACGGCGGCGGCTTCTTCCTCGACGTGCCACGCGCACTGGCGCCCGATCTCGTCACCAAGCTCAATTTCTACAAGCTGCGCGCCAAGGTGATCGCCGAGGATCTCTCTGAAGTGCTTGGCGTGATGGCTGTCTGGAACGGCACGAAAGAGACCGATTACGGCCTCTGCTATCCCGATCCGCGCCTGCCGGCGCTGGGGCAGCGCATTATGTTGCCGCCGCATCTCGTTGCCGAGGCGGCGGCCGATCTCGGTGCCACGCTCACCGACGCGGACGCCTATGACGCGCATCGCATCGCGCTCGGCATACCGCGTGGCGGCACCGATTTCACCTATGGCGACACCTTCCCGCACGAAGCCGACATGGATCAGCTTCACGGCGTCGACTTCGAGAAGGGCTGCTATGTCGGCCAGGAGGTCGTCTCCCGCGTCGAGCATCGCGCGACGGCGCGCAGCCGCGTGGTACCGATCGCCTATGACGAGTTCTCGCCGATGGCCGGATTGCCGGTGATGGCGGGCGACAAGCAGGTGGGCCAGTTGGGCTCGACCGCCAAGGGCCGTGGCCTCGCGCTCTTGCGGCTCGACCGTATCGAAGACGCGCTGAAGAATGGCACGCCGCTCACCGCCGGCGGCATCGAAATTCGCGCGGTGAAGCCGCAGTGGGGGATGTTTGCATGGCCGGGCGAAGCGAAGGCAGCCGAGTGACCGCACCAACCGACGACCTCGTGCGCTGCCCGTGGCCGGGGCAGGACCCGCTCTACGTCGCCTATCACGACGAGGAATGGGGCGTGCCGGAATATGACGACCGCGCGCTCTACGAGAAGCTGATACTCGACGGCTTCCAGGCCGGGCTGTCGTGGATCACGATCCTGCGCAAGCGCGACAACTTCCGCAAAGCCTTCGATAATTTCGAACCGGAAAAGATCGCGCGCTACCGGCCGGCCAGAATCGAGAAGCTGATGGGCGACGCTGGCATCGTGCGTAACCGCGCCAAAATCGAAGGCGCGGTTAAGTCGGCGCACGCGTATCTCGACATCATGGAGAAGGGCCCCGGTTTCTCGGCTCTCTTGTGGGACTTCGTCGACGGCAAGCCGAAGATCAACCACTTCAGCGGCCGCGGCCAAGTGCCGGCGGAGACCGACATTTCGCGCAAGATGTCAAAGGAACTGATCGGTCGCGGCTTCAAATTCGTCGGTCCGACCATCGTCTATGCCTTCATGCAGGCGGTCGGCATGGTCAATGACCATCTGACGACCTGCTTCTGTCATCCGGACAGCGGCCATCCCACGCACGCCAAGAAGATCGATAAGAAGATCGATAAGAGAAAATGACCAAGGCGCCGCCCGCGAAAAGCGCTCGCGTCTGGCAGCGCATGCTGTCGGGCCGAAGGCTCGATCTCATCGATCCCTCGCCGCTCGATGTCGAACTCGAGGACATCGCCCACGGGCTGGCGCGCGTCGCGCGTTGGAACGGGCAGACCAAAGGCGCCTACATTTTCTCGGTGGCGCAGCATTCATTGCTGACAGAGGCGCTGGCGCGCGCCAAGGTGCCGCGGCTCGACGACAAAAGCCGGCTGGCGCTGCTGCTGCACGACGCGCCGGAATATGTCGTCGGCGACATGATCTCGCCGTTCAAGGCGGTGATCGGCGACAGTTACAAGGTGGTGGAGAAGCGGCTGCTCGCCGCCATTCATCTGCGCTTCGGCCTGCCGCCGAAACTGCCGGAAGCGCTCACCAAGCTGATCAAGGACGCCGACCGCCAGGCCGCCCATCTGGAGGCGACCCGGCTCGCCGGCTTCGCCGACGAGGAGGCGCGCAAGTTCTTCGGCCCGCCGCCGAAATTCTCCGCCGCGCTGGAGCGCGATTACCTGACGCCGTGGACCGCCGGCACAGCGAAGAACCGCTTCATCGAGCGCTTCGAGAAGCTGCTGCACGACTGATATTCCGCACGCCGGCCGGGCGTCATACATAAGACGCATCCGCCGTTAGGATCGCTTCCATGATCCATGTCTGCTCGCTGTCGCGCCTGCACGCGACCATCGACGAAACGGGCGCGCGCCACGTCGTCACCATGCTGCGGCTCATCGACCGGGTGCAGCGGCCGCGTTCCATCGCGCCCGAGAACCATCTTGTCCTGGCGGTGGACGACATCGTCGTCGAAGCCGACGGCTTCATCCCGCCCGGTGAGGAGCATGTGAAGCGGCTGATCGACTTCGCCGGCGCCTGGGACCGCAATGCGCCGATGGTGGTGCACTGCTTCGCCGGCATCAGCCGCTCCACCGCCGGCGCCTTCGTCACCGCCTGCGCCCTCAATCCCGGGCGCGACGAGAGCGAGATCGCGCAAGCCATCCGCCAAGCCTCGCGCACGGCGCAGCCGAATTCGCGGATCGTCGCCATCGCCGATCGCCTGCTCGGCCGCAATGGCCGCATGGTGCGCGCGGTTGAGCGCATCGGCCCGGCGCACGCCGCCGAAGAGGGCGTGCCCTTCCGCCTCGACATCGGCTGACGTTGCCCACAAGCGGGTTTCCTGCCGCTATCGCCGCGCCTCCGCGCCCGATACCGTAGGGCTCCTTTCACGTCCGGGGGGCGGGCATCATGGAAATCCTGGCTGCGGTCCTGCTGGTTCTGGCGTTTCCCGTCATTTCCATCGTCGCGCTCGTCATGACGATCAATGCGCGCGAAAGCATGCGCGCGCTGCAACGGCGGGTCGCCGCGCTGGAGGCCGGGCAGCCGCTCGCGCCGCCGACCGTGGAAATGGCGGCCGAGCCGAGCGCGGCGCCGCCGCTCGTCGCCGAAACGCCGCCCGCCGTTGCAGAAGAGTCGGTTACGGAAGCGCCTGCCGCACCGGCAATGCCAGACGTGCCTGTCGTAGAGGCGCCGGTTCAGCCGACCGCCGTGCCCCCCGCCGCCTCGTTCGAAGAGCGCTTCGGCACCAAATGGGTGGTGTGGGTCGGAGGTCTGGCGCTGGCGCTCGGCGCCATCTTTCTGGTGCGCTATTCGATCGAACAAGGCCTGCTCGGTCCCGGTGTGCGCATCTTCCTCGCCGCTGTGTTCTCGGCCGCGCTGATCGCGACCGGCGAATGGGCGCGCCGCAACGAAATCACGGCCGGCGTCGTCGCCATTCCGACGCGGCATATCCCGAGCATCCTCACCGCCTCCGGCACCGTCGCCGCCTATGCCACCGTCTACGCGGCCTTCGCGCTTTACGACTTCCTGTCGCCGGCCGCGGCCTTCGTCC
>JANLJK010000081.1 GCA_029255525.1 Pseudolabrys sp.
GGCCGAGCACGATGAGGAAGGCGCGATAGATGCCGATGTCGAGCCCAGGCAGATGGACCTGCCCCTGCAGCCAGAGCGGCAGGCGGATCGGCTGCTGCTGCGGGCCGAAGCCCCAGCGGGTGACGGCCATGGCGACGAAGACCAAGCCGATGGAGAACAGCACCTGGTCGAGCTGGCTCGCGCCGTAAAGGCGACGATAGAGCAGACGCTCAAGAACGACGCCGGCCAGGGCCGAGAACAGCGCCGCCAGCAAGGTCGCGGGAATGAACGGCACGCCGAAGCGCCCGAGCGCCACGACGCAGACATAGCCGCCGAGCATGGCGAAGGCGCCATGGGCCAGGTTGATGAAGTTCATCAGACCCAGCGTCACGGACAGGCCGACGCTGATCAGGAACAACAGCATGCCCGAGGCTATTCCGTCGAAAACGACGGTCATGGCGGCTCTCCTGCCGATTACGTTCGACGAAGCAATCCGAGATCCAAGCAATCGGCCCCGGCGTGGCACACCGGCACGGTGTCCCCGCCGAGGCCGGCGCTTAGCGGATCACTGCTTGGCCGGGTCCTTGACGCGGTCGAACTTGTCGAACTCGACGTTGACGAGCTCGCCGTTCACCTTCTCCACCTTGCGGATGTAGACGGTCTGGACGATGTCGCGGGTCGCGGCGTCGATTTCGATCGGCCCGCGCGGGCTGTCGATGGTGAGGCCCTTCAGCGCTTCCATCACCTTGGCGCCGTCGAGGTCGCCTTTGGTCTTGGCCAGCGCGCCGTCGAGCGCGGCCATGCCGTCATAGGCGGCAACAGCGAAGTAGCTCGGACGCAGCTTCTTGCCGGTCACGCGGTAGACGCCCTCGATGAACTTCTTGTTCTTCTCGGACTTGTGACCGTAGGAATAGTGATGCGACGTGATCAGGCCGAGCGCGACGTCGCCGGTGGCTTCGAGATAGCTGTCGTCGGTCGCTTCGCCGGTGGCGATCAGCTTGATGCCGGCTTCTTCCAGGCCGCGCTCCTTGGCCGCCTTGAGGAAGGCCGGCGGCAGCACGCCCGAGGGGAAGAAGAAGAACACGGCCTGCGGCTTGTCGTCCTTGATGCGCTGGACATAGGCCGAGAAGTCCGGGTTGGCGAGCGGCGTGCGCACCTTGCCGACGATCGTGCCGCCGGCGGCGGTGAAGGCCTTTTCGAAAGCGGTCTCCGAATCGCCGCCCGGGCCGTAATCGGCGACCACGGTGTAGACCTTGGTGATGCCGTTCTTGACGGCCCACTGCGCCATCGGCGCCGACACCTGCTGCACGGTGAAGGAGACGCGCGCGACGTAAGGCGAGTTGGTGGTGATCGCCGAGGCCGAGGCGTTCATGACCATGGTCGGAATCTTCGCTTCCTTCGCGACGGCGCCGACGGCGAAGGCATTGGGACTGAAATCGAGACCGGCCAGGAAGTTGACCTTGTCCTTGACCACCAGCTCCTGCGCCAGACGCTTGGCGAGGTCCGGCGCAGCGCCGGGCGCGTCCTTCTTGATGATCTGGACCGGGCGGCCGGCGAGCTTGCCGCCGTGCTCTTCGAGATAGAGGGCGATGCCGTCATCGAACTGCCGGCCGTAGTCGGCATAGGGACCGGAATAGGACGCGATCACGCCGATCTTGATCGGCTCATCCGCCGCGCCGGCGGTGCCCGCGAGGCCCAAGGTGACAAAGGCCGCGCAGGCAAGCTGACTGAGTTTCATCATCATAGTCTCTCCGAATGGGCGCCGCTCCGTGACGGAGGCGGGCAAAAAAAGAGCCGAGTTCGCGACGACGCCCAATCCGGATACGTCTCTCCCCGACCGGCGGTTTGGCACCGCTTCTTCGGCGCGTTGAGCGCCGTTTCTCTGCCTGACGAAACGGAGCCCCGCCCAATCTCCGGCAAGGTCGTCCCTTTCGCGCGGCGTGCTTGCTGCCCGGCATGCAAGCCATCGACGTGCGATCACGCGATCTCTCAGCGCACCGCCTGACACTTCCGCCACCAGACGATCGGCCATGACCTCATACCTGCCTGTCGGGGATGCGCAGCACGAGACCGCGCAGCTCCGGCGATACGATGATCTGGCAGCCGAGGCGGCTGTTCTCCTGTCGTTCGGCGGCGGCGCCATCGAGAAGACCGTTCTCGGCGTCGTCCATTGGCGGGAGTTCTCCCGCGCCCACGCTTTCAACATAGACGTGGCAGGTGGCGCAAGAACAACAGCCGCCGCATTCGCCATCGATGCCCTTGATGTCCTCGAGCACCGCCGCCTGCATCACCGAAATACCGTCGTCGGCATCAACGATGCGGGTCGTCCCGTCGCGGAGAATGAATGTGACGTCGGTCATCGGGTTCGATCGGTCCGTCCGGTTCGGCGGTCAGAAGAGCTCGAAATATTCACGGTGCTCCCACTCGGTGACCTCGGCGTTGAAGCGCCGGATCTCCGCCTCCTTGATGTGACAGAAGTAGTCGACGAAGCCCTCACCGAGACCGCGCGCCAGCGCTTCGTCGGCGCGCAACGCCGCGACCGCTTCGGCAAGCGTGCGCGGCAACTGCGGCGCCGGTGTCTCGTAGGGAACGTCGGCGGCGGGACCAGGCTCACGCTTCTGGCGAATGCCGTCGAGGCCTGAGACCACCTGCGAGGCCAGATAGAGATACGGATTGGCCGCCGGTTCGCCGATGCGGTTCTCCAGGCGGGTCGCCGGATCGCCAGGACCGCCAATCATCCGGATCATCGCGGCGCGATTGTCGCGCCCCCACAGTGCGCGGTCGGGCGCCAGCGAATAAGCGCGATAGCGCTTGTAAGCATTGATCGTCGGCGCGGCGAGCGCCGCCGCGCCGCGCGCGTGCTCAAGCAGACCACCGAGATAATGACGGCCGAGTGTCGAGAGATCGCTTTCGCCGTCGGCGGGAACGAAGAGATTGCGGCCGTCGCGTCCGGTCAAGGATTGATGCAGATGCCAGCCGCTCGCCGCCGCGTTGGGGATGCGCGGCCAGCACATGAAGGTGGCGTGCAGACCATTGCGCCGGCAGATTTCCTTCACGGCCGCGCGGAAGAACACCATGTTGTCGGCGGTGGCAAGGCCGACGGTGGGCGCGAAAGTGAATTCGAGCTGGCTCGGCCCGAACTCGACCTCCATCGAGCGCAACGGCAGGCCGAGCGCCTGCGTATCACGCCGCAGCAATTCGATGATCGGCTCGACGGAATCATAAGTCAGCTCGGTCAGGTACTGCGCGCCGTGCGTGAGCAACGACACTTCGGGCGGCTTGCCGGGCTGGCCGGAATGCTCAAGTCGCAGCGACGGGTCGGTCACGCGAAAGACGTGAAACTCGACCTCAAGGCCGGCGGTCAGCGCGCAATCCATGGCATCCAGCTCGCCGAGGATGCGCCGAGCCAGACTGCGGGTGCAGAAGGGAACGGCGCCACCATCGGGGAAGCGAAGATCGCACAGCACCCAGGCGGTGTTCTTCGCCCAAGGCAGGACGCGCCATGTCGTGCAGTCGGCGACGAGCAGAACGTCCGCCGCGCCCTGCATCTGCGGCATGTCGAAGCCGCCACCGGTCGTGAAGACCGGAAACACGGAACGATGCGACGTATCCTTGGCAAGCAACGTCGTCGTCAGCGCGACGCCACGTCCCAAGGCCTTCACGGCTTCCGGCCCGACAAAAGCCTTGCCGCGCAGGATGCCGTGCTGATCGGCGAACACGAAGCGGACGACCTCGATCCGCCCGCTGTCGATCTCGGCGATCAGCCGGTCGGCCGAGGCGCGCGCCTCGTCCGACCAGGGGCCGAGCTTTTCCGCGAAGTCAGCCTTGCTCACGCCTTGACCTCACCGCCCCACGGCGCCGACTTGCGACGCTTGGCGTCGCCCTCGCGCCAATAAGTCTCTGTGTCACCGCTGCGGTCGACACCGTCGAAGCTCACCGGCCCCTGCACCGCTGCCGCGGCTGCGGCATCGAGATGCATCAGCGGCGTGCCGCCATTGGCGTTCTTCTCGATCTCGGCCGAGAGCAGCCGCCGATAGCTGGTGATCGCCTTGTCGGACGTGCCCAAGTGCTCGCGCGTGCGATCCTGGATCGGTCCCTGCGACTCGCAGGCCCACTGGTCGTGGATGTTGATGTCGAAGCCCATGCCCAGATAGGTCGAGGCCTTCTGCTCACCGGGATTGTAGCCCCAGTTGTTGGCGCGGTTGCGGATCGGCCGGTAATCCGGCTCGGGATAGGTCTCCAGACGCTGTTCGCGCATGGTCTTCTTATCGAGCGGGCCGGTAAAGCTGGTGAAGATCGTGAACCAGTAATTGTTGTAGTCGTCGACCGGCACGTGCCACTGGGTGATCGTCACCTCGGGGCTCATCGGGATGACGAAGGCCTGCGGGAACACGATGTTGGTGACGCGGACATGCGTCTGCTTGTCGTCGAGGCGGCGCAGCGAGGTCAGGCGCAGGCCGTGATCGCGCGGCGTGACCGAAATCTCCGGCTGGTCGTATTCGCGCAGCACCTTGGTGATCGGCAGATCGGAATCGATCGAGGTGGAGCGGAACTGTTTGCCGTAGCTCGCCTCCGGGTCCTCGTCCTCGAAGAAGCGATGCAGGAACGAGGCATGCGCCGGGTCCATGCCGACTTCGAGCGACTGCAGCCAATTGCATTCCCACAGGCCCTTGAAGGCGAAGGTGTGGGTATCGGGCGCCACGAAGCAGTCGAGTGCCGGGAAGGCCGGCGGCTCACCCTTACCGATGTAAGCGAAGATCACGCCGGAGCGGACCGAAACCGGATAGGCCTTCTGCTTGATGCGCTGGCAGAACGTGCTGCCGGTCGGCTCGGCCGGAGTCTCAATACAATTGCCGGCGGTGTCGAACAACCAGCCATGGAAGGGGCAGCGCAGCCCGCCGGCTTCCAACCGGCCGAAAGCAAGGTCGGCGTTGCGGTGCGGGCAGTCACGGTCGAGCATGCCGTATTGGCCCTTCTCGTCGCGGAACAACACGAAGTTTTCGCCCAGCAGACGCACGGGCCGCACCGGCCGCTCGCCGTTGAACTCGTCGACGAGGGCGACGGGCTGCCAGTACTTGCGCAGCAGTTCGCCGCACGGCGTGCCGCGCCCAACCCGCGTGTAAAGGTCGTTTTGCGCTTGGCTGATCATGAAAAGACTCCCGGACTGGAGCCGCACCGGGGGGACGCTGGCGGTGTCGGCTCTGAATGGCTGCATGCAAGCTAGTTTAGATTGGATACAACGTCAAACACACCGGGGTGCGGCAGCGATCCGGTCGCCGCGCCCACTCAAAGTCGTCAGACTGACCAATAATTCTATTTATTATTTATATTCAATAAGATATAGAAATACCCCTTGCGGGGGCACCGGCCAGGCAAGCTAGCAGGCCGGCTCTAAACTGAGGATCATTGCATTCAATCTCAGCATGCTGCGTGCAATTGATGCAGGCCGTGCTAGAATTATCCGCAAATCAGCCAGGTGAAGCGCCATGCAATCACAACAGTCGCGTGTCCTCGTCCAGCTGCGGGACCTCATCCTGAAGGGTGAGTTCGCGCCGGGGGAGCGCCTGGCCGAGATTCCGATCGCCGAGCGGCTCAGTTCGTCACGCACGCCGGTGCGGCTGGCCTTCGCCACACTGGAGCAGGAAGGCCTGGTGCAGCTCTCGCCGAGCGGCGGCTATGTCATGCGCGCCTTCACCCGCAAGGAGATCGACGATGCGATCGCGGTGCGCGGCGTGCTCGAAGGCATGGCGGCGCGATTGGTGGCCGAGAACGGCCTAACGCGCGAAATGTCGGCCGAACTGCATGAATGCCTCAAGCTCGGCGACGAGGCGCTGAAGGGGCCGGAGATGACCATCGACGCCTATGCCGACTACGTCGAGATGAACAACCATTTCCACCAGTTGCTGATCGATTTCGCCGGCAACGCCGCGCTGACTCGGGCGATCGAGCTCAACAACCGTCTGCCCTTCGCCGCCGCCAGCGCGACACTGCCGATGCATTCCTCGACCGGTGACGGGCGGCAATGGCTGCTCATCACCCACAACCAGCACCGCTCCATGTTGCATGCAATCGAACGCCGCGAAGGCAGCCGCGCCCAGGCGGTGGCGATGGAGCATGTCGAGGTCGCGCGGATGAACCTGCGCCACGCCTACGAGAAGGGGTCGGAGAGCATCGAGATCATGCCGGCAATGCGCCTGCTCGCCAGACGGCAGGGCACCGGGTCGCATTAAGCGCCCGGCAGCTTCAAACCGGCGGACATCCCCGCGCGCCTTGCGCATGGGATAACCCAATCGGCGGCTTGAAGAACCCAGGTCCGCGACCCATAACTTCGGCCCCTGCTTCGGCAGCGGGCATTATCGGTCGTCGTTCTGTGAGGTGCTTTCTTGGTGGCTTCGATTCAGGCGCGCATTGCCGCGGAACTCAGTGTCAAGGAACAACAGGTTCAGGCCGCGGTCGAATTGCTCGACGGCGGCGCGACTGTCCCGTTCATCGCGCGCTATCGCAAGGAAATCACCGGATCGCTCGACGACGCGCAATTGCGCACGCTCGAAGAACGCCTGCGCTATCTGCGCGAGCTGGAAGATCGCCGCAAAGTCATCCTCGAGTCCGTGCGCGAACAAGGTAAGCTCGACGACAAACTCGAAGCGGCGATCATGGCCGCCGACAGCAAAGGCCGTCTTGAAGACATCTATCTGCCTTATAAGCCCAAGCGCCGCACCAAGGCCGAAATCGCCAAGGAAGCCGGCCTCGAACCGCTCGCCAATCTGCTGCTGACCGAGCCGCAGAACGAGCCGGCGGCCAGCGCCGCGCCCTTCGTGTCCGCCGACAAGAACGTCGCCGACGTGGCGGCGGCGCTCGACGGCGCGCGCGCCATTCTCGTCGAACGCTTCGCGGAAAACGCCGACTTGATCGGCGCCTTGCGCGAAGAATTGTGGGCGAACGGCCGGCTCAAATCAGCGGTGCGGGACGGCAAGAACGAAGCGGGCGCGAAGTTCAGCGACTATTTCGACTTCGCGGAAGCCTTCACCAAATTGCCATCGCATCGCGTCCTGGCGCTGTTCCGCGGCGAGCGCGAGGAAATGCTCGGCGTCACGGTCGAGCCGGACGATCCAGCGACGCGCACCGCGGTCAGCGCTTATGAGCTGCGCATCATGCGCGCTTACGCTATCGCCGATCAGGGCCGGCCGGGCGACAAATGGCTCGCCGAGACCGTGCGCTGGGCTTGGCGCACCAAAATCTTCATCACCTTGTCGATCGATCTGCGGCTGCGGCTGTGGAACGCGGCGGAAGAAGAAGCCGTGCGCGTCTTCGCCTCCAATCTGCGCGACCTGTTGCTCGCGGCGCCCGCCGGTGCCCGCCCAACCCTGGGACTCGATCCCGGATTCCGTACCGGCGTGAAGGTCGCCGTGGTCGACGCCACCGGCAAGGTCGTCGACACCACCGCGATCTTCCCGCATGAGCCGCAGCGGCGCTGGGACGAAGCGCTCGCGGTCCTCGCCAATCTCGTGCGCAAGCATAAGGTGGAATTGATCGCGATCGGCAATGGCACTGCCTCGCGCGAGACCGATAAGCTCGCCATCGAACTGGTGAAGGGGCTTGCCGATCTCAAGCTCCACAAAGTCGTCGTGTCGGAAGCCGGCGCGTCGGTCTATTCGGCCTCGGCCTACGCCTCGGAAGAGCTGCCCGAACTCGACGTGACCTTGCGCGGCGCGGTGTCGATCGCGCGGCGTCTGCAGGACCCGCTGGCGGAACTGGTGAAAATCGATCCGAAGTCGATCGGCGTCGGCCAGTACCAGCACGACCTCAGCGAATTCAAACTGTCGCGCTCGCTCGTCGCCGTGGTCGAAGACTGCGTCAACGGCGTCGGTGTCGACTTGAACACCGCCTCGGCACCCTTGCTGGCGCGCGTCTCGGGCATCAGCGAAGGGCTGGCGCAAAGCATCGTGTCGCATCGCAACGCGAACGGTCCGTTCCGCTCGCGCAAGGCGCTCAAGGATGTGCCACGGCTCGGACCGAAGGCCTTCGAGCAATGCGCCGGCTTCCTGCGCATTACCGCCGGCGACGATCCGCTCGACTCTTCGGCCGTGCATCCGGAATCCTATCCCGTGGTGCGCCGGATCATCGAAGCGACCAAGAGCGACATCCACGTCCTGATCGGCAACGCGCCCGTCCTGCGCACGCTGAAACCGCAGAGCTTCGTCGACGACACGTTCGGCCTGCCGACCGTCACCGATATTCTGCGCGAACTGGAGAAGCCGGGACGCGATCCGCGCCCGGCCTTCAAGACAGCGGAGTTCAAGGAAGGCGTCGAGACCCTCAACGACCTCAAGCCCGGCATGATCCTCGAAGGCTGCGTGACGAATGTCGCGGCCTTCGGCGCCTTCGTCGATATCGGCGTGCACCAGGATGGCTTGGTGCATGTCTCGGCGATGTCGAAGACCTTCGTGAAAGACCCGCGCAGCGTGGTGAAGCCGGGCGACATCGTGCGCGTGAAAGTGCTGGATGTCGACAAGCCGCGCAAACGCATCAGCCTGACCTTGCAGCTCGATGACGAAGCGGGCGCCCAGCCGGCGCGTGCCGCCGGCGCCGACCGCAGCACTCCTAAGCGCAATTTCACCAGTGCGCAGAGCGGCAAAGCGAGCGCGTCCGGCGGCGGCGCCTTGGCCGATGCCTTGCGGCGCGCGGGTCT
>JANLJK010000082.1 GCA_029255525.1 Pseudolabrys sp.
CGTCATGCCCGGCCTTGTGCCGGGCATCCACGTCTTAGGGACCCCGTCGGTTCGCAGAGACCTGGATGGCCGGGGAAAGCCCGGCCACGACGACTGAAGAGTCATCCATGTTGCAAAACTTCCACACCCTCGACCACGTCGACGTGAAGGGCAAACGTGTTCTGGTCCGCGTCGACCTCAACGTTCCGCTCGAAAATGGCGTCGTCACCGACTCGACCCGTATCGAACGCGCCGCGCCTGCCATCACCGAGATCGCCGACAAGGGCGGCAAGGTGATCCTGCTGTCGCATTTCGGCCGGCCAAAAGGCCGCGATCCGAAGGACTCGCTGAAGCCGGTGGCGGCGGAAGTCGCCCGCGTTCTTAAGCGCCCGGTGAAATTCGCGGACGACTGCATCGGCGAAACGGCCGAGCGCGCGGTCGCGGCGATGCACCCCGGCGACATCCTCTGCCTGGAGAACACCCGCTTCTATCCGGGCGAAGAAAAGAACGATCCGGCTTTCGTCGCCGCACTGGCCAAGCTCGGCGACATCTGGGTGAACGACGCCTTCTCGGCCGCGCACCGCGCGCATGCCTCGACCGAAGGCCTCGGCCATCTGCTGCCCGCCTATGCCGGGCGCAGCCTGCAAATGGAGCTGGAAGCGCTCGGCCAGGCGCTTGAGCATCCGGCCCGGCCGGTCGCGGCGATCGTTGGTGGCGCCAAGATTTCGTCCAAGCTCGATTTGCTCGGCAACCTTTTGCAAAAGGTCGATGTGCTGATCATCGGCGGCGCCATGGCCAATACGTTCTTGATGGCGCAGGGCAAGAATGTCGGCCGCTCACTGGTCGAGCGCGATCTCATCGACACCGCGCAGAAGATCATGGACGACGCCAAGAAGGCCAAGCGCGAGATCGTGCTGCCGGTCGACGCGGTGGTGGCCGAGAAGTTCGAGGCACATGCGCCGTCGCGCGTCGTTTCCGTCGACGCGGTCGGCGAGAACGACATGATCCTCGACATCGGCCCGCGCAGCGTGGAACAGGCGGTCTCGGTGCTTGCCCGCTGCAAGACGCTGGTGTGGAACGGCCCGTTCGGTGCCTTTGAGATGGAACCGTTCGACAACGGCACCGTCGAGGTCGCGGAAGCGGCGGCGGAACTCACCACGGCCGGCAAGCTTGTCACGGTGGCCGGCGGCGGCGACACGGTCGCGGCGCTCAATGTCGCGGGCGTTGTCGAGCGGCTGACCTATGTTTCGGCTGCTGGCGGTGCCTTCCTGGAGTGGATGGAAGGCAAGGCCTTGCCCGGCGTGGAAGTACTCAGGGTAAAATAGCTCACGATTAACGTCCCGAGGGCGATGCAGGGACGATGGAGGGAAATCATGAATCTCGATGAACTGAACAAAGTAGCCTGCGCGATGGTCGCGCCCGGCAAGGGCATCCTGGCGGCGGACGAGTCCTCCGGCACGATCAAGAAGCGCTTCGACGCCATCGGCGTGGAATCGACCGAAGACAGCCGCCGCGACTATCGCGAGATGATGTTCCGCACCAATGAGGCGATGAAGAACAACATCTCCGGCGTCATCCTGTACGACGAAACGATCTGGCAGAAGGCCAAGGACGGCACGCCGCTGGTCGACATCATCAAGGCCGCCGGTGCCATCCCCGGCATCAAGGTCGACGAAGGCACGCAAGCGCTGCCGAACTGCCCGGGTGAGTTAATCACCGTCGGTCTCGACAAGCTCGCCGGCCGCCTGACGAAGTATTACGAGCAGGGCGCCCGCTTCGCAAAGTGGCGCGCAGTGATAGATATCGCCGACGGCATTCCGAGCTATGCCTGCATCCACGCCAATGCGCATGCGCTGGCGCGCTATGCGGCGCTCTGCCAGGCGGCACAGATTGTCCCGATCGTCGAGCCGGAAGTACTGATGGATGGCGACCACGACATCGACCGCTGCCTCGCCGTGACCACTTGGGTGCTCAAAGAGACGTTCCAGGAATTGTTCACGAACCGCGTCTCGCTCGAAGGCATGGTGCTCAAGCCCAACATGGCGATCGCCGGCAAGAAGAGCAAAACGCAGGCTTCCGTCGCGGAAGTCGCGGAAAAGACCGTGAAGATGCTCAAGGAATGCGTGCCGGCTGCCGTGCCTGGCATCGCTTTCCTGTCCGGCGGGCAGTCGGACGAAGACGCCACCGCCCATCTCGACGCCATGAACAAAATCGGCGGCCTACCATGGGGACTCACCTTCTCTTATGGCCGCGCGTTGCAGGCCGCGCCACAGAAGGCGTGGTCGGGCAAGGCGGAGAACGTTGCCGCCGGCCAGCGCGCTTTTGCGCACCGCGCCAAGATGAACGGCTTGGCCGCGCTCGGTCAGTGGAAGGCCGACCTGGAGAAGAAGGCGGCGTAAGCATGTCGCCGCAATCGCGGCATTCATCGATGTGCCCTCTCCCCTCGTGGGAGAGGGCACATCGAGAGCTTCTCAACGTATTATGATGGGAGAGGGGGCAGCCCCTCTCCCATTCTTTTTTGGCTGAGCTGCTGCGGGGGCCCTCTTCCACAAGGGGAGAGGGCACAATTACGTGCGCCGCGCTCGCGGGCAGGCGAAGACGTGCACGTCGCTCCTTATGCGATGACCGCTCAATGCCCCTTGCGCGCATCCCTTGGCGCCTCGCCAAAGCGGGCGCGAAACGCCTTGCTGAAATGCGAGAGATCGCCGAAACCAGCGGCATAGGCGATCTCCGAAATGGTGCGACCGTGCTGCGCCGGATCGCTGAGCGCGCGGTGGCAGGCTTCCAGCCGGCTCTCCAGCAACCAACGCCCGAAGCTCGACCCGGTCGCCTCGAAGCGCAGATGCAATGTGCGCAGCGAGATGCCGAAATGCGCCGCCACCGCGCGCGGGTTCAACTCGGCATCGCCGAGATGGGCACGGCAATAGGCCATGATGGCTTCCGCCTGCGTGCCGACCTGTAGTTCCTCGTCTGGCCTCGGCGTAGTCGCCAGCGCCAGGAGATTGCAGAGATTGTCAGTGAGCAACTCGGCCTGCAACGACGCGACATGACCGCTAGCCAGTTCGGTGAGATGCCGTCGCGCAAGATCCGCATAAGCCGATGTCGCCGCAACCTTGCGTGAAGGGCCGCCGCGCAGCCAGGGCGCGCGCGCTTCGATGCGCTGGCGCGGCACCACAGCGAGCAGCCGGCTCACCGCGGTCGGGAAGCTCACCCGGAACGGCCGCGTGCCGTCGACGATACCGATCTCGCCCGGCTCCAACCAGCAAGGCCCGTCACCCTGCTCCAGGCCGCTGCGGCCGCGCTGCTGCAGACTGATGAGGTAATGGTCGTCGCTGGCGCGATTCACATGGGCCCGCTCGCGCACGATAAAATGGCCGGTCGACGAGAACGACGCAAAACGCAGCGGCCCAAAAGACTGTCCCGACAGGCTGGCGCGAAACGCTTCGCCCGGCGCCTCGGGCGCGACATTGAGCACGGCTTCGCACACGGCCTCGCGCCAGAAGGAGAGCCCGTCATGAGGCCGCACGCTATCGGTCGACCAAGTTTTCGCGGACATGGCCCGCTCCATCGCTTGCCGGCAAGGGCGAAAAGCTACATGGCTTTGCACGGTCGGCCAAGTCGTTGCATTTAGCGCCAAGACCAATACGCGCCGCCCGCGCTAGTTTTCGGCCATGCGCACGAATTTTACCGCGGCACAACTCACTGATCCGGCTATCGCCGAGGCCGACCAGATCCTGCAGACCTGCGTGCATTACGGCTTCTGCACCAATACCTGCCCGACTTACGTCCTGACCCGCGACGAGAACGATTCGCCGCGCGGTCGTATCGACCTCATCCGCGCCATGCTGGAACAAGGCGGCCGGCCAGCGGCCAAGACGGTGCACCATCTCGACCGCTGCCTGTCGTGCCTGTCCTGCATGACCACCTGCGCGGTCAAGGTCGACTACGTGCACCTGATCGACCGCGCCCGCGTGCACATCGAGCAACACTACAAACGCCCCCTCGCCGACCGCGCGACGCGCGCGCTGCTCGCTTACGTGCTACCGCGGCCGCGCCTGTTCGCGGCGGCGATGAAAGCGGGCCGCCTGGCGCAGCCTTTCGCGTCAATATTACCGAAACGCCTACGCGCGATGCTGACCATGATCCCGGCCCGCGCCTCATCCGACATCCTGGCGCCGCAGGTCTTTCCCGCCGAAGGGCCGCGCAAAAAACGCGTCGCGCTGTTGGCCGGCTGCGCGCAGCAGGCGCTCAACGACAACATCAATGCCGCAACCATCCGCCTGCTGCAACGCCACGGCTGCGAGGTGGTGATCGCCGATGGCGCCGGCTGCTGCGGTTCGTTGCCGCTGCATATGGGCCGCGAAAACGAGGCCAAAGGCTTCGCGCAGACCAATGTCGCCGCGTGGTCGCGCGGCAGCTTCGACGCCATCATCGTGAATGCCTCCGGCTGCGGCACCACAGTGAAGGACTACGGCCACCTCCTCGGCTCGGACGACGCCAAGCGCATCGGCGCGCTCACCCGCGACGTCACCGAGATCCTGCACGACATCGGCCTCAAAACCCCGCCGAACCCGCGCGCCTATCGCGTCACTTATCACGACCCCTGCTCGATGCAGCACGGCCAAAAGGTTATCGATCAACCGCGCGCGCTGTTGCGCGCCGCCAGCTTCCAAGTAGCCGACGTGCCGGAGAAACATTTCTGCTGTGGCTCGGCCGGCACCTATAATCTCTTGCAGTCGGAGATAGCCGAGGCGCTCGGCCAGCGCAAAGCCGCGCATATCGAGAGCACCACGCCCGACATCGTCGCCACCGGCAATATCGGCTGCATGACGCAGCTCAACCGCTATCTCGGCACGCCCATCGTGCACACGGTCGAGCTTCTCGATTGGGCGACCGGCGGCCCGCTGCCGCCCGCGCTTGAAGGCGTCGATCTTCCCGAACCATCCACGCTTCACGCAGCAACCGCACCCGACACACCAACGGCCGACGCCGGCTTCTGGTGATCACGACCAAAGGGGGACATCATGACCGCCAACTTCGACGCCTTCTTCAACGAGATCCAATCCAAACTCGGCGCTGACGCCGTCAACCGCAGCGACGAGACCATCACACGCTACGCCGAGAACACCATGCCGGGCGGCGACCGCCGTCCCGCCGGCGTGGTCTATCCGGCCTCCACCGCCGAGGTGCAAACCATCGTACGCGCCGCCAATGCGCACAAGGTGCCGCTCTATCCGGTGTCGACCGGCAACAATATCGGCCTCGGCAGCCGCTCGGCGTCGACGGCCGGCCAGGTCATCGTCGACCTCGGCCGCAAGATGAACCGCATTCTCGATATCAACGACCGGCTGGCTTATTGCGTCGTCGAGCCCGGCGTCACCTATCAGACGCTCACCGACGAGCTCACCCGCCGCGGCGGCCAGCTCATGCTCGACGTCACCTCCGGCCCGCCACAGGGCGGTCCCTTAGGTAACGCGCTCGACAAGGGCGCCGGCTACACGCCCTATTTCGATCACTTCGGCTTCTCCTGCGGCATGGAGGTCGTGCTCGGCAACGGCGAGGTGCTGCGCACCGGCGACGGTTCGATCGACAGTGACAAACTCGTCAACTGGCACACGTCGAAATACTCGTTCGGCCCGATCCTCGACGGCCTGTTCACGCAATCGAACTACGGCATTGTCACGCGTATGGGCTTCTGGCTGATGCCGCGCCCGCCGGCCGTGCAGTCCTTCCATTTCACCTTTCCTGACGACGACGATCTCGAAGAGGTCATCGAACTGTGCCGGCCGCTGAAGATGTCCAACTTCGTGCCGACCTTGTTCCGTGTCGCCAACGATCTCTATCTCAGCGCCTCGGAAGGCCAGAGCCAGGAATACGGCAGCGGCAAGTCGCTCTCCGATAAAGGCCGCCGCGAATTGCGCGAGCATTTCGGCCTGGGCGCGTGGAATATCTCCGGCGCCTTCTACGGACCCAACGAAGCGGCGATGGCACCGATGATCCAGCGCGTGCGCGACCACTTCATGAAGTCGGGCAAGGCGCGCTACATCGACCACGAGCAGGCCAAGTCCGTGCCGACCTTGCAGGTCGCCATCAATGCCTTCTCCGGCACGCCGAGCCACGGCGAATTGGGCCTGCTGAAGTGGCGGCCAGGCGGCGGCAATCTTTGGTTCACGCCGGGCACGCCGATGGACGGCAAGATCGCCAACGAATTCCAGCATCTCTGCCGCAAAATCTACGAGGACTACGCCTTCGACTACACGGTGATGAATGTCTGCGGCGCGCGCTTCGCCCGCGGCCTACACGTGATCACCTTCAACCGGGAAGATCCGGAAGAGAGCAAGCGCGCCGATGCCTGCTACCGCGCCATGGCCAAGGCTTTCGCCGAACGCGGCGTCTTCGTCGGCCGCGCGCCGCTCGACTACCACGACATGCACTTCGCCCAGACCATACCGGCCTTCCAGCAGGCCTGCTCGTCAATCAAGCAGGCGCTCGATCCGAACGGCGTGATCGCGCCGGGACGGTACGGCATTCAATAGTCGCCCGCATGTCGGCAAAAAGCCGCGTCACGGACGCGGCTTTTTCATGGGTGAAAGAGTTGATGGGGCCAAGGACATTGAGCTTTACGCCCGCCTCCTGCTAAGGGAGGCCTTGACGACGACGCGCTGCCTCCTGACGTCCTTGCACGATCCCACCGTATTCCCAAGGATCCATCACGTGATCGACCTTTACACCTGGACCACGCCCAACGGCCGCAAGGCCTCCATCATGCTCGAGGAAATCGGCCTGCCCTATACGGTGCATGCGATCGACATCGGCAAGGACGAGCAGTTCAAGCCGGACTTCCTCAAGATCGCGCCGAACAACCGCATCCCGGCCATCGTCGACCGCGACAACGGCCTGTCGCTGATGGAATCGGGCGCGATCCTCATCTACCTCGCCGACAAGACCGGCAAGCTGATGCCGAAGTCCGGCGAAGGCCGCTACAAGGTGATCGAGTGGCTGATGTGGCAGATGGGCGGCGTCGGCCCGATGCTCGGCCAGGTGCACCACTTCGTGAAGTACAATCCCGGCAAGGCGCCTTACGCCGAGGAGCGTTACCTGAAGGAAGCGCACCGCCTCTACAAGGTGCTCAACACGCGGCTCGAGGGCCGCGAGTTCGTCGCCGACGAATATTCCATCGCCGACATTTCGATCTGGCCGTGGATCTCGCGCTTCGAGTGGCAGACCATCGACATGAAGCAGTACCCGAACGTGAAGCGCTGGTACGAGACCATCGCCAAGCGCCCGGCGGTGCAGAAGGGCTACAGCGTGCCCAAGGACACCGGCCCGATCCCGATGCCGGCGTGAGCTGAACGCAACATTAGAACGCCGCGTGTTACCGCGCGGCGTTTTTTATGCCGCCGTCGCAGGCCGCACGCGGCGCGCGATCTCGGCACCCCGGTCGCGCTCGATGACCGCAATGTCGTACTGACTCTGCAAATCTACCCAAAACCGCGCGCCATTGCCGAAGTAACGGCCGAGGCGCACCGCCGTGTCAGCCGTGATCGACCGGCGACCGTTCAGGATGTCGGTGATGCGCCCCGACGGCACGCCGATGTCGAGCGACAGGCGGTTGGCGCTCAGCTTGCGCGCCGTCAACTCGCGCTTCAACAGACGGCCGGGGTGTGCGACAGCATGCATGACTAATCGTACCTTTCTCCCAATCGTGCGTCACCCGCCAGCACAGCACCAGACCCGTCACCCTGAGGTGCTCGCGCGAAGCGCGAGCCTCGAAGGGCGACGGCCCATGAGTCGGAGGCCGCCATCCTTCGAGGGCCGCTTCGCGGCCACCTCAGGATGACGGCTTAGGCCTTGGACGCGGGCCCTTGGGGCAGACTAACCTGCCGCTAATGATTCGCCGGTCTAGCTGGCTGGCCTTGTCCCGTTGCGTAACTTCACCCTACGCGAAACCCGCAACGCCCATGGCCCAGCCGCAATCTGCTTCCTCCTCCACTGTTATCGACATTCTCCGGCGCGCGGCCACGCATCACCAGCGCGGCGAACTCAGCGACGCCGAGGCGCTCTACACCCAGGTTCTCGCCAGCCAACCGAACAACTTCGATGCGCTGCATCTCTATGGCGTGCTCAAACATCAACGCGGCCGCCAGGTCGAAGCCCTCGCCCTGATCGGCAAGGCGCTCGCCGCCAATAATCGCGCACCGGCGGCGCATTCCAACCACGGCATCGTGCTGGCCGTGCTCGAACGTCATCAGGAAGCCTGCGACGCCTATGAGCGTGCCATCGCGCTCAAGCCGGATTACGCCGAGGCCTACAACAACCGCGGCAATGCGCTGCGCGCGCTCAAGCGCGGCGAGGAGGCGCTCAAGAGCTTCGACCAGGCGATTGTCCTGCGCCCCGGCTATGCCGAAGCCATCAACAACCGCGGCAATGCGCTCGTGGAACTCGGCCGCCATGACGAGGCGCTGGCGGCCTACGATCAGGCGATCGCCGCCCGACCTAATTATGCCGATGCTTTCGTCAACCGCGGCAAGGCGCTGATCACACTCGAACGTGCCGACGAAGCGCTGGCGAGCTTCGATCGTGCGCTCGGCTGCGACCCGCGCCACGCGCCGGCCCTGAAAGAGCGCGGCCACCTCTTGCGCGAGCGCCACCATTTTGAAGAG
>JANLJK010000083.1 GCA_029255525.1 Pseudolabrys sp.
TCATCAGCATCAAAATGAACTTCTGGATGGCCGCCCTCCTCGCGGCGCTGATCGTCGCTGCCTTCGGCGCGCTGATCGAGCGCCTGTTGCTGCGCCGGCTGCCGGGCGACCAACTCGCGCAGGTGCTGGTCACGCTCGGCATCTCCTTCATGGCGGCCGACTTCTGCCTGATGATCTGGGGTGGCGATCCGCTCAACGTCTCGCCGCCGGCCGGCTTCGAGGGCTTCGTCCGCTTCGGCGCCATCGCCTTTCCGCTCTACCGGCTGGCCATCATCGTCGTCGCGGTCATCGTCGCGGTCGCCTTGTGGGTGCTGATCGAGCGCACGCGATTGGGGGCCATGATCCGCGCCGGCGTCGACGATCCCGACATGGCCCGCGTGGTCGGCATCCGCGTGTCGCAGCTCTTCACGCTGGTGTTCGCGCTCGGTGCTGGCTTGGCCGCCTTTGCCGGCATCATCGGCGCGCCCATGCTGTCGGTCTATCCGGGGCTCGACCAGGACATGCTGCCGCTGGCACTGGTCGTCGTTATCCTCGGCGGCACCGGCAGCCTCCTGGGGGCCTTCGTCGGCAGCATCATCATCGGCTTCATCTATAACTTCGGCCAAGCGCTGCTGCCAGAGCTCGCCTATTTCGTGCTGTTCCTGCCGATGCTGCTGGTTCTGCTGCTGCGGCCGCAGGGCCTGTTCGGGAGGCACGTCCCGTGACCCTGCGCAACCTCGCCATCGTCATCGCCCTGCTGGCGCTCGTCGCGCTGCCGTATTGGATGCCGGGCATCTATTACATCAATGTCGGCAGCCAGATCCTGTTCTACGCCATCTTCGCGCTCGGGCTGAATGTGTTGGTCGGTTATGCCGGATTGGTGTCGCTCGGCCATGCCGGCCTGTTCGGCATCTCGGCCTATGCCACCGGCTATATGTTGCAACTCGGCTTCGGCCATCCGATGGCGATCGTCACGGCGCTAATCATCGGCATCATCTCGACGGCGATCTTCGCCGTGTTATCGCTGCGCTCCAGCGGCATCGGCTTCATCATGATCACGCTGGCGCTCGGCCAGATCCTCTGGGGCCTCGCCTATCGCTGGATCAGCCTGACCGGCGGTGACAACGGCATCAACGTGCCGGCGCGACCGGTCCTCTTCGGCTATTCGCTGGGGAATGCCGTCACCTTCTATTACACGACGCTCGTCGTTTTCCTGCTGGTGCTGCTGGTGATGGCGGTCTTCGTGCGCTCGCCCTTTGGCGCCGCGCTGATGGGCACGCGCGACCAGCCGCGCCGCATGAACGCGCTCGGCTATCACGTGCTGGCGATCCGTTTCTGGGCCTGCCTGTTCTCCGGCCTGCTCACCAGCGTCTCGGCGATTCTGTTCGTCTATTACACGCAGTTCATCAGCCCGCAGACCCTGTCGCTCACCTCCTCCGCCGAGGTGCTGCTGATGGTGATCTCCGGCGGTCCCGGTACGCTGTTGGGGCCCATCATGGGCGCCGGGCTGGTGGTCGTCGTCAAGACCGTGGTGAGCGGCTTCATTGAGCGCTGGAATTTCCTGTTAGGGGCCATCTTCGTCGCCATCGTTATCCTGATGCCGGAGGGCATCGTGCCGGGCAGCGCGCGGCTCTGGCGGCTGGCCACGCGCAAGCGCAAAGGGGGCACGACCTCATGAGCGCCCTCGTCGTCTCAAACTTGCGCAAGTCGTTCGGCGGCCTCAACGTCACCAAGGACGTCAATCTGACGGTCGCGCCGGGCGAGCGGCGCCTGATCATCGGACCCAACGGCGCCGGCAAGACCACGCTGTTCAACCTGATCACCGGCGAGATCACGCCCGATGCCGGCGCGGTCGCGCTCAACGGCCAAGACATCACCAGGGTGCCGACGCGCTATCGCCCGCATCTCGGCATGGCACGCACCTATCAGATCATCACGCTGTTCGGCCGCAACACCATCGTGCACAATGTCATGCTGGCGCTGCTCGGCCTGTCACCGCTGCGCTGGAATCCACTGATCGATCTCAAGCATCAGCGCCATCTCACCGAGCAGGCGCGCGCCGCGCTCGACCAGGTCGGCCTCGGCCACATCGCCGACCGGCCGCTGTCGCAGACCTCCTATGGCGAGCGCCGCCGCGTCGAGATCGCCATGGCGCTGGCGCAGAAGCCGAAGGTGCTGCTGCTCGACGAACCCTTCGCCGGCCTGTCGATCGACGAGCGCCAGGACGTGCATAAGCTCTTGATGACCATCCCGCGCGACGTCACCATGGTGATGATCGAGCACAACATGGACGTGGCGCTGGAGTTCGCCGAGCGCATCACGCTGCTGCATTTCGGCGCGGTGATCGTCGAAGGCACGCGCAGCGAGGTGGTCGCCGATCCGCGTACGCGGGAGGTCTATCTTGGCCACTGATGCGCTCAGCCTTTCCGGCGTTCACGCCTATTACGGCGACAGTCACGTGCTGCAGGACGTGTCGTTCACGCTCGGCGAGGCGCGCATGCTCGGCCTCCTCGGCCGCAACGGCGCCGGCAAGTCGACCTGCATGAACGTCGCCATGGGGCTCCTGGCGCCGCGCCGGGGCGCGGTCAGCGTGTTCGGCCAAGACGTCAGCGGCTGCTCGCCCGAGCAGATCGCGGCGCGTGGCGTCGCGCTGGTGCCGCAGGGCCGCCGTATCTTCCGTAGCCTCTCCGTGCGCGAAAACCTGATGGTCGCCGCCAAGAAACCCATCGATAGCAAGCACGCCGCAAGTCACGCCCCTTGGACCATCGACACGGTGTTCACGATGTTCCCGCGCCTTGCCGAGCGACGCGATCAGATGGCGGCACATCTGTCGGGCGGCGAGCAGCAGATGCTGGCCATCGGTCGGGCGCTGATGGGCAATCCGAGCGTGCTGTTGATGGACGAGCCGTCCGAGGGGCTGGCGCCGCAGATCGTCGCCGAGGTGATGGCCACCATCCGCAAGCTGAAGGAAAGCGGTCTGTCGATCATATTGGTCGAGCAAAACCCACAGCTCGTTTTCGACGTCGCCGACGACATCGTCATTCTCAACACCGGGCAGGTCGCCGTGGCGTCAAACCCGGCCGCACTCAAACAGAACGATGCGGTGCTGCGGCAGCATCTGGGTGTCTTCTAGCTTCAGGAATCAGGAACGACGCAATGGCTCAACTCTGGAACAAATACGCGAACACTGCGGCACGCAAGCATAGCAAGCCGGGGCGCGAGGCGCGGCCGACATCGACCACCATCGATGCGCATAGCCATATCGCCGTGCCGCGCGCGGCCGAGTACATCAAGCCTTATCTCGATCTCTCGACCATCCCGCTCGGGCATTTTTCTTCTGCCGAAACCAAGGAGCTCAACGCCAAGCAGGAAGTCGACATCCGCGGCGCCATGACCGGCTATGACGCGCGCTTCAAGATCATGGACGAGATGGGCATCGACCGGCAGCTCGTGATGCCGCCGCCGCCGCAGTGCTATCACACCGTGGCGCTCGAATACGCCGTGCCAGCCGCGCGGATGATCAATGACGGCGTGGCCGAGTTCGTCTCCCGCCATAAAGACCGCTTCATCCCGGCCGGCACCGTGCCGATGCAGGACGGCAACGAGGCCGCCAAGGAACTGGAGCGCTGCGTCGTCAAGCTCGGATTCAAGGGCGTCGAGATTCTCACCAACGTCGCCGGCAAGGAACTGTCCAATCCCGCCTTCGCGCCGTTCTGGCAGAAGGCCGAGGACTTGGGTGCGCTGGTCATCATCCATCCCAACGGTTTCACCGAAGGCCAGCGGCTCTCGCGCTTCTACTTCAACAACATCGTCGGCAACCCGTTCGAGACCACGCTGGCGCTGCATTACCTGATCTTCGACGGCGTCTTGGAACGCCATCCGAAGCTGAAGATCTTCGCCATGCATGGCGGCGGCTATCTCGGCGCCTATTCGGGCCGCATCGACCACGCCTGGGGCGCGCGCTCGGACTGCAACGCCAATCTACCAAAGCCGCCGACCAGCTATCTCAAGCAGGTCTATGTTGACACCGTGGTGTTCACGCCCGACCAACTCGAGGCGCTGGTGAAAACCTTCGGCGTCGAGCACGTCATCATGGGCACCGACTATCCCTTCGACATGCTGGAATACGATCCGATCGGCCACATTAATTCGGTCTTGAGCTTCGACGACACGACGCGCGCCGCGCTGGCGGGCGGGAATGCCAAGAGGCTGCTGGGCCTGTAGCCGGTCAGGCGTAAAGGAAATCCAGCGTCGCCGTTTCCTTGATAACTGCCTTGTTGGTGCTGTGGCGGCCGGCACGCGCCTGCTCTTCCTCGGTGCGTGTGGCTTGCAGATAAGCACCGAGATGGCGCGCATAGTTGATGATGCGATGATTCTCGTCGAGCCGTGCCGCCTCGAAAGCTTGCAGCGCGCGTGGCACATCATCGTCCTTCTGCAACGCCTCCGTCAGCGCCGCCGCATCGTCCGACGCCTTGGACACCCCGGCACCAACATGTGGCCGCGCCACGAAAGCGGCATCGCCGACGATCGCCACACGGCCGAACGCCATACGCGGCGATTCCAAATCATAGATCGGCTGCAGGATCGGCTCTTTGATTAGCCCAACAACCTGACGAAACTGCGGCGCCAGCAGGCGCTCCGCGGCGTCGTGGATCTCGGCAATCGCCTCGCGCCGGATCAGCGGCGGTGGGATCGAGATGGCATGCGTCACGCCGCGATCGTCGGTGAGCAGCCAGCGCAGCTTGGTGGCCTCGTCCGCCGGGCGGTACCAGATGACATTGTAACGGCGATAGCCGGGCCGCGTGTCGTTGTCCGGCCCCGCCACCGGATAACCGAGGAACTGCTCGCCCGGCGGCAGCCCGAACGCCATGTGCTCGAACAATTCGCGATGCACCTCGGGCGGAAAGTCGCTTTCATGAATCAACGCCCGCCAGGCGCTGTAACCCACATAGCGCGGGCCGATATCCGGCAGACATTGCTGGCGCACGGTAGACCGGATGCCGTCGGCGCCGACCAGCAGATCCGCCGTAATGGTTTCGCCATTGGAAAAATGTGCGGTGACGGTCTCCAGTGCCTGCGTGAAATGCGATAGTCCGCGGCCGCGGTGATAGTGCTCAGCCGGAAACGCATCGCGCAGCAGCCGATAGACGCGCTCCCAGGCGGTCGCCACCTGCGGACAGTCGATCTGCTCGGCTAGTCGGCCTTGTCTATCGAGGATCTTGCGGCTCGCAATGTGGACGCCGAGCGTCTCGGTCGGCAGGCCAATCCCTTGCAAGCGCTGGATCAGTTCCGGCTGCGCCACGATACCGGCGCCACGGCCGGACAATTCCGTGTCGACACGCTCATAGATGTCGACGTTCCATCCGCTGCGGCGCAACAATAATCCGCTCAGCAGCCCACTCATCGAGCCGCCGATAATCACCGCGCGTCTGTCTCGGGTACCCGGCATGTGGACCACCCAATCTTTCCGATCGGCGTATTCTGCTATATATAAAAGGCAAATGCACTGGAGGATTCCCCATGGCACTGACCATGCTCGACAAGGCCGCGGAGAAGAAAGACAAGTCGCAGTGGCCGGCGGAGATCGCCGCTGAGTTCGAACGCGAAGCCAAGAACCCGAACCCGTGCGTCGGCTCGACTTTGTTGTCGGAGAATGAGCGCACCCGTGTCTGGATCATCCGCCTCGCGCCGGGCGAGCGCATCGGCTTCCATCGTCATGTGCTGGATTATTTCTGGACGTCGGTCAGCGGCGGTCGCGGCCGTCAGCATGTGCATGACGGCACCACGGTCGAATACACTTACGTGCCGGGCGAGACGCGCCACGAGACCTACGGTGCCGGCGAGTTCAAGGTGCACGACCTGATGAACCTCGGCGACCGCGAGATGGTGTTCATGACCGTCGAGTTCAAAGACAGCGCCAACAAGCCGATGCCGCTGCCGGCTGGCGTGCAGCGTCAGGCCGCAGCCTGATTTCGGCACAAGTTTAATGCGAAAGCGCTCCGCTCGCGGGGCGCTTTTTGTTTGCACTTGGTCAAAGTCAGCAAACCTCTCTCTGCCTCATCCTGAGGAGGGCGCGCAGCGCCCGTCTCGAAGGATGGGGCGGCCCCATGCTTCGAGACGGGCTCCTTCGGAGCGCTCCTCAGCATGAGGCCGCAAGGGACTGCCCGCTGCACTTAATTCACTTACGGGCTCGGTGACCGCCTTCTGATCTGGTCTGCCCGCATCAGCTCCTGCGCATCGGCATAAATACGTTCAACCGCGCGCGTGACCGTGCCGGCGACATCGCGCGGCGTATTCACGCGGTACACCCATTTGCGGATGCCGATATAGAACAGGCCGCCGTGAAGGGCCCACATCAGCTCGGTTTCCGGCTCGGTCATCGGCTGTTTGTCCAGGCCCGGCAGACCGAATTCATGCCGCAGCTCGCCGATGATCGGCTTGTAGATGCGCTCGGTCACCAGTTTGGCGAAACGCTGGGCAATCGAGGCGCCGTCGAGGCCTGAATAGAGATAGATGCGCACCCATTCGTAATCGTGCAGCATCTGCGCATAGTCGAGATAGAAGCGCTTGAGCCGCGCCAAGAGCGGCACCGAGCGATCGACCAGGATCGCGTCCCATTCCGGCTTCCAGCGCCGCACGAACATCTCGTCGTAGATGCGGTCGATCAGGTCGTCCTTGCTGGGGAAGTAGCGGTAGAGCAGGCCCTTCGAGATGCCGAGCTCGACGGCGAGTTCCCGCGTCTGGCCGCCAAAGCCATGCTTGGCGAAAAAGCTGATGGCGCCCTTCAGAATTTGATCGCTGCGGTCGGTCGGCGCCAGCCGCACTCTTTTACGCGCCGGCGCGCTCTGCTTCTTCGCGGTGCGCCGCGGCGCCTTCTTTTTCGTTATCGCCAAAGCTCTTGCCCCGACATGGT
Source organism: Pseudolabrys sp. (assembly GCA_029255525.1). Classification (GTDB taxonomy): domain Bacteria; phylum Pseudomonadota; class Alphaproteobacteria; order Rhizobiales; family Xanthobacteraceae; genus Pseudolabrys. Next base: position 6,893 of record JANLJK010000083.1, read on the forward strand.
CGCATCCGCAACCAAACCACGCTCCACAACCGATAGCAGACAGGCCGATAACAGCAAGCGCATCCGCATGGCTTGACCGCAAGGCTGACGCCACAGATAATGAGCATATGCTCAATAAAAAAACTCAGGAGAACGCCATGGAGACTTTGCCGCGTAAGAGCGTGAGCCGCGCCGACATGATGAAGCGTGTCGCCTTTTTCAAGGATTTGATCGGCTTCGACGGCGGCCTGCCGGACAGCGAGATGCCGAGCGCCGTGCGCAAGCTCTACAATGTGATCGGCTTCCAGCCGCCGAAGGGCTCGGGCGGCGCAGTCACCTCGCCCGTGGGCGACGACGCGGCCCGGCTCGCCGCCATCAAGATCTCGGAAGGCTTCAATCTCGGCTACTGCAAGGCCAAGCCCGGTCACGGCCCCATGATGCACAATCATGACACCAACGAGACCTTTATCCCGATGACCGGCCAATGGCGCTGTAGCTGGGAGAACGAGAAGGGCGAGGTCGAATACGTCGATGCCGGCCCCTTCGACGTCGTATCGTTTCCCGCCGGCGCCATCCGCCGCTTCGAGAACATCACCAAGGGCGATCCGAACCAGGAGTCGGTCCTGATGTTCGTGATTGGCGGCGATGGTCCGCGCGCGGAATTCACCGATCAGGCCATGGCGGAGCTGGAAGCCGCCGGCGTCTGGCCGAAGAAATAACCGCTACGCTCGATTGAAAGCACGTCCATGAGCAGTACGGCTTTTGCCGGCGCGCGTCCACGCGCGTGGGATCTCCAGGCGTCGATCCGCACGGCAGATGTCGCGGGTCACGCTTGGCCTTACATCGACACGCGCGGCGACGGTTCCGTGCTGGTGCTGCTGCCCGGGTCGGTTGGCACCTGCGAGATGTTCTATAAGCAGATCACTGCACTCGGCCGCGATCTGCGGCTCATTTCGGTGAGCTATCCGGCCCTCTCCGATCCGGAACAACTGGCCGACGGCCTCGCCGGCCTACTCGACCATCTCGGCATCGCGCGCGCCAGCGTGCTTGGCTCCTCCTTCGGCGGCTACTGGGCACAGTTCTTTGGGCTGCGTCACGCCACCCGCGTCGAAACTTTGTTTCTCGGCAATACCTTCATCACCGCCGAGGAGCTGTTCGCCAATCCACTGTTCAACCCGGATTGGATACGCGGCACCGCCGCCCCCGACATGCAGACATTCTGGCGCAACCGCGTCATCCAGGCTCCCGACAGCGAGCTAAAGGCCATCCAGCTCGATATGCTCTCCGGCCGTCAGGACGCCGAGAACCTGAAATCGCGCTTCGTCGGCGTTATCGAGGCCCGCGCCTGCCCACCGATCACAGTGCCGCCCTCAAACATCGTCATCATCGACTGCGCCGACGATCCGATCATCCCGCCCACCTCGCGCCAGGCCGTCGCCGATCATTTCGCCGGCGCCGAACGCATCACCTTGCCCTTCGGCGGGCACTACCCGCACATCCTCAACGCGGAGGCCTATAACGCTGCCATCACGCGCCGCCTGCGGCGCTGATCAATAACGATAACCAAAACGAAAACTGCAAAGGGAGAACAACATGACTCGATTCATGCATGCCGGACGCTGGCTGAAGGGTGCGTTCGCCGCACTCGGCCTCATCACCTATGCGGCGAGCGCCCAGGCCGCGGACCCGATCAAGGTCGGCTTCAGCATGGCGCTAAGCGGTGGCCTTGCCGCCAACGGCACGGCCGCGCTGCTCGCGAGCCAGC
>JANLJK010000084.1 GCA_029255525.1 Pseudolabrys sp.
CGCGGCGCCTGGCTGGTCGGACCGATGAACAGCCCGGAGAACAGATAAGACAGCGACGGATGCCGTTGGAAATACAGCACCAGGCTCTTCAACAGATCGGGCCGGCGCAGGAACGGGCTGTCGGCCGGCGCCTCGCCACCGAGCACGACATGGTTGCCGCCGCCGGTGCCGGTGTGGCGGCCGTCGATCATGAACTTGTCGGTGCCGAGCCGCGTCAGCCGCGCCTCCTCGTACAGCGTGCGGGTGATGCCGACGGCCTCACTCCAGTTGGCGGCGGGATGCACGTTCACTTCGATGACGCCGGGATCGGGCGTGACCTTGATCACGTTCAGCCGTGGATCGTGCGGCGGCAGATAGCCTTCGATGTGGATCGGCAGGCCGACCTCGGCCGCGGTCGCCTCGAGCGCGCCAAGCAGCGCGACGTAATCGTCGAGACGTTCCACCGGCGGCATGAAGATGCAGAGATTGCCGTCGCGGGATTCGACCGTGAGCGCGGTCCTCACCGGCAGCGGCGCGCCTGCACCATTGCCGTCGGGAGCGGCCGGGCGCGCCTGTGGCGACAGCGCCGACGCATAGGCCGATGAAACAGCGAACGTGCGCGCCATTGCGGCGTGTTCAGGCAAAGGCCGCAGTTCGTCGAAAGGGTCGGCCGGCGCCAACATCGGCTCCTCGATCGGGCGCACGTAAGGCAGCGATTTCAGCGGCAGCCGGAAGCCGATCGGTGAATCACCTGGCAGCAGATAGAGACGCTTGCGCCGCATTTCCCAGACTTCGCTGATCCAACCGCCGCCGCCGGTGTGCGCGTTCCAGCGTTGCACCGGCAGCACATAACCGGTGGGCACGGAGAGATGCCGCTCGAACTCGCGCATGATCTTCGCGCGTTCGACCGGATCGTCGATCTTCGGATCGGCGGGATCGACATTGGCCGGCAGCGCGCCCTCTTTCAGCAGGCGTTCGGCCGGGTCTTCGAAGGCCGGCTGCACATGCGGCGCGCTGATGCCAAGCTTGCCGGCAAGCTTGAGCGTGAAACGATGCGCATCGTCGGAGGTCGGCGCCGGCGTGCGCGGCGTCGAGGCGATGAAATCGGGATCGTGCCACAACGGCTTGCCGTCCTTGCGCCAGAACAGCGACAGCGCCCAGCGCGGCAGCTGCTCGCCCGGGTACCACTTGCCCTGACCGTAATGCAGCATGCCGCCGGGCGCGAAGCGATCGCGCAATTTACGGATCAATGTATCGCCGAGCGCCCGTTTGGTGTCGCCGAGCGCCGCCGTATTCCACTCCTCCGATTGATAGTCGTCGATGGAGACGAAGGTCGGCTCGCCACCCATGGTGAGACGCACATTCTGTGCGGCAAGGTCATGATCGACCTGTTCGCCTAGTGCATCGAGCGCTTCCCACGCCTCGTCGGAAAACGGAAAGGTGACACGCGGCTTCTCGTTGATGCGCGTCACCTTCATCGAGAAATCGAAGTCGACCTTGGCCGACTCGACGCCGCCGCTGATGGGCGCCGCGGCGCGATAATGCGGCGTGGCGGCGAGCGGCAGATGCCCCTCGCCCGTCAGCAGTCCCGAGGTCGGATCGAGACCGATCCAGCCGGCGCCCGGCAGATAGACTTCGGTCCAGGCATGCAGATCGGTGAAGTCGACCGCCGTGCCGGACGGCCCGTCGAGCGCGGCGACATCGGGCTTCAACTGAATGAGATAGCCGGAGACGAAGCGCGCCGCGAGGCCGAGATGCCGCAGAATCTGCACCAGGAGCCACGCCGTATCGCGGCACGAACCCGACGCGCATGTCAGCGTCTCTTCCGGCGTCTGCACGCCCGGCTCCAGACGCACGAGATATCTGATCTCGCCTTGCAGGCGCTGATTGAGTGCGACCAAAAAGTCGGTCGTGTTCATCTTCTCGCGCGGCACGGTCGCGAGGAAAGCTGTGAGCTTCGGCCCCAGCGGCTCCTTCACCAGATAAGGCGCAAGCTCCTCGGCAAATTCCGACGGATAGTCGAACGGAAATTCGGTCGCCAACGGCTCGGTGAAGAAGTCGAACGGATTGACCACCGACATGTCGGCGGTGAGATCGACAGTGACGGAAAATTCCGTCGTGCGCTCCGGGAAGACGAAGCGCGCCAACCAGTTGCCGTTCGGGTCCTGCTGCCAGTTCACGAAATGCTGGCTGGGCGTCACCTTCAGCGAATAGCTCAGCACGTTGGTGCGGGTATGTGGCGCCGGCCGCAGGCGGACGATTTGCGGCCCGAGCGCGACCGGGCGGTCGTAGGTGTAGCGGGTGACGTGCTGAAGGCTGACTTGAACCGACATGAAAACCTTCTCGTTGGCCCAGGAGGGGCAAGGAACAGAGAAGCAAATTTCAGGCCGTCACGCGACGGGAACATGACGTCCCCGCGTACCATCCATGTAGATTTTCCGACGAAAACTCAGATGGTTAGATCGGCTCGGGGGCGCCCACCGGCCGCTTGAGGCCGGCCACCACGGCGCGCAAGGCGTCGTGGGCATGATCGCCGGTCCGCCGGCCGCCGGCGGCCCGGATGCGGTTGTGGATGAAGGACAGCTTCACGATCACCTGCGGCTTGAGCAGGAAAGGATAGAGGTCCGCCAGACCCATGCTGCGGTTGATCGAATTGAAGGCGAAGGTCAGCGGCAGCCAGGCGTCGATGATGCTTTCCATGGTGGTGGCATAGGCGTCGAAATTGACCGCGGTCGAAAGATCGGCGCCCATGGTGACGCGCGGGCGCACCCGCATGCCGAAGGCGTTCGCCGTCTCCAGCGTGTCGACCATGTGGAAGTAATGCGCCCAGGTCTCCGCGAAGTCCTCCCAGGCGTGGCTGCTGGCGTAGGACGTGACGTAGCGCTCCGGCCAATCCGCCGGCGGACCGTTGGCGTAATGCTGCTGCAGCGCCGCGTTGTAATCCTGGGTATCGTCGCCGAACAAAGCGCGGAATTCCGCGATGCCCGGCGCATCTTTGATCAGCCGGTCCCAATAATAGTGCGCGATCTCGTGGCGGAAATGACCGAGCAAAGTGCGGTAGGGCTCGGCCAGATTGTTGCGCTGGCGCTCGCGTTCGGCATCGTCGGCCTCGGCCAGATTGATGGTGATGAGGCCGTTGTCGTGACCGGTCATCAGCCGGCCGCCGGGCGCGGCCGCGACAAAGTCGAAAGCGAGCCCGTTGGGGTCTTCCTGCTTGGTGGCGAGCGGCAGGCGCAGGCGCAAGAGCGAATAGAACAGCCGGTGTTTGGCGATCTCGATCTTGCGCCAGTTGGTGAGGTTCTGCGGCTGCGTCAGGTCGGGGATGGTGCGGTTATGCCGGCAGGCGGCGCAGTAAGGCTCCGGGCCATCGGCGTCGACCAGCCAGTTGCACACTTCGTGCCGAGCATTGACGCAATAGCGATAGCGTCCCTCGGGCTCGGCCAACGCGTGCCATAAGGTGCCGTCGCCGCCCTCGTCCTGATTGATCGGCGCGAGCGCGGTGATGGTTTCCTTATGCGGCAGATAGCCGAGGCTGTGCCCGCAGCTTTCGCAGCGCGTGTTCTCGAAATACAGCGGCTGGCCGCAGTGCTGGCACTCGAAGAGCTTCATGAAACGAGTTGCGCGTCCGGTTGAGCGGGCAATGGCTGCCCCGCCCACGAGAACGGCAGGGACATGAAAAGGTTTCAGGCGATTGGCATTGCGCGAGCCCGCCCGCTAACATAGGGGCTCTTTCCCCACCCACGACCAGCCCCATCGCCGGAATGACACCGCACACGCTTCAGGCCCTCAATACCATTTCCGCCGGCGATTTCATCGGCGCGCTGGGCGACATCTACGAGCATTCGCCCTGGATCGCGGAGGCCGTGGCCGCGCAACGCCCCTTTCCTACCCTTGCGGCGTTGCACGAGGCGATGATCGCCGTCGTGCGCGCGGCCCCGCACGAGAAACAACTCGCGCTGGTGAATGCGCATCCCGATCTCGCCGGTAAGGCAGCACGCGCCGGCGCCCTCACCGCCGCCTCCACCAACGAGCAGATGAGCGCCGGCCTCGACCGCCTGAGCGAGGCCGAATTTGCCCGCTTCCATAGGCTCAACGATGCCTACAAGGCCAAGTTCGGCTTCCCCTTCATCGTCTGCGTGCGACGGCACAGCAAGGACTCGATCCTGCGCAGCTTCGAGGAACGGCTGACGCACAGCGCCGATGAGGAGCTGTCCACCGCTCTCACCGAGATCTTCCGCATCGCGGCGCTGCGGCTCGACCAGAAGGTCGTTGCCGACGACAGGCTGAAAGTCTCCGGCCGCCTGTCGACGCATGTGCTCGACACGCATCTCGGCAAGCCCGGCATCGGCGTCGCGGTCGAACTGTGGGAGCTGCCGGCCGACGGCGAAGGCCGGCTGATCGCACGCGGCGCGACGAATGCGGATGGCCGCACCGACGCGCCTTTGATCGGCGGGCGGCCGGTGCCGATCGGCGTCTACGAACTGCGCTTTGCCGTTGGCGATTATTTCAAGGCGCGCGGCCTTGCCCTCGCCGATCCGCCGTTTCTAGACATCGTGCCGATCCGGTTTTCCGTCGCCGAGCCGGAAGGCCACTATCACGTGCCGCTCGTCTGCACCCCGTGGAGCTATTCGACCTACCGCGGCAGCTGACAAAAGAACGCGCCGGCCGAAAGCTCGACCGGCGCGTTGAGGTTCAAGATCGTCCGCGGACTTAGAAGGCTATCGTCGCGCCGAGCAGCCAGGTGCTTTCGGTCGTCGCCGTGAAGTTGCCGAAAGGCTGCGACGGATCGATGCCGAACTTGTTCACCCAGTAGCGATAGCCGCCCCAGACCGAGTACATGTTCGGGCGCTGCCCCAGCCAGGGGCCGACATCGAGGCTCAAGTTCTGTTGCAGGTAGTACTCGGTCGTGCGCTCCAGACCGGCGCTGCCAACCGGCTCGCCCATGCCCTTCGGCCCGTGGATCGTGCCGAAGAACTTATAGGTGAGCGGCAGCCAGGACGGCATGAAGCCGAGTGGCTGCACATACAACCATTCGAAGCCCCAGGTCGTATCGAAGTCGACATTGCCCGACGGGTTCGTCGTGCCGGGCGTGACTTCGTTAAAGCCGTCGTGCTGCCATTCCTTGTAGACGGTCGGTGTGACGTTCAAGAAGCCCCTATAGGGCATGGCAAAGCTAAACTGGATACCGGCTTCGATGGACCTTTTGGCGGAGCCGAGCTGCGTGTTGTCGGTGTTGAGGTCGGCGCCGATCATCAGCGACACGTTCGTCAGCGGCCCGACGGAGAAGGCCTTGGTGCCGAAGACTTCGTTGAAGCCGAAAGTGCTGCGGAAAAAGCCGTAGATTTCGGTGTAAGGCGCGCCGCCGTCGAGCGTCGGCGTCTCCATGCTGGTCGCCTTCAGCCAATCGATGTTGATGAAGTTCGTGCCGTACTTCCACACGTCGAAATGCGTGAAGCTCAATACGTGCTTCGGCGTCTTGCCGGCGCCGGGATTGGTGGCGAGGAATTCGTAGTGGTAGCTGACCGAATTGTCGTTGACGAAGAAGAAGGGCAGTTCCGCCGGAGCTTTCAACACCGGCGCCTTGGTCGGAATGTCGGCCGCACTCGCAAAACCGACCGCCGCCGCCGTGAAAAGGCCGGCGAGCATAGCTGTTCGACGAAACATAGTTGGACCCCCAACGAAACCTTGAGACGCCCGGCAATAAAAAAATTGTCACATTGGGCGCGCGGGGGAAGCGCGAAGATTCCTCAACCTTCGATGCTTATTTCGGCGAAATGATCAGAAGCACCGCAGCGGCGGCGACACTGTATGCAGTGGAAACGGTATCTGGGAACAACCGAAGCTCTGGATTAGAATAGGTATTTTCGTATGTCAGTGCGGTCGGCCGCGCTTGACGGAATCCATGCGCCAAATCGTCGCCCGTGCTGAAAGAACGTGCACTGCGGCAAAGGCCATCTGCGAAAGCTTCAAGCCTGTGCCATACTAGTCACATATTCCACATTAATTGGCGTGTTATGCTTTGGTCGCGGGCCAAAACGGTCTAACGGAATGCTGCCCTCGCTCTTGCCTAATCACGCCGCATGATGACAGGGGATTAGGCAGTTACTGCCGCTATTTGGTGACTTTTATTGCCGTGACTTTTGGCACACTATTGTAGTGCCTAGATCGTGAACGCCGAGGCTTCAGCCCATCATGGATGTTGCGTTGCACAGCCCGTCCGGGGGCCCCCCGCTGCTGCAAGCCATCGGCATTACCAAACGTTACGGCAACTTCCTCGCGAATGATTCCGTCGACCTGACGCTCCACCCGCGCACCATCCACGCCCTCCTCGGCGAGAACGGCGCCGGCAAGTCGACCCTGGTCAAGATCATCTATGGGCTAATTCAACCAAGCGCCGGCGAACTGCGCTGGATGGGCGAACCGATGGTCCTCGCCGGCCCTTCAGAGGCCCGCGCCCGCGGTATCGGCATGGTGTTCCAGCACTTCTCCCTGTTCGACAATCTGACGGTCGCGGAAAACGTCGCGCTGGGACTGGATGGCAAAGAGAGCTTCGCGACACTGTCGTCGCGGCTGGCGCAAGTGTCGCGCGATTACGGCCTGCCGCTCGATCCCAAGCGCGAAGTGTGGCGACTGTCGGTTGGCGAACGGCAGCGCATCGAGATCGTGCGCATGCTGCTGCAAAACCCGAAGCTCCTCATCCTCGACGAGCCGACCGCCGTGCTTACCCCGCAGGAGGCCGACCAGCTTTTCGTCGTGCTTGAGCGCCTGCGCAGCGAAGGCCGCGCGGTGCTCTACATCTCGCACAAGCTCGATGAGGTGAAGCGGCTCTGCGACAGCGCCACCATCCTGCGCGGTGGCAAGAAGATATCGACTTGCGATCCGCGCCAGGAAACCGCGGCGTCGCTGGCCCGCATGATGGTCGGCGCCGACATCGGCGAAGTGAAAGCGAAAACCGAGCGCGCCACCACCGTGCCGCGCCTGGTCGTTCAGAACCTATCGATGAAGCCCGACGATCCGCATGGCATCGCCCTCAAGGATATCTCCTTCGAGGTCAAAGGCGGCGAGATTCTGGGCATCGCTGGCGTCGCCGGCAACGGCCAGGATGAATTGTTCGCCGCGCTGTCGGGCGAGCGCCGTTCCAATGCGGAAAGCGAAGTCATCTTCGACGGCCATGGCGCCGGCGTGATGACCGTCACCGAGCGCCGACGCTTGGGCGCCGCCTTCGTGCCGGAAGAGCGGCTCGGCCACGGCACCGCGCCGCGCATGAAATTGTCGGAGAACGCCCTGCTCACCGGCCACGCCGCCAGCGGCATGGTCCATCATGGCTTCATCGACCGTCCAGCGACGCTCGCCACCGTCGACAAGACCACCAAGGCCTTCGACGTGCGCAAGGCCAAACGCGATCCGGAAGCGGTCAGCCTGTCCGGCGGCAATTTGCAGAAATTCGTGGTCGGCCGCGAAATCCTGCGCGAGCCCGGGGTGCTGGTCGTGAGCCAGCCGACATGGGGCGTCGATGCCGGCGCGGCCGCGACCATCCGCCAGGCGCTGCTCGATCTGTCGGGACGCGGTGCCGCGGTGCTGGTGATCAGCCAGGACCTCGACGAACTCGCCGAGATCGCCGACCGCATCGCCGTCATGTTCCACGGACATCTGTCGGCGTCGCTCGCGGCCAGCGAGGCGACGCGCGAGAAGCTGGGATTGCTGATGGGTGGCGCCAAGACCGGAGATGAAACCGCCGTCATGGCCGATGCAAAAGAGGCGAGCCATGCAGTTGGTGCTTGAGCGGCGCGCCGAACGCTCGACCTGGATCGCGATCGCCTCGCCGCTTTTGGCGATCGCGCTGACGCTGGTGACGATGTCGATCCTGGTTGCGATCATGGGCAAGAATCCCCTGATGGCGCTTTGGGTCTATTTCCTTGAGCCGCTGACCGACGCCTACTCGCTGCAGGAGATCGCGGTAAAGGCATCGCCTCTGGTGATGATCGCCGTCGGTCTGTCGCTCTGTTATCTCGCCAATGTCTGGAACATTGGCGCGGAGGGACAGTTCCTCATCGGCGCGGTGTGCGGAAGCTGGATCGCTGTCATCACCAATGGTACCGACGCCGGCCCCTGGGTGCTGCCAGCGATGCTGGTCCTGGGCGCGCTCGGCGGCGCGCTCTATGCGCTCATCCCGGCGATCTGCAAGGTGCGCTTCGGCGCCAGCGAAATCCTGACCAGCCTGATGCTGGTCTATGTCGCCGACCTGCTGATGGACTATCTGGTGCGCGGGCCCTGGCGCGACCCCAAGGGCATGAACTTCCCCACCACCGCCGCTTTCGATCCGGTCGCCACCGTGCCGATCCTGGTCGACGGCAGCCGGCTGCACGCCGGCACCCTGCTCGCCCTTGTCGTCGTCGTGCTCGCCACCGTGATGCTCGGGCGCACCATCAAGGGCTTCGAGATCCGCGTGGTCGGCGCCGCGCCCAAGGCCGCGCGCTTTGCCGGCTTCAATACGAACCAGTTGGTGTTGTTCACATTTGCCGTGTCCGGCGCGCTTGCGGGGCTGGC
>JANLJK010000085.1:0-3341 GCA_029255525.1 Pseudolabrys sp.
TCGACGATGTTGCCCGTGCGGAGAGACGAAGCGATGACCTTCACGACTATAGCCCTTGCTCTAGGGTCGGCCGCGATATCGGACCGCGGATTCCGGGCGCACCATACCGATCTTGGCCGTCATTTCCTTCCTTTCCGGCGGGCGCTGTCGTCGAGGTAAATGTGCCGAAAAGCCCGCCCTTTTGGCTGCCCGGCGTCCATGCCGGCCGTCGCCCGTACCTTTTGGCGCGGGGCCGGATCGCGACCGCCATGCGGGCCTGGTTCGAGAGTGCCGGGTTCCTGGAGGTCGATACCGCCGCGCTGCAAGTCTCGCCCGGCAACGAGACCCATCTGCATGCCTTCGGCACAAAGCTGATCGGCCCGGACGGCGTGCCGCATCCGGTCTATCTGCGCACGTCGCCGGAATTCGCCTGCAAGAAACTGTTGGCGGCGGGCGAGACGCGCATCTTCGATTTCGCCAAGGTGTGGCGCAACCGCGAACGCGGGCCCTTGCATCATCCCGAATTCACGATGCTGGAATGGTACCGCGCCAACGAACCTTACGAGACGCTGATGGATGATTGCGCCGCGTTGCTGCGCGCGGCCGCCCAGGCGGCGGAGACAAAAGCGTTCTCATATCGCGGCAAGACCGTCGATCCCTTCGCGGCTCCAGAGTGCATCACCGTGGCCGAGGCCTGCGAGCGCTTCGCCGGCATCGATCTGTTGGCGACGATCGACGGCGGGCAGGGCATCCCTGCGCTGCTGGCGGAGCGCGCGGTGACAGCCGGCATCGCCATCGCCGATGATGACACCTGGGGCGACATCTTCAGCCGCATCCTGGTCGAGAAAGTCGAGCCGCATCTCGGCCAGGGCCGCGCCACGATCCTCTGCGAATATCCACTGCCGCAAGCCGCGCTGGCGCGCGCCAAGACCGGCAGCGACAAGGTGGCCGAGCGTTTTGAGCTCTTCGCCTGCGGCGTCGAACTCGGCAATGCCTTCGGCGAGTTGACCGATGTCGCTGAGCAGCGCAAGCGCTTCACGGCGGCGATGGACGAGAAGGAACGCATCCACGGCGAGCGCTATCCGCTCGACGAGGATTTTCTCGAGGCGCTCGGGTCTATGCCGCCGGCGTCCGGTATCGCGCTCGGTTTCGATCGGCTGGTAATGCTGGCAACTGGTGCTGCCCGCATCGATCAGGTGGTCTGGACGCCGGTGGTGGACTATTGAGGCGTCGCGCCGGGAAGAGGAGACGATGATGGACGCGAAGGTGCAGACTTTGCGTAGCCCGACGCAACTCTGCGAGCATGGTCTGGCGTCGTCTGAGCAGTTGCCGGCGCTTGTCGCCGTGGCTGCGCGCTATGCCGTTGCCGTGACGCCCGCGCTCGACACTTTGATCGACCGCACCGATCCGCGCGATCCGATTGCGCGCCAGTTCGTGCCGGACGTGGCCGAGCTCGATCACAGACCGGAAGAGCTTGCCGATCCGATCGGCGATGATGCGCACTCACCGGTCGAGGGCATCGTGCATCGCTATCCCGACCGCGTGTTGTTGAAGCTGACCCATGTCTGCGCGGTCTATTGCCGCTTCTGCTTCCGCCGCGAGATGGTCGGCCCGGGCAAGCCGAATGCATTGTCGGCCGAGGCGCTGGCGCGCGCGCTCGATTACATCCGCGGCGACAAGACGATCTGGGAGGTGATCCTCACCGGCGGCGACCCTTTGGTGCTGTCGGCACGGCGGCTGCGTGCGGTGATGCAGGAACTGGGCACCATCGCGCATGTCAAGGTCGTGCGTATCCACACGCGCGTGCCCATCGCCGAGCCCCTGCGCATCACACCTGAACTGGTGCGGGCGATGAAAGCGAGCGGCAAGGCGACCTATGTCGCGGTGCACGTCAATCATCCGCGCGAACTGACCGACGCCGCGCGCGCCGCGATCGCGCGCATAGCCGATGCCGGCATGCCGCTCTTGTCGCAGACGGTGCTGCTCAAGGATGTCAACGATACGCCGGAGGTGCTGGGCAGCTTGATGCGGGCCTTGGTCGAAAACCGGGTGAAGCCCTATTATCTACACCATGGCGATCTCGCGCCCGGCACAAGCCATTTGCGCACCGACATCGCCACTGGCCAGACGCTGATGCGCGACCTGCACGGCAGGCTGTCGGGGTTGTGCCAGCCGGGTTATGTGCTGGACATTCCGGGCGGATACGGCAAGTCGCCGGTCGGGCCGTCTTATCTCACGCCGACGGGTGAGGGCGAGATGATCGTCGAAGACTTCAACGGAGAGCGGCATACCTACCCGCCGCGCAAAGTTTAGCAGCAGCGCTGCTGCAGCTAATGCCGGAGCGCCATCAGGTCGATGATCGTTGCCGCCAGTGCCAGGCTGACGAAAGCGATGAACAGGACGGCGACCACGGCTTGTCCGACAAGGGACACATCGCGCCGCAACGCCGTCACCACATTTCTACTGTTGATCATGGTCTGTTGCTCCCACCCAGGCTTCGATGGGGGATGATGCAAATCTAATCCCGACGAGGCCCGGCGACCATATCTTCTCTGTTAACAATATCTTGAACGCTCAGTGGTCGTTGCATGCCTGCCATTCGCGCTGAGAGTGTTCCAGCCCGAGCATTCGCGTGATCAAGCCTCGCGACCGCAAGAAACCCACAGGATTTATCATGAGGCGGACCACCGGCGCGCAATAACGCGCCGAAGTTCCAAGTGCACGCACTAGTATTGTAGTGGTGATTCATCATTGCACGGCGCGCGGCGCGTAGAAAGCAAGTGGGGCATGTTTCGGCAGCAAGTTGGTCGGCGTTCGCGTGCGTCACGGCCTGGAAATGTTCTTCTAGCCATCAGTCTATTCGCTTGGTGTGGCGTGACGGCTCATGAGGCTGACGCCGCGGAAAATGGGACGGGCTTTTATCTGCTCGGCGGGCGTGGGCCGATGGCCGGTTATCTGCCGTCGCCCGGCTTCTATTTCGAGAACGACACTTATTTCTACGATGCCAAGATGGATGCGCAGGCTTCGCTGCCGACCGGCGGCAGATTCGTTGCGGATGTCAGCAGCCAAGTGCGCGCGGATTTTCTCAATGGCACCTGGGTGACGCCCTGGAGCATCGCCGGCGGCAATTTTGCGCTCGGCGCCGTCTTGCCCATCGGCCACGTCGGCGTTTCGGCCGGCCTGGAATACGATTCGCCCAGCACAAAAAACGTCGTTGGGACGAGTTTAAGCGACGACGCGACCGTCTTGGGCGATCCGGTGTTGTCGGCGACGCTCGGATGGCATGCGGGAAAATTCCACTGGAGCGCGACCGTGCTCGTCAACACGCCGGCCGGTCAATACCGCAACGGACAGCTTGCCAA
>JANLJK010000085.1:3441-8497 GCA_029255525.1 Pseudolabrys sp.
AGCTGTTCAGATCGACCATCCGCAGGACCTGATCCTTGTAGCCCTTGATGTAGTACTTCTTGGCGCGCAGATCGGCGATCGAGGTCCACTGGGTGTATTCGAGCTCGCCCCCTTTCGCGGCGGAGTCGATGAATCCGACCGGGATGTCGAAATTGTTCATGATGTGCTCGGCGAGCCGCACGGTCTGCGGACCGTCGGGAAGCTGCTTGGCCGACGCCACATAGCCGAGGGCGCGAATGAAGCGGGAGGGCGGCGTCGGGTCGCCCGGTATGCCCAGCAAGCCGGAGCCTTGGCCGAGCGGCGCGAAGGTCTGTCCGCCGATTTTCAGGGACGGGGCCGCGACCGGCGAGAGCTTGACGTAGTTGCGGAGGTTGGTGAGGTGCCAATCGAAGCTGGGGGAGTTCGTCAGAACGCCCATCGGGTTGTCATAGACCTTCAGCTTTCCGTCGACCGGCTCGATGACGATCGAGGCACCGGTCGCGTCATGAAGCGGGAAATGGAAGGGTAGGGTGAAGTTCACCATCGGCGTGGGCAGATCCACGATGGCCACGCTGTCCAGCGCCGCCTTCACTTCCGCGACGGTCGCGAAGTTCGACAGGACCCAGCTCAGGAATTCCCAGGGTGCCAGAGGGGTGCGCGTGCCGGCCTTATCGGGGGCCGTATAGCTGGCGAAATCGGGGAAATAGAGGGCGCCGCCGGCGAGACCCTTCTCGTTCATGCCGTCCGAGACGAAAGGCTGGCCGAAGCTCATGACGCCAACGAATCCGTAGCGCGCCGTCCACTTGGGTGCCGGCACATTGGCCGGACGCACGCCGACGAATTCGTGGTTGCGGGGCACCACGACGACGTCGGACGGCGTTTCGAGCGCGTATTCCAGCGAGCGGCCGTAGACCGGCGACCCGTCCGCGGCGATGAGCAGGATGTTCGTGCAGGCTTGCGCCGGCACCGTCGCGGCCATCAGGCCGGCGAGGGCGGCCGCGATGCCCCGTTTCGCAAGTCCCCGTCCACAAAGAAGCATGTCTCGTTCTCTCCAGAATGATGAGACGCTTCATAAGCGATCGTGTGCGGAGGAATCATGAATACGGGAGTGGAAGGGGGGCGGCAGGGTTCTCGAACGAGAAGTTCGGTAAATCCGTACTTAAGGCTCGAACTGGCCTAAGATAGGCCCTGTCCCGGGCCGGGATCGTGGGGGGATGGCGCGCCCTACGGGATTCGAACCCGTGTTACCGCCGTGAAAGGGCGGTGTCCTAGGCCTCTAGACGAAGGGCGCATGCGCCGCCGGCCGAGCCGGCAGCGGGGATGGCGGGTGTATAAAGAGGTTCGCCCGGAGCGGCAAGCGAACCGACGGTGGAAATTTCCACCCCCGGCCAATCACCAATGGCCGGTGTTGGGCATGGATGCCCACGGCTCCTGCGGGGGCAGGGGATCGCCCTTCTGCAAGAGCTCGATCGAGTGCTTGTCCGGCGAGCGGATGAAGGCCATCACCCCGTCGCGCGGCGGGCGGTTGATGGTGACGCCGGCCTTCATCAGGCGTTCGCAGGTCGCGTAGATGTCGTCGACCTCATAGGCGAGGTGACCGAAATACCTGGCCTCGCCGTAGTCTTCGCTGTCCCAGTTATAGGTCAGCTCCACCTCCGGCCCGGGCCGCCCGGCCTTTTTGCTTTGCTCGACGACCTGTTCGTCTTGCGGGCCGACCAGGAACACCAGCGTGTAGCGATTCTTCTCGTCGACGCGGCGGCGGGTTTCCTTGAGCCCGAGCTTGTTGACGTAGAAATCCAGCGCGGCATCGAGATTGCGGACGCGCAGCATCGTGTGCAGATATCGCATTGATCACCTCAGAACTTTCGGCGGCCCTTGCCGCCTGCGGGTATATAGCAATGATTGCTCCCGATCTTGAGACCGCCGTTGCGGAATTGCGTGACCTGATCGAGGAGGCGGAGGTGATCCTGCCCTTTACCGGGGCTGGCATCTCCACCGAATGCGGCATCCCGGATTTCCGGTCGCCGGGTGGGTTGTGGACCAAGAACCGGCCGATCAACTTCAACGACTTCCTGGGCAGCCAGGAGATGCGGGACGAGTCCTGGCGCCGGCGCTTTGCGATTGACGCAACATTCGGCGCCGCCAGCCCCGGCCGGGGGCATCGGGCGCTTGCCAGCCTCTACCGCAGTGGCAAGGTTCCGGCGGTGGTGACCCAGAACATCGACAATTTGCATCAAGCGTCCGGTATCGCACCGCGAGATGTCGTCGAGCTGCACGGCAACACTACCTATGCACTCTGTCTGGAATGCGAGCAGCGCTATGAGTTGCCGTGGGTGAAAGAGCAGTTCGACGCCAAGGGCGAGCATGCGCCCGATTGTACCTGCGGCGGCTTCATCAAGACCGCGACCGTGTCGTTCGGTCAATCCATGCCGGCCGCTGCGATGCAACGTGCTGAAGAATTGACCAGACGTTGCGATCTGTTCCTGGCCGTTGGTTCGTCGTTGGTGGTGTGGCCGGCAGCGGGATTTCCCTTGATGGCGAAGCGTAATGGCGCCGCGCTCGTGATCATCAACCGCGACCCGACCGAGTTCGATGACATCGCCGATCTGACCGTGCGCCATGACATCGGCGCCGTGCTGGAACGCTTCATCTCCCCCTGATTCGCAAGGCGTTGCGCTGTGAACAGTCTTGTGCGCAAGCACATTTTCAGCTTTGCGGTTATGCACCGGGTGTTATCGTTGTTTTACAGATTCGACGAAGCGCCCTTGAAGAGGCGCCAGAAAAACGGCGGCGTTGCGGCGCTATGACGTCGGACGGGATTGAATTTAAAATGGCTGGGACAAACATTCGGCCAGGAACGGTCAGAGATATCGTCGACGATACCGCGACGAATCTCATCGAGATTTCAGGCGTCATTAAGTGGTTTGATGTCGCCAAGGGTTTCGGTTTCATCGTTCCTGACAACGGCATGGCCGATGTGCTCCTGCACGTCACCTGCTTGCGCCGCGACGGTTATCAGACCGCGTATGAAGGCGCGCGGGTCGTCGTCGAGGTGCAGGTGCGGCAGAAGGGCCTGCAGGCCTTCCGCGTCGTCTCGATGGACGAGTCGACCGCGGTGCATCCGGCGCAGATGCCGCCGCCGCGCACCCATGTCACCGTCACGCCGACCAGTGGGCTGGAGCGGGCGGTGGTGAAGTGGTTCAACCGCTTGCGCGGTTTCGGCTTCCTGACCCGGGGCGAGGGTACGGAGGACATCTTCGTGCACATGGAGACGCTCCGCCGCTACGGCATCACCGAGCTGCGGCCGGGGCAGACCGTGCTGGTTCGCTTTGGGCCCGGGTCCAAGGGCCTGATGGCGGCCGAGGTTCGGCCGGACGGCGGCTCGCTCGGCCCGGCCTCGCACTAGAGCCTCACCCAATTTTCAATTGCCCCGGCGTGTCCCGCCGCGTAAAGGCGAGCGCATGCGCGCGCTGAGGTCCATCGCTCTCCTGGTGTTCGGCCTGCTCTGGCTGGCGGGCCCGGTCGTGTCGGCCGGCCGGCAGACGGTGGAGATCGTCAGCAAGAACGGCGTCCATGCCTTTTCGGTCGAAATGGCCGTCACGGACGCCGAGCGGCAGCAGGGCTTGATGTACCGGAAAGAGCTGCCCGAGGGGCAGGGCATGCTGTTCGACTTCCAGCGCGACCAGGAGGTCGGCTTCTGGATGAAGAACACCTACATCCCGCTCGACATGATCTTCATCCGCAGCGACGGTCGCATCATGCGCATCGCCGAGAACACCGAGCCACTGTCGGAACGGATCGTGCCGTCCAACGGCGCGGTGCGGGCGGTGCTCGAGGTGATCGGCGGCACCACGCGCAAGCTCGGCATCGCGGCGGGCGACAAGGTGGCTGGGTCCATCTTCAGCGGGCGGTAGACGCTATTTGGGGGCATGATGCCGCCCCCAAAGGCGGTTCACCCTTTTCGGGTCCTGTGCTGGGTCCGCTTGCTGGGCGGCGGCTAGGCGTGTATCGAGCTTCTCACGACCCCGGCGGAGCGTAGCGCAGTCTGGTAGCGCATCTGGTTTGGGACCAGAGGGTCGCAGGTTCGAATCCTGCCGCTCCGACCAATTTCCCAAAAATCTAACCGCCTTTAGCCTCGTCCGTGGCTTCCTGGAGCCTTGCGTACACCCGGTCCGGCCGCAGCGGCAGACGGTGAAAGCGAACGCCCGTGGCGTCGCGCAAGGCGTTGGCAAGCGCGGCGGCGACCGGATTATACGGACTCTCGCTCATCGACTTGGCCCCGAGCGGCCCCAAAGTGTCGTAGGTGTCGGCGAACAAAACCTCGGTGCGCGGCACGTCGCCATAAGCGGGCAGGTGATAGGTGCGGAAGCTCGGTGTAATCACCTTGCCGTCCGCATCGATGATGACTTCCTCGAATAGTGCCGCGCCCAAGGCCTGCGCCACGCCGCCTTCGACCTGCGCACGGCATTGCATCGGGTTGATGACGCGGCCGGCATCCGCCGCTTGCACGCTCTTCAAAATGCGGATTTCACCCGTTGCCGGGTTCACCGCGACGCGGAAGCCATGCACGTTGAAGGCGACCGAGCGCGGCGAGCCGTCGGCGTGGCCATGGCCCGACAGCGTGACGCCGGCGGCCTGCGCCGCCGCGCGCAACTGGCTCAGTGCAACGCGCGCCTTGCCGCAGACCACGGCGTCGCCGTCGAGCACGCAGGAGCTGGGCGCGCCGCCGCTCCATTGCGCCGCGAAGGTGAGGATCGCGTCGCGCAACGCTGTGGCCGCCTGTTCGGTCGCCTTGCCGGCGATGACGGTGCCGGTCGAGCCATAGGCGCCGGTGTCGTGGCCGCCATGGTTGGTGTCGGACTGGCGGAGCTTGAAGGCGGACGGCGGCGCCATCAGGATCGAGGCGGCGATCTGTTGATGCACCGTCGCGGTGCCGTTGCCGAACTCGGCGGTGCCGACGGTCAGCATATAGGTGCCGTCGGCTTCGAGCGTCACGACCGTGTCGGAGAAATGCCCGCCGGGTGGCACGGTGTCGATCATGGTCAGCGCCGTGCCGGTGCCGGCGAGCCAGCCGGGC
>JANLJK010000086.1 GCA_029255525.1 Pseudolabrys sp.
CGAGCGCGCCGGCCAGGTGCACGACCGAGGTGTCCACCGCGATGGTCAGGTCGACCAGCGCGGCGACCGCGGCGGTGTCGGCCATGTCGTTGAGCGCATCGCCGACATGGGTGACGTTGGCATAGCGCGCCAGCATCTCGGCATCGCCGTCGCGCAGCTCGCGCTGGATGCTGACGAAGGACACGCCGTCGCGCGCGAACAACGGCGCCAATTGCGCGAGCGCCAACGACCGGTTGCGGTCGTTGACGTGCCGTGCATGGCCGGCCCAGGCAAAGGCCACGCGCTTACCGGGCAACGTTTCGATCCGCGAGCGCCACGTCTCGGTCCGCGCCGCATTGGCCACAAGATAAGGGATATCGGCAGGGATCGTCGCGGTGTCCGTTTTCATTGCCAGCGGCAGGCTGCCCAGCGGGCAATGCACGTCATAGGCGGGCAAAGGCTCGCCGCGCGCGATACAGGCCTGTACGCCGTCGAGCGAGGCCATCAGCGCCTTGAGCTCCGGCTGCACCTCCAGCACCACCTTGGCGCCGGCCCGCGCGAGCAACGGTACATAGCGCGCGAATTGAATGGTATCGCCGAGACCTTGTTCGGCATGCAGCAGGATGGTCTTGGCTCCGAGCGGGTATTCGCCCAGCCAGAGCGGGCGGCCGAATTTGCGCGTAGCGCCTTCCATGCCGCTGCGCTTCCAGCGCAACTCGTAATCGACGAAGCCTTTGCGCAGGTCGCCGAGCGTCAGGAGCGCATGCGCGCGATTGAACCGCGCATCGATGTAGTCCTTGTCGAGGGCGAGGGCCTTGTCGAAGCAGGTGAGGGCGTCCGCGTGCCGGTTCAACGCCTGCAGCGCGCGGCCGCGGTTGTTCCAGGCCTTCAGGTGTTGCGGCGCCCGCGCCAAGGCGCGCTCGTAAGCGGCAAGGGCTTCGGTATGGCGGCCGAGGTCGAGCAGGACATTGCCGCGATTGTAGTGCGCCTCCGGATGGAACGGTGCGAGGGCGAGCACCGCGTCGAAATCGGCGAGTGCTTCGGCATGGAGGCCGAGCGTGGCGCGGGCGGTGCCGCGGTTGATGAGCGCTTCGCCGTGGCGTGGATTGCGCGCGAGCACCGCGTCGAAGCAGGCGATGGCATCCTGCGGCCGCGCCAAGGCGAGCAGCATGTTGCCGCGCTGTTGCAGCAGATCGGGATC
Source organism: Pseudolabrys sp. (assembly GCA_029255525.1). Classification (GTDB taxonomy): domain Bacteria; phylum Pseudomonadota; class Alphaproteobacteria; order Rhizobiales; family Xanthobacteraceae; genus Pseudolabrys. The sequence continues at coordinate 1,181 of JANLJK010000086.1, forward strand.
GCCCGGCCGTAAGGCGAGAGCCTTGTCGACGGCGTCGAGCGCTTCGCCACTGCGCTTGAGCGCATGCAGCACATTGGCGAGATTGCTCCAGGCATCCGGCGACTGGCGATTGACCTTCACCGCCGAAGACATCAGGCGGAAGGCTTCGCCGATCTGCCCCGCCTGCGCCTTGACCAGCCCGAGCAGATGCAATGCGTCGAAATTATTCGGCGCGGCCTTGAGGACGCGCGCATACAGCTTCTCGGCATCACGCAGCTTGCCCTGCTGATGCAGGGCCAGTGCCTGTTGCAAGACTTGCGCGAGATCGAAGGGTTGCGACTTCACAAGCGCGGCCATCGCACGGCCGCCGCTGGCTCGTCAATGTGGTCAGTTGCGGAGTGGCTAGTCGCGGACGCGCTTGCCCGAGGTGGTACGCTTGCGCGGCTTCTCGGCCGTGTAGAACGTATTACGTTCGCAGAAGCCGCCGATGCCGCTGACGGTCGCCAGGCACTGCTGAAAGGTCGAGAAGCCGCAATTGCGGCCGCCGTCGCCACCCGGCCCATATTGGGCGCACCAGGGATATTCGATCGCCTGGCTGGCTGTCGGCGCGAACACAGCGAGCGCGGCCAAGGCCGCCAGAATGAGGGACGTGGATCGCATAACGCCGGTCTCCTTGAAGGGGGTATTGCGAGGACCAACCCCGCGACGCACCATCTTGTTCGCCCGCGGGGGAAATATAGCCCCGTTCGACCGTCAGCGCTGCTGCAGCCAGAACTGATACATGCCGGAGAACATATCGGGCTGCTGGCCTTCGAGCGCGTCCCAGCGGTCGAGATCGGTCGGCGACCAGCCGGATTGTGAGAACAGCGCGCGCAGATGTTGCTGCGCCGCGGCGGCGAATTCGAAGCCGAGGAAACGTAGGTTCTGCTCGGCGATGGCGGCTTTGATCTGTGGAATGGTGACACGCGTCTCCTGCACATGGAACAGGAGGTCGCGGCATTCGCTGACGGTGAAGAAATCGGCGTAGCGCGCCAGACTGCGCAAGGGCGTGTCGAGCAGTTCCTGCCGGCAGCGGCGGATTTCGTCGGCACTGGCGCCGTAACCGCGCTCGGCAATGACGCTGCGGGCGGCGACGATGGAGCGGCGCGCCGCCTCGCTGTAGAGGCCGAGATGGAGGAAGCCGCCGGGCCGCAGCCGCTTCGTCAGGATGCGCAAAGCCTGCTGCCAGTCGGCCATGTGATGCAAGACGCCGCTCGCGTCGATGACGTCGAAGCGGCGATCGAGCGTGCCGAGCGCGAGGATGTCGGCCTGGGCGTAATCGATGCGGTCGGCGATGGCTGTGGGCGTGTTGCGCTTGGCATAGCTGAGGCTCGCCAGGCTCAGATCGACCGCCAGCACCTGCGCGCCGAGGAACTTCTGTGCGATGCTGGTCGCCTGCCAGCCGGTGCCGCAGCCGGCGACCAGGATGTCGACGTTCTCGGTCTTGCCGAGCGTGGCGAAGGGGATCGTGGGAAACTGCGCGCGCAGGTAATCGTCGAGCGCCACCGGCTCGACCGCGCCGGCGGGATAAACCCAGCGCGGATAGGGGTTTTCCTCATATTGCCGGCGCACGTGCTGGGAGGTGGTGTCGTCGATTGTCGTGAGGCGCGGCATAGTTTCGCGCAAGGCGCGTTCTTGCGCCGGCTCACGGATCTGTTGCGTCAGCACGGCGTCAAACGCCGGCGGCCGCGCGTGCGGTAAGAGCGTGTCGGCATCGGGCAAAGCGGCGAGTGGCGCGTACATAGCGAGCACCGCAAGCTGCGACGCAGTGAGCGCGGCGGCCGGCGTTGCCCGCAATGCGGCGATAGCGGCCTCTTCGTCCGGCGTTGTGGCGAAGACGTATTCGGTGATGAAGCACTGGCGCGCGAGCGCGCAGGCGAGGCCGAGCACATCGTCGGCAAAAGCGGCGTTGTTCTGCGCTTCGGTCAGCAGCGTCGCGCGCAAGGCTGTCAGCATGCGCTCGAAGGCCAGTTCGCGCACCGGGGAGGCCTGTAGTAAGCACAAAAGGAGCGGGTCGGAGGCGAGAGGGGCGAGGCCGTCACGGCCGAACAGCTCGGCCAGCGTCGCGCGGCGCGGCCAGATCCCGGCGGTCTTGCGCATCGCCTCGCCAATTGCCGGTTGCAGCGCCACCAATGTGCCGAGCACGCCGGTATATTGCTCGAAGAGCTGCGGCATCAGCGTCAGAGCGCGCGCGTAATGGACCGCCGCCTCGCGCGGTCTGCCGAGCGCCTGCAGCACGCGGCCGAGATTGTTGCTGGCTTCGGCGTGAGCCGGCTTGAGCGCCAGAACCTGCTGATAGTTGCGGGCGGCGTCGTCGAGCCGGCCTTCGCTCTCCTGCCGCCGGCCCTCGGCGAGCCAGGCGGCGGGATCGCTGGTGATCGGCCGCGGGGCCACCGGGCTGTGCTTGAGCGCGGCACGTCGTGATTTCCGGTTCATCCGCTGCGAGGCCCTTAGGGTTCTTTTGGAGGCTTTGACATGCCGCCTTCGCGACCCTGCCGCAAGCGGGGATGCGGGCTTTGCGCGCCTTGCTATTGCACCGGGCGTGGGGCATATCCGCCGCACGCGGAGCTGTGGCCGAGTGGCTGAAGGCGGCGGTTTGCTAAACCGTTATACGCTTGTAAAGGCGTATCGAGGGTTCGAATCCCTCCGGCTCCGCCAGATTTGACAGTCTTGCAATTCGAACCCTCGATTTCGCGCGCGGCGACGCGCCGAGCGCGTCGCTTCGCGCTGAGGACGGCCCCGGCGTAGCCGGGGCCTGTGGGTTCGAATCCCTCCGTCTCCGCCAGATTTCACCCGAGTCCAATTCGAGCCTTCGATTGCCGACAGCAGCGCGCTGTGTGGCGCGCTCAGGTTCGAATCCCTCCGTCTGCATTTGCCGCCGATACGTCGGGGCGGGAAATCAATGCCCGGTCGCGGGTGCTGCGAATCTCCCACAGATTTCGAATCGAACCGCCTGAAATTCTACCCAGGGGCGGCTTACGGACGGCTACGAACGCAAGGCGTGTCTATTTTTGGGGCAGTCGCCACCTCCGCATCGACGGCCGAATTGCGGTCCTCTCAGGTCAAACCAGGGGCTATACGCACGTGATAGGACACGTGCGGCCGATCATTTCGAGCACCTGCCACATTTTATAAATTATTGATTTACCACAATAATAGCCGTGCGTCCGGTTTGGGGCGGGGAGCGCCCGGGTGTCACTCTGGGGGCAATCTAAATTGCGTGATTTTTGCGCAACAGTCGGTCAGAAAGCGCCCCAAAGGCCTGTGGGCAGGGCCCTTCTTCGTTGCGCCGAAGGTCTCATCCAGTAATGTCTGACCTGCGACGGAGGGGGGCATCCCCATGTCGCGCTTTCCGGTCCGGGTTCACCGCGTGTGGCGAAGGATCGGTTGGCGGGGAGCCAGGGGAAGTTCCATCGGTGCCTGTCGCACTTGGCGGATACGGAACCCTCTCACAAGAAACAATGTTTTGGAGGTTCAAGATGAAGATGGTGAAAAGCCTTCTCCTCGGCACCGCAGCGGGTCTCGTTGCGATGACTGGGGCTCAGGCGGCCGATCTTCCCGTTAAGGCCAAACCGGTCCAGTACGTGAAGATTTGCTCCCTGTACGGCGTCGGGTTCTATTACATCCCCGGCACCGACATGTGCATCAAGGTTGGTGGCTGGGCGCGCTAGGAAGTGGCGTACGGCTACAACGGTTCGATGACGAGCGAGTTCTGGTCGAACAACACCAACAACCGCACGACCGACAACCTGACCTGGCGCTACAAGGGCACCGTCACGGTCGACGCGCGTAACCAGACCGAATACGGCACCGTTCGCAGCTACGTCGCCATCGGCGCCAGCTCGAACAGCAACGACGGTGAAGGCGCTGGCCTCTACGCCAACCGCTGGTTCATCCAGTGGGCCGGCTTCACCTTCGGTCACGCCACGTCGTTCTTCGACTTCTACAGCATCGGCGCGAACCAGTTCGGCTTCGCTGGTGCGTCGTCCGACTCGGGTGATGGCGGCTGGGACGTGCTGGCCTACACCGCTCAGTTCGGCAACGGGCTGTCGGCCTCGATCTCGGCGGAAGTGCAGCGTCGCACTTATATCGCCTATACGGGCACCGGTGCCGCCGGTCTCGGTCTGGGTACGACCTCGGCCGCCTATCCTGGTTCAGCCACAGGTCTGGCGTTTGGCTCCGTCGGCACCAACTACGAAGGTCACGACTATCCGGACGTGGTCGCCAATCTGCGTATCGACCAGGCGTGGGGCTCCGCTCAGATCATGGGCGCTCTGCATAACGTTGCCGCGACCTACTACGGCAACGCGGGCAGCTTCACTGCTGGTGCGGAAGGCCGTGGCCATCCGAGCGACAAGCTCGGCTTCGCCGTCGGCGGCGGCATCAAGTTGAACGCTCCGATGATCGGCCCGGGCGACTACTTCCAGGCCGAAGTCGACTACACGCAGGGTGCGTCGCGTTACGCGAACATGACTGCGTCGGTCTGGGATTACCGTGCATACAACGGCAACAACTTCGGGTTCGGTATGAACACCGATGCGGTGTATGGCGGCAGCGTGGCTGGCGGCGGTGCCTCCAACCTCGAACTGACCACGTCCTGGGCGGCGAACGCAGCCTATACCCACTTCTGGAACAAGTCCTGGAAGACCACGCTGTGGGGTTCCTATCTTACCCAGAAATACAACAGCAGCGCGAATGCAATGCTGTGCTCGTCTATCGGTGACGGCAATGGTGCCAACGGCACGTTCGCTGTCGCCAACGCCGGTTGCGACATGAACTGGTCGCTCTGGGGCGTCGGTCTGCGTACCCAGTGGAACATCACTTCGGACTTCTACCTCGGTCTCGAAGTGCTGTACGCCAACCTGGACAGCGCAAGCACCTCGACTGGGACGATCGCGTTGGGTTCGAACGGCAGCAAGCCGGCGGGCGCTTACACGATTCAGGACCAGGACATCTGGGCGGTGCGCTTCCGCGCTCACAAGGACTTCTATCCCTGACCTGCCTGCGCGAAGCCGAAGCGGCTTTGCTTCGGCGAAGGCAGTTCGCATAACAGCGAATACTCGGATAAGCGAACCCCGGCGGGCAACCGCCGGGGTTTTGCTTTGTGCGTGTTGTCAAATCGTGCGTGTCGTCAAAGCGCGTGTTTGAGTAGGCCGCCGGGGAGGCAGCCCAGGCGCTACGACGTGTGCGCCGTCTCGCAACGACGGACGAAGTTCGCGATCCGCGCGATGATGTCCGGTTCGACGAGCAGCGGCGTGTGGCCCTGGTCCGGTACGTCGATTGTCTCCAGCGCCGGATGGTGTGTCCGCATCGCCTCGACCGTGGTCGCGGACAGAATGTCGGAATGCTCGCCGCGGATGACCATGACGGGCCTCTTGGCCAGCGCGTCGAACTCCTTCCATAGCGCGGGCAAGGGGCGTTCGAAATCAACGCCCTCCATGGTCTTGGCGAGCTTGACATCGTAGGTCGGCACCAGCCGGCCGTTCTCTTCCCTAAAAGCGCGATGCGCGGACGCCAGCCAATCGGCATGCGTCAGTTTCGGAAACTGCGCGTCGAACAAACGGCGCAGGATCTCAGCGCCTTCTTCATAATCGCGCGGCTGCGGCAGCTTGCCGACATAGCCTTTGATGCGCATCAGCCCCTTGGGCTCGATCACCGGACCGATATCGTTGAGCGCCACGCCGGCGATGGCGGTGGGACGCACCGCGCTCAAGAGCATGGCGAGGATGCCGCCGCGCGAGGTGCCAATGAAGATCGCGGGCAGGGCATCGAGCGCGGTGAGCACCGCCAGCACATCGGCAAGCTCGGTCTGGAAGTTATAGTTGGCCGGATCGCGGTCGTATTCCGACAGGCCGCGGCCGCGATAATCGAGCGCAAGCACGCGCCGGGGCGCATTGGGCTCGTTCGCCAGGGCTTGGCCCAAGACCTCGAAATCCGCGGCCGTGCGTGCGAGGCCGGGCAGGCACACCACCGGAAGACGCTCAGCGCTACGCGGACCGTAACAGCGCACATGCAGGCGCAGGCCGTCCGGTGCGGAGACGAAGATGCTGGCAGCGTCGTTCATGAATGGACCTTTACGTGCGGAAATGTTGCAGCCTAGCGCGTCGCGCAAGTCTCTGTCATGCGCGGCTCGTTGCAACGGTTTGAGGTCAGGATTTCAGGAGGATGGCGAAAGCCAACAAAACTAGTTGGAATTGCCGCGCTTGAGGTCGGCCTCGATTACCAACTTGCTGCCGCCGCCGAAACGGGCGCGGTAGACCTGCAGGTTTTCCATGATCCGCTGCACGTAGTTGCGCGTCTCGGCGATCGGAATGCGCTCGACCCAGTCGACCGGATCGACGCGTGGGTCGCGCGGATCGCCATAGGCGGCGACCCACTGGCGGACGCGGCCGCGGCCGGCATTGTAGCCGGCAAAGGTCATGATGTAGGAGCCGTTGTAGGTGGACAGCAGCATCGACAATTCGGCCGCGCCCATTTGCATGTTGTAGATCGGGTCGGTGAGCAGGCGCGCTTTGTTGTAGACGGCCTTGAAGCGCTTGGCGGTGTCCTGCGCGGCGGCCGGCGTCACCTGCATCAGGCCCATCGCATTGGCGATCGACACGACCTTCTGATTGAAGTGGCTTTCCTGCCGGGCGATCGAATAGGCGACGGCATCTTCGACCGGCGGCGCGATCGGTGAGTAGTGCGGCAGGCCGATCACCGGATAGGCATAGTAGTCGAGCGGCAGACCGCGGCCGTAGGCGCCCTTGCCGAGCAGCAGCATGGCGCGGCCGTCATTGTGCTTGCCGGCAAGCTCGCCGAGGGCGGCAAGGCCGGCGACATCGGTCGCGCTCTCGCCGAGCTCGGCATAGATCGAGGCCAGCATGTCGCGCTCGTCGAGCGCATAGAGGATCTCGGCCGCGCGCACGACCTCGAGATTGGAGAGCACGCTGCGGTCATGTGTGGTGAAGTTCGGCGGGCCGCGCAGGCCGAGGTCGGCAAGGCCGAGGCGGGCGCGCGCGAGCTGGCCGTAATAGGTGGCGGTGTGGACGGCGGCGGCCTCGTAATAGGCCTTGGCCTGCGGGCGCTGCCCCTGAGCCTCCGCGGCGCGGCCCTGCCAGTAGCCGCCGCGCGCCAAAGCATGCGGATTGTTGGTGCCTTGCACCGTGATATGGGCGAAGTGCTGGGCGGCGGTCGCAGCGTCGTGCAGATAGCGCAGCGCGATCCAGCCGGCGGTGAAATGCTGGTCGACGCGGTAGTTGCCCTTCAGCGGCGCTGCCGCGTCGCGCGCCACGCGAT
>JANLJK010000087.1 GCA_029255525.1 Pseudolabrys sp.
GTCATCCTGAGGTGCCGGCCGCAGGCCAGCCTCGAAGGACGACGGGACGGCAAGCTCACGCGGCGCCTCATCCAAGAGCCGCTTGAAACGCCGACGCAGCACCTCGCGCATCATGCCGTAGTCGTCGCCCGGAGTGATGTCCTGCGAGCGGATGTTGAACTTGCGGTACTGGTTCTTGCGGAAGCCTTCCGGCCCCGCGACGATCATGCCGCCGACCGCATTGGTGCCGGCGATATGGCTGTTGTCGTAGACCTCGATGCGGCGCGGTTCACGCGGCAACTGGAAGGTCTCGGCAAGCCCCTTGAGCAGCCTCTGCTGCGACGACGTATCCGCGAGCTTGCGCGCCAAGGCCTCGCGCGCATTGGCGAGCGCATGCATGACGAGCTCCTTGCGCTCGCCACGCTGCGGCACATTGATCTCGACCTTACGGCCGGCCTTGGTGGTGAGCGCCTCCGCCAGCAGCGCGCGCTCATCGAAGTCGTGCGACACGAGGATCAGCCGCGGCGGCGGCTTGTCGTCGTAGAACTGCGCCATGAAGGCGCTCAGCACCTCGCCCTCGCTCAGCGCGCGGTCGGCCTTGGGGAAATAAGCGCGGTTGCCCCAGTTCTGGCCGGTGCGGAAGAAGAACACCTCGACGCAATTATAACCGCCGGCCTGATGCACGGCGAAGACGTCCGCCTCTTCGACATTGCGCGGGTTGATGCCCTGATGCGACTGCACGGCCGACAGCGCAGCCAGGCGGTCGCGGAAAATGGCGGCGTGCTCGAAATCGAGCGCGTTCGACGCCTTGTCCATCTCCGTCGCCAATTCCTTCTGCACCGACTGGCTGCGGCCATCGAGGAAATCATTGGCCTCGCGCACCAACTCGGTATAGCCGACGAAATCGATCTCGCCCGTGCACGGCGCCGAGCAGCGCTTGATCTGGAACAAGAGACAAGGCCGCGTGCGGCTTTCAAAGAAACTATCCGAGCAGGAGCGCAACAAGAAGGCGCGCTGCAGCGCATTGATCGTGCGGTTGACCGCCCCGGCATTGGCGAAGGGCCCGTAATAATGTCCCGGCCGCGTGCGCGCGCCGCGGTGCGTCAGGATCTGCGGCGCCCAGAGATCCGAGGTGATGATAATGGAGGGGAACGACTTGTCGTCACGCAGCAGCACGATGAAGAGCGGCCGCAGACGCGGGATTAGGTTGGCCTAGAGCCGCAGCGCCTCGGTCTCGCTCTAGGACGTGA
>JANLJK010000088.1 GCA_029255525.1 Pseudolabrys sp.
ACCGGCGAAGAAGTGCACATCCAGGCGCTGTGCTGGGGGGCGGACGGCGAGCGCTCGGTGCCGGTGTCGCTGAAGCCGCATGCCGGCAAGCTGCTGCTGCGCTGGGATCGCGTGGTTTCCGGCGACCTCAAGCGGTGCGAATGAGAAAGAATTGCTATGAAACGTGGTAAGAGCGGCGGTCCCCGGCAACCGGGCGGCGGTAAGCAGCGGCCCGGTCCGCGCCAGGCGGATCGGCCCGTGACAGGCCGCGCCGGCCGGCCTGGGCGCTCCGGCGGGCCAGGACGGACCGCGGATGCGCGTCCCGGCCGCGATGACGGCCGCAAGCCCGCCCGCTTCGCCAAGGGCGAAGGGCGAGGCTTCAGCAATGGGCCGGGCCGTGGTCCGCGCACCGAGGAGCCCGCGCCGACGCGCGGGCAGGGCGCCCGCTTTCCCAAAGGCGACGGCACCCGTGCCCGCTTCCTGCCCGCCCGTGAAGGCCAGGGCCCGCGCCCGCAACGGGGCGAGCGTCCACACCGTGACGAGCGCCCGCAACGTGGCGAACGTCCCCAGCGCACCGAGCGCCCGGCGCGGGGCGAGCGCCCGACGCGCCGCGAGAGGCCTCGAGAGGTCTTTGAGCCGGCGCCGCCGCCGCCCTCGCGCGAGGAGGCCCTGAAGGGCGCCTCATACTCCAATGCCGTGCAGACCATCATGGTCAAGCCGGACGAGGACGGCATGCGCGTCGACCGCTTCTTCGAGGCGCGCTTCCCCGGCCTGTCCTTCGGCCACATCCAGCGCATCATCCGCAAAGGCGAGGTGCGCGTGAACAGCCGGCGCACGGAGCCGAAGGCGCGGTTGCAGGCGGGCCAGGCCGTCCGCGTGCCGCCGCTGAAGGTCGACGCGCCGGAACCGCGCGACGACGCGCCCCAGGCGCAGCACGACCGCGCCTACATCAAGTCGATCACGCTCTATGAAGACGATGACGTGATGGTGCTCAACAAGCCGATGGGCCTGGCGGTGCAGGGCGGCTCCGGCACGGTGCGCCATATCGACGGCATGCTGGGCGCCTTGCGCGGGTCGCATCCCGATGCGCAGCGGCCGCGCCTGGTGCACCGGATCGACAAGGACACCGCCGGCTGCCTCCTGGTCGCCAAGACCCGCTTTGCTGCCGCGGCGCTGGCCAAGACGTTCCGCTCGCGTTCGGCGCGCAAGGTCTATTGGGCCTTGGTCGCCGGCGTGCCGAAGCCGCGCCAGGGCCGCATCTCGACCTATCTGGCCAAGCAGGAGGTCGAAGAGGACTCGTTCATGCGCGTCGCCCAGCACGGCGAAAAGGACGCGGTGCACGCCGTGACCTATTACGCGGTGGTCGAAACCTCGGCGCAGAAGCTCGCCTGGGTGTCGCTGAAGCCGGTCACAGGACGGACGCACCAGTTACGTGCGCACATGGCGCATGTCGGTAATCCGATCGTCGGCGATCCGAAATACTTCAACATCGAGAACTGGGAACTGCCGGGCGGCATCCAGAACAAGCTGCATCTCTTGGCCCGTCGCATCGCCGTGCCGCATCCGCGCGGTGGCGTCATCGACGTGTCGGCGCCGCTGCCGCCGCACATGGAGCAGTCGTGGAACCTGCTTGGTTTCGATACCAAGCGCTATGACCCGATCGACGACGCCCCCGAAGAGGAGTAGCCGCGGGCACTTGGGCTTCCTATGTGAGGAGCATGCCCCGCCGCTTCTGGCTTACCGGACTGCTGGCTTTGGCGCTTCTTGTGCCGGCGTTGGCGCATGCGCAGTCGGACGACGAGCGCTACACCATCATGCGGCCGGAACCCTGGCTGCCGCCCAAATACAAGTCGCCACGCGGCACGCCGCAGCGCGTGCAACCGACGCAACCGATGCAGGTGCCGCAATTGGGCGCGTCGCCGCCGCCGCCAATCGTCAATCCGCAGACCGGCATCGCCTTGCCCAATCTGCCGACCCTCTCGCCCTCCGGTCCTGGGGGGCGCGAGACCTCTCAAGACCGCGCCGCGCGCTGCGCCCATCAGGCGGGCGTTTACGGCGCCAATGCCGGCGACCGTGGCGCCTATATCGGCACCTGTATCAATCAGTAATTCTTCCATCATGCCCGGCCAAACGGGTCGGGCCTGTGGCCGGTCCTGCGGGCGTTGAGACGGTAGCCCGGTCGGGCGGGCGTTTCTTGTGCCCGCTGCCATCATTCGCTAAGGCTCGGCCCGCCGGGCTGATGCTCCGGCCTCTGAGTCGCCCGGCCGCTGATGGACACGCGCACCAATTCTTATCCCGGTTATCGTTACGTTCCACGCCCGGATGCCAAACCGGTGGCCGTGACGCGCTGGACCGCGCAGCTTGTCGATCCTCAATGCGAGCATGATTTTCGTCTGGATCGCTTCGACGAAGACCAGCGCCGTGTGAATTTGTTGCTGTTGCTGGCGTCGGTCGCCGGCGGCCTCAATTTCATGGTGCAGGTCCAGGCCTATAGGAGCGGCGAAAGCAGCCTCGAAGCGCTGTTGCCGCCCTTCATGTCGATATGGCTGCCGCTTGTGGGGCTTGCGATCATCCAGCGCGTCCGATCACCCGGAATGCTTGAGGTGATGATGGCCCTCTTCATGGCCGTCGGCATCGTGACGCGGATGACCATGGTGTCGTTGCACCCGGCCATGAGCTTCTTGTGGCCGACGCTGATCGTGGGCCTCGTCTTCGTCATCTATGTTTATTTGCCGGTGCGCTTCGTCGCCTCGGTTGTCTTGGCTTCCGTCTTTTCGGTGGTGGCGCCGGTGTGGTGGTTGTGGGCGTCAGGCCCGCTGATTCCGACGGATCAGATTTATCGCGGCCTCGTGTGGCTGCTGTTCGTCAATGCGCTTGGCTTCGTGTCCGCCAATTCCATGCAGCGCAGTCAGCGTATCCAATACGCCCAGAGCGTCTTGTTGAAGGAATTGCTCTCGACCGATGCGATGACCGGCATCGGCAATCGTCGTCGCTTCGACGACGCGCTGGACCGCGAATGGCGGCGGTGCAGCCGCTCCGAAAAGCCGTTGTCGTTGCTGATGATCGATGTCGATCACTTCAAGGCCTATAACGACCATTGCGGCCATCTACATGGCGATGAATGCCTGAAGCAGGTGGCGCAATTGCTGGTCAGCAGCGTCGGCCGGCCGGGCGATCTCGTCGCGCGCTATGGTGGCGAGGAATTTGTCTGCCTGCTGCCGGAGATCGGTGAAGCCGGTGCGCATGCGGTGGCGGCGAAATGTATCATGGCCATCGCCCGTGCCGGGATCCCGCATCCGGCGCTGCCGGACGAAGGCCGGTTGACCGTCAGCATCGGTGTGGCGACCGTGCACGATGCCGCGAGCCACAGCTCAGGTGCTCTGGTAGCCTTGGCAGACAAGCTGCTCTATGCGGCCAAGCGCGCGGGTCGTGATCAGGTGAAGGTCGGCGTGCTCTAGAGCCTTTCCGGCTTTGATAGAATCAAAGCCGGGGCTCTAGCTTTTTGTTTTGACGCGTTTTCTTCACGCGAACCGGTTTCCACTTCGCTCGAAAACGCTCTAGGCGCTGGCTTTGTCGAGCGCCGCCGTGTCGTCGGCGGACAATGTTAGCCGCGGTGCCTGCATAATGTCCTTGAGCTGATCGAGGTTGGTGACGCTGACGATCGGCGCTGTCACCTCCGGCCGGCCGATGAGCCAGGCGAGCGCGATCTGCGCCAGGGTGGCATTGTGTCGCGCGGCGACGGCATCGAGCGCCGCCAGGATCGTTAGCCCGCGGTCGTTGAGATAGGTCTTGGCCTTGCCGCCGCGGGCGGCATTCTTGGCCGCGTCTTCAGTGGTTCGGTACTTGCCGGTCAGGAAGCCGGAGGCGAGGGCGTAATAGGGGATGACCCCCAGGCCGTGCTTGCGGCAGATCGGCGCGTAATCCGTCTCGAAGCCCTTGCGATCAGCGAGGTTATAGAGCGGTTGCAAGGTCTCGTAGCGTGGCATGGCCAGCTTTTCGCTCGTCGCGAGCGAGGTCGTCAGCCGTGCCGGGCCCAAGTTGGAGGCGCCGATGGCGCGTACCTTGCCGTCACGGACGAGCTGGGCATAGGCTGACAGCGTCTCCTCGACGGGAGTGTCCTCGTTGTCGAAATGCGTCTGATAAAGATCGATGCAGTCGATCTGCAGCCGCTTCAACGAGGCTTCCGCCGCGCGCAGGATGTAGTCCTTCCGCACGCATTTGCCTTCGCCCATGTCGGCGCCGACTTTAGTGGCAATCACGATCTTGTCGCGCTTTCCACTTTGCTTGAACCAGCGGCCGATGACGGTCTCGGACTCGCCGCCTGTGTGCCCCGGCGCCCAGCGCGAATAGCTGTCGGCGGTGTCGATGGCGTTGAAGCCGGCATCGACGAAAGCGTCGAGGATGGCGAAGGAGGTCTTCTCGTCGGCGGTCCAGCCGAACACATTGCCGCCGAGCATCAACGGCGCGATGGCGAGGCCGGAACGGCCGAGAGGGCGGAGGTGCATGATGTTATTCTCACAGACCTGCAACAAATTCGGCATCATGCCCGGGCTTGTCCCGGGCATCCACGCCTTGCTTGGTTTGTGTTGTAAAGACGTGGATGGCCGGGACAAGCCCGGCCATGACAGGGCAGGGTTGTCCGGTCAGCGCAAACTGGCGTTGATCTTGTCGAGCGCCGACTGCCCCGGGCACAGCTCGGGCGCGTTGAGACTGTTGAGCGGCGCCTTCACCGTGCGGAGATGCGCGTGCAGGTCTTCCGACTCCTTCTCCATGTAGAGAAGGCCGGTGACGATCTGCCCCTTCGAAGCGTGGTGCTGCAGGAAGCCGAGAGCCGCCGTTCGGTCATGAAGGTCGTAGTCGGCGGCGAGCTTGCGCAGCGCCAGCGTCGAGCCGTCATGCTGCTCGACGATCTCCACCGTGCCGGGCTCCTGTTTCACTTTGATCGGCATGCGCTGCGAGATGAAATCGAGCCGGTTCACCGCCTCGTTGTGCTCGCGCACGAAATCGAAGCTCTTGGTCGAGCCGGCGTGGTTGTTGAAAGCGACGCACGGCGAGATGACGTCGATGAAGGCGGCGCCCTTGTGCGCGATCGCCGCCTTGATGATCGGCACCAACTGGTGCTTGTCGCCGGAGAAGGAGCGGCCGACGAAGGAGGCGCCCAATTGCAGCGCCATGGCGACGAGGTCGATGGAATTGTCGGTGTTGATCACGCCGCGCTTGGATTTCGAGCCGCGGTCGGCGGTGGCCGAGAACTGGCCTTTGGTCAGGCCGTACACGCCGTTGTTCTCGACGATATAGACCATGTTGACGCCGCGCCGCAGGCAATGCGCGAACTGACCCAAGCCGATCGAGGCGCTATCGCCGTCCCCGGAGACGCCGAGATAAATGAGGTCACGGTTAGCCAGATTGGCGCCGGTCAGGACCGACGGCATGCGGCCGTGCACCGAGTTGAAGCCGTGCGAGTTGCCGAGGAAATAGGTCGGCGTCTTCGACGAGCAGCCGATGCCGGAAATCTTCGCCACCCGGTGCGGCTCGATCGACAGTTCGAAGCAGGCCTGGATGATCGAGGCCGTGATCGAGTCATGACCGCAGCCGGCGCACAAGGTCGACACCGTGCCTTCATAATCGCGGTGGGTGTAGCCGAGCGCGTTCTTTGGCAGGTCCGGGTGGTGGAATTTCGGCTTGGCGAGGTAGGTCATTGGGCTTATCTTTCAGGCGGGCGGTCAGGCCACAGGTCTCGGCAAGATGACAAAGCTTTTGCAAAAAGGAATTGAAGCGGTTCGGGCGCTTCCGGATGATCGCCAGGATTTGGCCGGCGAAATTCTGCTCTGGATCGCAGGCCAGAGGCCGAAATATGCGCTCACGCCCGAGCAAATCGAGGACGTCAAGATCGGTTTGGCCGAAGCCGAGCGTGGCGAATTCGTGACGGACGAAGAGATGGCGAAGGTCTGGGCGGAATTCGACAAATGACCGTGCGGTTCACGCCGCAAGCCCGCAAGCATCTCAGCAGAATCGCGCAGTACATTCGCCAGCTCAATCCGTCCGCCGCGCACAAGGTCCGCCAGCGCATCAGACAGACGGCCGCGACGCTCGATCAATTTCCGCACATTGGCCATGAAGGCGCCGATCCGGTGACCCGGGAGGTCGTCGTGCCACAGTCTCCGTACATCATTGTTCATACCGTCGACGCCGGCGGTGACGTGTACGTGATCGGCATCTATCACGGCGCGCAGCTTAGGCCGGGTCAGGGAGATCTGGACGATCATCCTGAGGATGAATGACTGATCGGCGCAACAGGGCGCGCCATCGCTCCGTGTCGGGGTTGCCCTCACGACGTCACCTTCATCGGCTTCACCTTGAGCTTGTCGAGGTGGTCGCCGATTGACTTGGCGATGAAGCGCGCCGTGATCGGCGTGCCGTCGTAGTGCAGGATCGGTACCAGCCGCACCGGATCGATGCCGACCTCGTTGACGATGAGCGAGCGCAGTTGCGCGTCGCGGTTCTGCTCGACCACGAAGACAAAATCATGATCGGCGACGAAGGAGTTGACGCTCGAATGGAACGGGAAGGCGCGGATGCGCATGCGGTCGAGCGCATGGCCGTTCGCCTCGATCATGTGGATGGCTTCGTCCATCGCCGGCGCGGTCGAGCCGTAATAGATCACGCCGTATTTGGAAGGCTTTGACGCATTGGCGATCAGCGGTCGCGGCACCAGATCCTTGGCGGTGTCGAACTTGCGGATCAGCCGCTGCATGTTATCGACGTAAGGCGCGCCTTCCTCGGTATATTTCGCGTAGCGGTCGCGCGAGGTGCCGCGGGTGAAGAACGAGCCCTTGGTCGGGTGCGTGCCGGGATAAGTGCGGTAGGGGATGCCGTCGCCGTCGACGTCGAGATAGCGGCCGAACTCCTTGCCAGCCTCTAATTCCTCCGCCGTCATCACCTTGCCGCGGTCGTAGACCTTGGCGTCATCCCAGGCAAAGGGCTTGCACAGATGCGTGTTCATGCCGATGTCGAGATCGAGCATGACGAAGATCGGCGTCTGCAGCCGGTCGGCGAGGTCGAAGGCCACGGCGCCGAATTCGAAGCTCTCGGTTGGGTCTTCAGGGAACAGCAGAACGTGCTTGGTGTCGCCGTGCGAGGCATAAGCGCAGGAGATGATGTCGCATTGCTGCGTGCGCGTCGGCATGCCGGTCGAGGGGCCGGCGCGCTGCACGTCGAAGATCACCGCCGGTATCTCGGCGAAATAAGCGAGTCCGATGAACTCCTGCATCAGCGAGATGCCGGGCCCGGAGGTGGCGGTGAAGGCGCGCGCGCCGTTCCAGCCGGCGCCGATCACCATGCCGATCGAGGCCAACTCGTCCTCGGCCTGGATGATGGCGTATTTGGCCTCGTTGGTCTCCGGATCGACGCGCAGCTTGCCGCAATGGCGGGTGAAGGCGTCGGCGAGCGACGAAGACGGCGTGATTGGGTACCAGGCGCAGACGGTGGCGCCACCATAGACCGCGCCGAGCGCCGCCGCGTTGTTGCCCTCGATGAAGATGCGGTCGCCGACTTTGTCGGATTTCCGTAAGCGCAGCCCGATCGGGCATTTCAGGTTGAGCGTGGCGTAATCGCGGCCGATATGCAGCGCTTTGATATTCGGCGCAATCAGTCTGTCTTTGCCCTTGTATTGCTCGCCGATCAGCTTCTCGACCACGGCCACGTCCATGTCGATGAGCGCGGTCAGCGCGCCGATATAGATGATGTTCTTGAACAGCTGCCGCTGGCGCGGGTCGGTGTATTCGCGGTTGCAGATCGCGGTCAGCGGCACGCCGATGACGGTAATGTCCTCGCGGAATTTGGAGGCGGGCAGGGGCTTGGTGGAATCGTAAAAGAGATAGCCGCCCGGCTCGATCGCCGCGATGTCCTTGTCGAAGGTCTGTGGGTTCATCGCCACCATTAAATCGGTGCCGCCACGCGCGCCGAGATGGCCGGCTTCGGAGACCCGCACCTCGTACCAGGTCGGCAGGCCCTGGATGTTGGAGGGGAAGATGTTGCGGGGCGAGACTGGCACGCCCATGCGCATGACGGCGCGGGCGAACATCTCATTGGCGCTGGCGGAGCCCGAGCCGTTGACGTTGGCGAAGCGGACGACGAAGTCGTTTACGCGGCTGATCGGCGTGGTGGTCGGCATGACGTTCCCGCGTGGGTCATTTCCAGCATGAACTTCTGCATGTCCCAGGCGCCTGTCGGGCAACGTTCGGCGCAAAGGCCACAATGCAGGCAGACATCTTCGTCCTTGACCATGACGCGGCCGGTCTTCAGCCCGTCCTGGACATAGAGCGCTTGGGAGAGGTTCTTCGACGGTGCATTGAGCCGCGTGCGTAGCTCTTGTTCCTCGCCATTCGGCGTGAAAGTGATGCAGTCCATCGGGCAGATATCGACGCAGGCGTCGCATTCGATGCAGAGCGAGGCTGAGAACACCGTCTGCACGTCGC
>JANLJK010000089.1 GCA_029255525.1 Pseudolabrys sp.
CAAGGGGGAGGGTAAGAAAGAGTCACACCGGCAAGTTATCGTGCTTCCGCTTCGGCACCTCGACGTGCTTGTCCTTGAGCATCGCCAAGGCGCGGGCGATGCGCTTCCTCGTCGAGTGCGGCATGATCACGTCGTCGATATAGCCGCGTTCGGCGGCGACGAAGGGCGACAAAAAGCGCTCCTCGTATTCCTTGGTGCGCGCGGCGATCTTGTCCTTGTCGCCGATGTCGGCGCGGAAGATGATCTCGACCGCGCCCTTGGCGCCCATCACCGCGATCTGCGCCGTCGGCCAGGCGTAGTTCAAGTCGCCGCCGACATGCTTTGAGGCCATCACGTCATAGGCGCCGCCGAAGGCCTTGCGCGTGATGACGGTGACCAGCGGCACGGTCGCCTGCGAGTAAGCAAACAACAGCTTGGCGCCGTGCTTGATCAGCCCACCATATTCCTGGTCGGTGCCGGGCAGGAAGCCGGGCACGTCGACGAAGGTGACGATCGGGATGTTGAAGGCATCGCAAAAGCGCACGAAGCGCGCCGCCTTGCGCGAGGCGTCACTGTCGAGCACGCCGGCCAGCACCATCGGCTGATTGGCGACGAAGCCGACCGTCTTGCCGGCGACGCGGCCGAAGCCGGTGACGATGTTCTTGGCGTGCGTCGGCGCGACCTCGAAGAAATCGCCCTCGTCGATCACCTTGGTGATCAGTTCCTTGATGTCGTAAGGCTTGTTCGGATTGTCCGGGATCAAAGTGTCGAGCGATTCATCGATGCGGTCGACCTCGTCCAAGGTCGGCCATTCCGGCACGCCGCTCTCGTTGTTGGCGGGGAGGAAGTCGATCAGCCGGCGCATCTGCAGGAGACACTCGACGTCGTTGTCGAAGCCGCCGTCGGAGACGCCGGACTTCACGGTGTGCACCGAGGCGCCGCCGAGCTCTTCCGCGGTGACCACTTCGTTGGTCACCGTCTTCACGACATCGGGGCCGGTGACGAACATGTAGCTCGTGTCGCGCACCATGAAGATGAAGTCGGTCATCGCCGGCGAGTAGACGTCGCCGCCGGCGCAGGGGCCCATGATGACCGAGATCTGCGGGATGACGCCGGAGGCCATGACGTTGCGCTTGAACACCTCGCCGTAACCGCCGAGCGCAGCCACGCCCTCCTGGATGCGGGCGCCGCCGGCGTCGAACAGGCCGATGACCGGGCAGCGCGCCTTCATCGCCATGT
>JANLJK010000090.1 GCA_029255525.1 Pseudolabrys sp.
TGCGCGGCCGCGAGATGTCGATGATCTTCCAGAGCCCGCGCCTCGCGCTCAACCCGATCCGCAAAATCGGCAAGCAGATCGAGGACGTGCTGTTGCAGCACGCCCAGGTCGGCAACGAGACCGCGAGCGAACGGGCGATCGCGGCGCTGGAGCAGGTGCGCATCGCCCGGCCGCGCGAGCGCTATCACGCTTATCCGTTCGAACTGTCCGGCGGCATGTGCCAGCGCGTGGTGATCGCGCTTGCCTTGGCCTGCCGGCCGCAATTGCTGATCGCCGACGAACCGACGACCGGCCTCGACGTCACCACGCAGAAGGCGGTGATGGACCTGGTGATGGAGCTGACGCGCGAACGCGGCATGTCCACGATCCTGATCACCCACGATCTCGGCCTCGCCGCCGCCTATTGCGACAAGGTCGTTGTCATGGAGAAAGGCAAGGTGGTGGAGACCGCTGTCTCCGCCACCATCTTCAAGCAGCCGTCGCATCCTTATACGCGCAAGCTGATGAAGGCGACGCCGCGCCCCGGCGTGTCGTTGCGCGGCCTGCTGCCGGACGGCGAGAGCGCGCGGCCAAGCGCCAATACGGCGGCCGGTGCCGCTGCCGCGGCGGACGCCAAGCCGCTGTTGGTGATCGAGAAACTGGTGAAGGAATATCCGCGCCAGGGCGCGACCGCCACGCTCAGCAAGCTGTTCGGTCCGAAGCCCTCGCCACAACCCGATACGTTCAAGGCCGTCGACGGCATCAGCTTCTCCATCGCGCGCGGCGAAAGCGTCGGCCTGGTCGGCGAGTCGGGCTGCGGCAAATCGACCACCTCGATGATGCTGATGCGGCTGATCGACAAAACGTCGGGCCTGATCCAGTTCGACGGCGAGGACATCGGCGAGATCCCGGCGCGGCAGTTCGCCAAATTGCCGCTGCGCAAGCGCATCCAGATGGTGTTCCAGGATCCGACCGATAGTCTCAATCCCCGTTTTACGGCGGCACGCGCCATCGCCGATCCGATCCTCCGGCTGGGTGACCTCTCCGGCCGCGGCGCGGTGCGTGCCAGGTGCGAGGAACTGGCCGCGCAGGTTGGGTTGCCCCTTGACCTGCTCGACCGGTTCCCGCACCAACTTTCCGGCGGCCAGAAGGCGCGTGTCGGCATTGCCCGCGCCATCGCGCTCAAGCCCGACCTTGTGGTCCTCGACGAACCGACCGCCGCGCTCGACGTCTCGGTCCAGGCCGTGGTGCTCAACCTCCTGCAGGATCTCAAGGATTCGCTGGGAATGAGCTATCTTTTCGTGTCGCACGACCTCAATGTGGTGCGACTCCTGTGCGATCGTGTCATTGTGATGAAGAGCGGCCAGATCGTCGAACAGGGACCGACCGAACGGGTGTTGGTCGCGCCGGAAGCGGAGTATACCCGCGATCTGTTGACCGCGATCCCGCACCCGCCGGTGTGATCCGGCGGACAAGACAAGGATTTCGATGAGTCTGCTCGCTCCTGTCGCCGCACGACCCCGTGCGTCTCTGCCGCGCAAGACGCGTGCGGAAGAACTGCGGCTGCAGCTTGCCGATGAGATCGTCAACGGCACGCTGGCCCCCGGCATGCCGCTCGACGAGATCACGCTGGCGCGCCGCTTTGGCGTCTCACGCACGCCGGTGCGCGAGGCGATCCGCCTGCTCGGCGCCAGCGGCCTGGTCGAGGTGCGCCCGCATCGCGCCGCCGTGGTGGCGCAGCCCTCCGACGAACAGCTCGTCGGCATGTTCGAAACAATGGCCGAACTCGAAGCGCTGTGCGCGGGCTTCGCGGCCGAACGCATGACCATTCTCGAACGTCAAGCGCTGGAGGACATCCATGAGAAGCTGCGCGTCCTGATCCAGAGCGGCGATCCGCAGCGCTATCACGAGGTCAATGAGGCCTTTCACGCCAGCATCTATGCCGGCAGCCACAACGCCTTTCTGGCGGAGACGACACTGGCAACGCGTGCGCGCGTGCAGCCGTTCCGCCGCGCCCAATTCCGCAACCTCGGCCGTCTCGCCAAATCACATGTCGAGCATAATCGCGTCGTCGAAGCGATCCTGCGCGGCGAGCGTCAGGTCGCGGCCGCAGCGATGCGCACGCACATCATCACGGTGCGCGACGAATACGATGCTTATTCCGATTCAGTGTAAAAAAACGGCCGCGACAAGGCGCGGCCGTTTGCTGACGTTCGAATGTCTCCGAACCAGCGTGAGCGCCCGGTGCGCTATTTCTCTTCGAGGCTGACGCCTTTGAGCAGATCCGCCCAATAGGTCTGCTGCGACTTCAGGAAGGCGCCAAACTCCTCCGGCGTGCCACCGACGGCATTAAGATAGAACTTCGCGAAATTCTCCTTCACCGTAGGATCGGCCAGCGACGCATTGGCTGCCTTGTTGAGCATGGCGATGACGTCCGGCGGCGTGCCGGCCGGCGCGACAATGCCCCACCAGGTGCCGGCATCGATGCCGCCGAGGTCGATACCGAGTTCGCGGAAGGTCGGCACATCGGGCAGCGCCGGCGAGCGCTGCTTGCCGGTGATCGCGATCGCGCGCAGCTTACCGGTCTTCACGTAAGACGCTGACGCGCTGGGGCCGAGGAACATCAGCGGCACTTGGCCGCTCACCACGTCGCCGACCGCCAGGCCACTGCCCTTGTAGGCAATATGCGTCATCTGCGCGCCCGTGGCCTTGGTCAGCGCCAAGCCGGCGAGATGCGGCGGCGTACCGAGGCCGGCGCTCGCATACTGCAACTGATCGGGCTTTTTCTTCGCGAGCTCGATCAATTCCGCGAATGTCTTCACCGGCAGATTCGGGTTGACCACGAGCACCAGCGACGAAGCGCTGACGAAGGCGACCGGCGCGAAATCCTTCTCAGCATTGTAGTTGGCGCGGACGATGTTGTGGCTGACCGCCAGACCGAGATCGGCGAACAGCAGCGTGTAACCATCCGGCGCCGCATGCGAGACCATCGAGGTGCCGAGCGTGGTGCCGGCGCCGCCGCGGTTTTCCACGACCACGCGCTGGCCCAGCGCCTCGCTCAAGGCCGGCACGAGCAAACGTGCATTGATGTCGGTCGGTCCGCCGGCCGCATAGGGTACGACCATGGTGATGTAGCGGCTCGGATAGGTCTGGGCGTGGGCCGTGCCCACGGCAGCCAGGAGCGCGAGGCCGCTGATAAGCCCCTGTGCGAGGCGGCTGAACTTCATCGTATTGATCCTCCCAATGGCGTCGCTTTTTGGCGGCAATCCTAGCAGCGCGGCAATCGCCGCGGCGCGTCTCTCACCCGCCATTTGGCCGGCACTCTAGGGGAAGGCCGGGACGGCCATTGCGATAACTTGGCGATAAGAGCCATCTCAGGATGCGATGCCACGCCGGACAAAGCCCGACGGCGAAAGCCGTGTCTTCGCTGGAAATAGCCCTATTTGACGGCCTCCGGCGTGGGCGCTAAGGCCATCCATCTCAAATCGTCATGGCTCAGCCGATGAAATTCGAAGATCTGGACGCCTTCGTGCGGGTGGCACGCCAGGGCGGCTTCTCGCGCGCCGCGGCGCAGATGCGCATCGCGCAGTCGGCCTTGAGCCGCCGGGTCACCCGGTTGGAGCATGAGCTGGGCGTCCAATTGTTGGCGCGCCACGGCCGCGGCGTGCGGCTGACCGAACACGGCGTGGCCCTGCTCGACCGCGCCAAGGGCCTGATGACGGAACTGGATTCCATCGAGCAGGATCTGCTGGCGCTGGCAGCCGAGCCGAGCGGCGACGTGCGCATCGCCCTGCCGCCGACGACCGCGCAGGTGATGGTGCCGCGCATCGTCGCGGAAATGCGCGAGCGGTTTCCGCGCGTGAAGCTGCATGTGCGCGAAGGCTTCAGCGGCTCGATCCACGACTGGATGACCGAGGGCAAGGTCGATCTGGCGGTGCTGTATAATCCCGAGCACAGCGCCGAAGTGCAGATCACGCCGTTCCTGCACGAGCCTCTTTATCTCATCGCGCCGGCACACGGCGCCGACCTGCCGCATGGCGTCCTCAAGAACGGCCAGATCAGCGTGCGGCAGCTCGGCAAATTGCCGCTGATCCTACCGAGTCACTCGCACAGCCTGCGCACCTTACTCGACCGCCTCGCCGCCGAGCGGCGCTTTGCGCTCAATGTCATCAACGAGGTCGACGGCATGCGCGCGACCAAAGGCATGGTCGAGGCCGGGCTCGGCTACACCGTGTTCAGCTATGCCGGCGTCTACGAAGAGGTCGATGCCGGAACGCTGAAGACGATCCCGTTCTTCCCGCGGCTGCAATGGCAGCTCTGCCTGGTCGAGCGGCGGACCGCGGCGCCCTCGCGCGCGCTGTTCGAGGTCAAACGCTCGATCACCCAGCAGGTGCACATCCTGCTGGAGCGCGGCTTCTGGCAGGGCACCCTCTGCCATACCAAGAGCGCGTGACGCGCGTCAGATCGCCGTGGTCGTCACATCGTAGGTGAACATCCACTCGTAGCGCTCCAGGATCGACTCGCGGCCCCATTCGCGGGCGATGAAGACTTCCGCATCCTTCTCGTCGTTGAAGGCCTCGTTATGGAAGCGCTTCACGTTGTCGGTCGCGCCTTCGACCTTGCGCCGCGTGATCGCCCTCCGGGCCACCTCATAGCGGGTCAGCGCCGTGTGAACGTCGTCGTATTTCTCGAAGCAGCGGCCCAAGATCACCGCGTCCTCGATCGCCATGACCGCGCCTTGCGCCAACAATTGCAACGTCGGATGGCAGGCGTCGCCCAACAGGCTGATATGGCCCTTGGTCCATTGCGGTAGCAACGGCCGGCCAACCAAGGCCCATTTGAACAGCTTGGGCGCCGCCGCGATCAAGGTCTGGATTTCGGGATGCCAGCCTTCGTAATCGCGCGCGCATTCGGCATTGGTGCCTTCGGTACTCCAGGATTCGGTCTGCCAATCCTCGCGCTCGACGGTGGCGACGAAGTTCACCAATTGCCCATTGCGCAGCGGATAATGGACGATGTGGCCGTGCGGTCCGAGCCAAGCGGCGGCGACGCTGCGCTTCATGCGCTCCGGCAACAGCTCCATCGGAATGACGGCACGCCACACCATCATGCCCAGGAACTTGGAACGATCACCGCCGAACAGGCCGGTGCGGATGACCGAGTGCACACCGTCGGCGCCGATCAGCGCGTCGCCGGTCGCCTGCGTGCCGTCCTCGAAAGTGACCGTAACGCGGCCGTCCGTCTCGCTGAAGGTCTTGCAGCGCTTGCCGAGATGGATCGCGTCCGGCTTCTCGCGCCGCACCGCATCGGCGAGAACGTTCAGAAGATCGGGGCGGTAGACAGTCAGATAAGGGAAGCCGTAGCGACTAACCGCTTCGGCACCGAGATCGAAGGTCTTCCAGCTTCGCCCGGTGTTCCACAGCCGGACTTCCTTACTTTCCGCCTTGGTCGACAGGTCGCGCAACGTTTCGAAGACGCCGAGCGCGTTGAGCGCGAGATTGCCGTTCGGGCTGATCTGGATGCCGGCACCCACTTCGCGCAACTCGGAGGCCTGCTCATAGAGGTCGACATCGAAGCCGCGTTTGAGCAGCGCCAAGGCCGCCGCCGTGCCGCCAATGCCGGCGCCGACGATCAGGATATGCGGTTTGCGGCTGGCCATTACAGTTCTCCTGGAAGAGGCAAAAGTATTCCATGGCGCGCCCGATGGGGCGCGCGGGTATCATGGATCGAGACGGCGGCGTCGCCGGACTGTCAGGGCTGCGTCGCGCGGCGGTAGAAGCCGAGCATGCGCTGCGTGGGCTCGTCGTTGGCCTGGAAGATGATCGCGTCTTCCGATGCCGTAATCTCGAACGGCGCCCAGGTCGGCACCACGAACACGTCGCCGCGGTGCCATTCGAAGCGCTTGCCGCCGACCACGCTGGTGCCCTGCCCGCGCACGATGGCGAAGATGCGGTTTGCCGTGGTCCGCTCGACGCCGGTCGTCGCACCGCGCGCCAGCGCCATGTGGCTGAGCTCCATGGTCGGAATATGCGGCTGGCTCGGCAGCACGAGACGACGGACGCCGGCCGCAGCCTCCGCCTTGGCCAGTTCCGCCTCGGCCCAGGCGAGCGGATAACAGAACGCGCTCTCCTTCGGCTCCGACGTCACCGGCTGATAGCCGTCCGGAAACTCCTCATAGAACATCGGCTCGAGCTGATGTACCAGCGGCACATCGAGCACATCGATCCAATAGGCCTTGTGCTGACCTTCATTGTAATGGCTGTGCCAGCACCAGTTCGGCGTCAGCAGCACGTCGCCCGGATTCATCGGCAGCTTGATGCCGTTCACCACGGTGAACAGGCCGGGCTGGGCATCGAGCACCACACGCAAGGCATTCGGCGAATGGCGGTGGGCGCGCGCATATTCGCCGGGCTTGATCATCTGATAGGCCGTGACCAAGGTCCGCGTCGACGCGTAGTCATTGTCGCCGACGGGATTGAACATCAGCAAATTGCGCCGTTCGGCGAGATCAGTGCCGATCCATTCGCCGGCGCGGTCGAGCGCGGCCATCGCCTCGGCATAGCGCCAGTGCTGCGGCGTAAATTCGGTCGCCGGTTGCGGCCACAGCGAGCGGCGCTTCTTGTGCCAGCCGGCGGTGTAATGATGCGCGTCGAAGACCTTGTAGAGATCGTCGAGGCAGGTCGCGCCGTTGATGGCGGCCAAAGTCGTGTTGGTCATGATCGGCCCCCTCATGCCGCGCCGCGTTTGAATTCGTACGGCTTGGCAAAAACGATGTTCTCGCCATAACGTCCGGCCACCACAGGCACGCTCATGCGGCCGATGTGGTCGACCTCGATGGTCACCGTGTCGCCGGCCTTGATCGGGCCGACGCCGGCCGGCGTGCCGGTCGCGATCAAATCGCCCGGATAGAGCGTCGCCGCCGAGGAGGCGATGGAGATCATGTGCGGAATGTCGACCAGCAGGTCGCGGGTGTTCGCCTGTTGGCGCAGTTCGTCATTCACCCACAGCCGCATGTTGATGTCGGCCGGGTTCGGAACCTCGTCGGCCGTGGTGATATAGGGGCCGACCGGCGTAAAGGTGTCGAACGACTTGCGCATCACCCGCTCTTCCTTGCCGCGGATGGTGATGTCGAGCAGGCAGGCATAGCCGAAGACGTAGTCGAAGGCGCGTTCCGGCGGGATCTGCCGACCCTGCTTGCCGATGATCAGCGCGATCTCGCACTCGTGATGGATCTCGCGGCCGGCGATGTTCGGCAGCTCGATGGCCTCGCTCGGCCCGGACAAAGACGAATTGGCCTTGAGGAAGAAGCCCTGGACATTGGCGAAGCCAACCGAGGTCATCTCGGTGGCATGGTCGCGGTAGTTGACCGGATAGGCGATCAGCTTGTTCGGCCACGGCACCGGCGTCTCGAGCGTCACCTGATCGAGCGGGATCGGCGCAGCCACTTTTGCGGCCTGTTCGAGCTTGTCCCGCAGCGTCGGGAAATCCGCGATCAGCCGCAGCGGCCCGACCGGCGGCCATTCAGCCGCATCGACACCGGCCACCGCTGTGACGTCACGAATGGTTCCATCAACGACGACGCCAATGCGGCCGCCATTGAACCTGGCAATTTTCATTGTTTCGCTCCCTTCGACGCCGCGGACAATCGAGGAAAGCGGGGATATGCAAAAGCGCCTAGTGAAGATGGCGGCTATCTCAGGATGAGATCGGTCGGGTGCGCCCCCGCCGCGACGTGCCTCGCACAGCGGGGCCTCAAAGGCGGTGGGTGAATGGCGGCACCTCTATGCCGTGACGGCCTGACGCCGGCCCCGATCAGCGCGACGCGCCGTCGTTCATCTCGACCAGTTGGGACAACAGCTCCATCAGCTTGTTGCGGCTGCTCGGCTGTAATGGCGCAAGGATCCGCTCTTGCGCCCGGAGCACGGCCGCCTCCGCACGCTTGAGCAAGTCCTTACCGGCCGCTGTTGTTTCCAAAAGCTTGATGCGCTTGTCTTCGGATGACGGATAGCGCTTGACGAGTTTTCGCCGCTCCAACCGCTCGAGCACATCACCAAGGGTCGAACGGTCGAAGGCAATCAGCGCCGACAGGCGCGTGGCATCGATGCCCGGATTGTCCTGGATCGCCACCAGCGCGGCATATTGCACCGGCGTCAGATCGAAAGCCGCGCACTCCTCCATGAAGATCGCCACGGCGATCTGCTGTGCGCGCCGGATGAGGTGACCCGGCTTGGCGTGCAAATCCTTAAGCTGCATCGGTCGAGACTGCCCTGTGCCGCGCCGGCCGACCGGCGCAAGCCGTTGTTAGCGGACATTTGGGCGGTCGCAAAGTCCGCGCCGGATCGACCCGCTAG
>JANLJK010000091.1 GCA_029255525.1 Pseudolabrys sp.
CGCACGCATTCACCCCGACGCTGGCCCGTCAGCTGATGCGGCTGCGCACGCACCTCGCCCAGCGCAACAACCGCTCGGCGCGCGAGCGCGTCCGCAATTATCTCGTGCTCAATGCCGGCGACGACGGCCGTACCGTCACCTTGCGCGGCACGCTCAAGGATCTGGCCGCCGAGCTGGGGCTGACGCACGAGGCGCTGTATCGGACTTTGGCGGCGCTGGCGCGGTCGGGCGAGATCAAGCGCACACCGGGTAAAATCGTGCTGCGGCGGACGAATTGGGTATGATCCTAATCATATGCCGCTTCCGCCCCCGACGCTAACAAGGCAGCAGGGGCATGACGCACCAAGACGAGAGGCGCCCGATGTCGAAGTTTCCCTGGAAGACCACGCTTGCCGTGACGGCGATCGCCGCAACCACCGTTTATGCTTTCGCTCAGATGGGGCCGGGCGCGAATGGGCCGATGGGCATGCACGGTTCGATGCATCAGCAGATGATGCAAGGCGGCAATCAAACCGGCGGATCAATGCATGAGCGCATGATGCAAGGGAGCATGCACGGCGGCGCGGGCGGGCACGGCATGATGCATGGCCAGCAATCCGGCAGCCTACCGACGTTGCCGGGGCAGGATGCCTTCGGCGCCATCCAGGAAGTCGTGCAGATATTGGAGGCAGACCCGGCAACGGATTGGTCGAAGGTCAATATCGGTGTGTTGCGCGAGCACCTCATCGACATGAACGAAGTGACGCTGCGCGCCCATGCGAGCGAGCGCGTGCTCGACAACGGTCTCGAGATCGCCGTCATTGGCGAGGGCCGCACCTTGGACGCGATCAAGCGCATGGTGCCGGCGCATGTGCGAGAACTCGCCGCGCATGGTTGGAACGCCAAGACCGAGGAACTGCCGAACGGCGTCAAGCTGACGGTGCTTGCCAGCGACTCCCAGCCGCTCGTCAAATTGAAGGCGCTCGGTTTCATGGGGCTGTTGGTGCAGGGCGGTCATCACCAGCCGCATCACCTGATGATGGCGAAGGGCGGATTCGTGCATTGAGCAGCGGCGGCGTATTGCCGACCTCATCCTGAGGAGCCGCGCCGGAGCCCGAAGGGCGAAGGCGGGGCGTCTCGAAGGATGGCCACACACGCGTGCGCGCCGAAACATCGATGGCGCGGATTCGATTCTGAAACCGTTGTCGCTTCAGCCGCTTAGCGGCCGGAAAAAC
>JANLJK010000092.1 GCA_029255525.1 Pseudolabrys sp.
GCATCTGAGGACGCCATGGCCATCGAATTCCACCGGCTGAAGGTTGCAGACGTGCGGCGCGAGACGCCGGAGGCGGTGTCGATCGCCTTTGCGGTGCCGCGCGAGCTCAACGAGGCCTATCGGTTCAATCCCGGTCAACACGTCACCTTGCGAACGAATGTGGACGGCGCCGAGGTGCGGCGTTCCTATTCGATCTGCACGGCGCCGGATGACGGCGAACTGCGCGTCACGGTCAAGAAAGTCGACGGCGGTCTGTTCTCGACATTGGCCAACGCCTCGATCAAGCCGGGCGACGAGATCGACGTGATGACGCCGCAGGGGCGCTTCGGCGTCGCGCTGGAGCCGAATGCCGCGCGCACTTATGTGGCGATCGTCGCGGGCTCCGGCATCACGCCGATCATGTCGATCCTGCGCACGGTGCTGACGCATGAGCCGAAGAGCCGCGTCGTCCTGATTTACGGTAACCGCACCACGCAGAGCATCATCTTCCGCGAGGCGCTGGAGGACGTGAAGGACCGCTTCATGGGCCGCTTCACGGTGCATCATGTGCTGTCGCGCGAGCACCAGGAAATCCCGCTGTTCGACGGCCGTATCGATACGACCAAGCTCGACACGCTCCTGCGCACCTTGCCGCAAGGCGGCATCGACCACGCTTTCCTGTGCGGCCCCGGCGGGCTGATCGAGGACGGCAAGGCGGCGCTCGGGCGTTTCGGTGTGCCGGCCGAACGTATTCACGTCGAATATTTCTCGGCCGACGGCTCGCCCGTCGCGACGCGCGCGGCGTATACGGCCGCGGGCGCGCAAGAAGCCAATGTCGACATCGTGCTCAACGGCACGCACCACAGCATCCCGGTGCGCGGCGGCGAGACCATTATCGACGCTGGCCTGCGCGCCGGGCTGGAGATGCCCTATTCGTGCCGCGGCGGCATGTGTTGCACCTGCCGCGCCAAGGTGACCGCCGGCGAAGTGCGCATGGACACCAACTATTCGCTGGAGCCGTGGGAGCTGGAAGCGGGCTATGTGCTCACCTGCCAGTCGCACCCGGTGACGGCCAAGGTGGCGCTGGATTACGATCAGGTCTAAGCGCGCGCGGCCCGTTTAACCCGCGCCGGCGCTTGCGCTGTGAGTGCGGCCGCGCCCTCGACCAGCAACGTCGTGATAAGGTCGGCATAGTCCTCGCGCGTCAGCGCCTTGCCGTCGCGGAACCACATGTAGTGCCAGTTGATCATGCCAAACAGCGACATGGTCACCGGCTTCAGCAGCGCATCACCACTGAGACCTGGGTTCACCGCCGCGATCGCCTCCGCGAACACACGCACCAACTCGCGCTCCATATCGGTCAGCACCTTCTGCCGCTTCGGCGGCAGCTTACCGAGCTCGTTGAGCTGGATCTTGTGTTCGTTGTCGGCATCGCGATAGGCCTCGAGCAGCGCGGTCACCAGCGCGCGCAGCCGCACCCGCGGCGGCAGATTCTTGTCGACCGCCGACACGGCATCGACCAGTTCCTGCAGATGGGCGTGCAGGATGTCGAACAAGAGCGCCGCCTTGTTGACGTAGTAATGATAGAGCAGCGCCTTCGATACGCCGCAGGCCTTGGCAACTTCCTCCATCGAGGCGCGGTCATAGCCGTGCTTGGCGAAAACCTCGGCCGAATGGCTAAGGATCGCTTGCCGCTTGCCGGCGTAGTCCGCTGCTCTCGGCCGCGCCATTAGAGTCTCTTTTGTTTGCGCATGATCTTGTCCGAAAACCGGTGCCCACTTTTCGGGATCATGCGCTACTCTTTCGGTCTCTTGTCGACGACGCGCTTGGCCTTGCCCATCGAGCGCTCGATGCCGCCGGGATCAGCCACCGTCACCTCGACGCCGATACCGACCACGCTGCGAATATGCGCCGCGAGCATCGCCGCCTGCGCCGCACGCGAGGCCTCATCGGCATGATCCGCCCGCGCCTCGACATGCAGCCGCACGCCGTCGAGCCGGTGCTCGCGGAATAATTCAATGTAGAAATGCGGGCTCAGACCCTCGCAGCGCAGCAACTGCTCCTCGAACTGGGTCGGGAACACGTTGACGCCGCGCACGATCATCATGTCGTCGGAGCGACCGGTGACCTTCTGCATCCGCCGCATGCTGCGCGCCGTACCGGGCATCAATTGGGTGAGATCGCGCGTGCGATAGCGGATCACCGGCATCGCTTCCTTGGTGAGCGACGTGAACACCAGCTCGCCCGGCGCGCCGTCGGGCAGCACCTGCCCGGTCGCCGGGTCGATCACCTCCGGATAGAAATGATCCTCCCAGATGTGCAGGCCGTCTTTGGTCTCGACGCATTCATTGGCGACGCCCGGCCCCATCACCTCCGACAGGCCGTAGATGTCGACCGCATCCATGTCGAAGGCCTCTTCGATCTCGCCGCGCATCGAATTGGTCCACGGTTCGGCGCCGAAGATGCCGATCTGCAGCGAGCATGCACGCGGATCGATATTCTTGGCGCGGAATTCGTCGAGAATCGCCAGCATGTAGGACGGCGTCACCATGATGATGTCCGGCTCGAAATCGCCGATGAGCTGAACCTGCCGCTCGGTCATGCCGGCCGACACCGGGATCACGGCGCAGCCGAGCTTCTCGGCGCCGTAATGCGCGCCCAACCCTCCAGTGAACAGGCCGTAGCCATAGGAGATGTGCACCTTCATGCCCGGCCGCCCGCCAGAGGCGCGGATCGAGCGCGCCATCACCGTCGACCACGTATCGATATCCTTCTGCGTATAACCGACGACCGTCGGCTTGCCGGTGGTCCCGGACGAGGCATGAATGCGGGCGATCCTGTCCTGCGACACCGCGAACATGCCGAAGGGGTAATTGGCGCGCAGGTCGTGCTTGGTGGTGAAGGGAAACTTGGCGAGATCCTCCAGCCGCTTGAAATCGTTCGGATGCACACCGGCGGCGTCGAACTTCTTCCGGTAGGCGTCGACATTGTCATAAGCGTGCTTGAGCGACCATTTCAGCCGCTCGGTCTGCAACGCGGCGATCTCGTCGCGCGAGGCCCGCTCGATCGGCTCGAGGCCGTAGGGCTGATAGGACGATTTATCGAGCATGCTGTCCTCCCTGTAGGTCAGCGACTGACGGCGGCTGTGCCGCTCTTGTCGAGATTTGGAATGAGTTCGCCTTCGATCGTACGCGAGTGGCCGCGAAACTCGGCGATCACCGCTCCATCCTGGCGCGTGACCGTGATGTCGTAGATACCGGAGCGGCCGCGCCGATTCACTTCGAGCCCACGCGCCGTCAGCCGGTCGCCGAGCTTGCCGGCGGTGATGAAGGTCACCGCGCACTGCTGCGCCACTGTGC
Source organism: Pseudolabrys sp. (assembly GCA_029255525.1). Taxonomy (GTDB): domain Bacteria; phylum Pseudomonadota; class Alphaproteobacteria; order Rhizobiales; family Xanthobacteraceae; genus Pseudolabrys. Next base: position 3,339 of record JANLJK010000092.1, read on the forward strand.
GCTGATTATAGGTGTTGCAGGCGAAGGCGAAGGTTGAATCGGCGAGCGTGAAGATGAAGCCGCCGTGGCAGATCTTGTGGCCGTTGACCATACGGTCGGTGACGGTCATGGAAAGCTCGGCGCGGCCGGGGCCGACGGAGATCAATTCCATGCCGAGCCCGCGGCTGGCCTGGTCTTCCGCCCACATGGCATCGGCACAGGCTTTCGCCATTTGTTCGGCGTCCATGGCTCAGCTCCGCCGTCCGGTAAAAGCCGGCGCCCGCTTTTCCATGAAGGCCTTCACGCCTTCGGCATAATCAGGCGAATTACCGGCTTCACGCTGCAGGTCGCGTTCGAGATCGAGCTGCGCCGACAGTTCATTGCTCTCGGCAGCGTCGAGCGCGCGCTTGATCTGCGCCAGGCCGAAGGTCGGCCCGCTGGCGAATTGCGCGCAGATCGTCTCTGCCTCGCTCATGAGCTTGTCGTCGTCGACCGCCTTCCAGATCAGACCCCAGCTCTCGGCTTTCTCTGCGGGCAGCGGTTCGGCCAGCATCGCCAGCCCGCGCGCGCGCGCCGCGCCAACGAGGCGTGGCAAGACCCATGTGCCGCCGCTGTCCGGCACCAAGCCGATCTTGGCGAAGGCCTGCACGAAATTGGCGGAGCGCGCCGCCAACACGATGTCACACGACAGCGCGATATTGGCGCCAGCGCCGGCCGCCACGCCGTTAACGGCGGCAACGGTCGGAAACGGCAGGCCGCGCAGTCTACGAACCAACGGATTGTAGAACTTGCTGATCGACTCACCGAGATCGCGCTTGCCACCGTCACCGGCCGCCAAACGGTCGTTCAGATCCTGGCCGGCGCAGAAACCGCGTCCGGCGCCTGTGAGAAGCAGCGCACGACAGCCGTCGGCTTCCACGTCATTGAGCGCCTTGATCAGCGCCGCATGCATGGCTTCGGTAAAAGAGTTCAGCCGCTGCGGACGGTTGAGCGTGACGACAACGTAACCAGCACGCTTGTCGACGAGGACGGGCGTCTCGTCCATGGAACGTTCCTCCGCGATCCGACGCTTCTCTGAATCCCCTGTGGGAAACGGGCGCCGTGATCGAATTATATTATACTTGACTGACCAGTCGGTCGACTAATTAATATGGCAGTCAAAATTGCCTGTCAACGCGGCCTCGACGAAACGCGGGACGCCGGGAGGATCACAGAGATGAGTTTTTTCGAAGCGCACCGCGCTATGCTTGAGCGTGCCGTGAGCACCTGCCGCAGCCGCACCTATTGGAGCGCTTTCCCCGAGGCCGCCAGCGGCAAGATCTATGGCGAGACCGCCAAGGCCGACGGCGAGGCGGCGTTCAAGGCCATGCTCGGTAAGCCCTTCGAACTCGATCAGCCCGCGCAAGGCCGCGCCGGCAAGGAGACGTCTCCTTACGGCATCGCGCTCGGCATCACCTATCCGACGGGCTCGGCCGACAGCTTCGTCGAAGCCTCACGCAAGGCCGGCGAAGGCTGGGCCGCCGCCTCGATCGAAGACCGCGTCGGCGTCTGTCTTGAGATTTTGCAGCGCATCAACCGCCAGAGCTTCCTGATGGCGAATGCGGTGATGCACACGACCGGCCAATCCTTCATGATGGCGTTCCAGGCCGGTGGCCCGCATGCGCAAGACCGCGGGCTGGAAGCCGTCGCTTATGCCTATGACGAAATGACGCGCGTGCCGGGCACCGCCGAATGGTCGAAGCCGCAGGGCAAAGGCGATCCGATCGTGCTCGACAAGCAATGGCGCATCATCCCGCGCGGCGTGTCGCTGGTCATCGGTTGTGCCACCTTCCCGACCTGGAATAGCTATCCGGCGATCTTCGCCAGCCTCGCCACCGGCAACAGCGTCATCGTCAAGCCGCATCCCGGCGCCATTCTACCCCTGGCCATCAGCGTCAGAATCGCCCGCGACGTCATCAAGGAAGCCGGCTTCGATCCGAACGTGCTGCTCTTGGTCGCGGACGACGCCGACAAGCCGCTCGCCAAGGATTTCGTCACCAATCCTGGCGTGGCGATGATCGACTTCACCGGCGGCCCGGCCTTCGGCTCCTGGGTGCGCGAAAACGCCGCCACCGATCTCGTCTTTACCGAGGAAGCCGGCATCAACCCCATCGTCATCGACTCGACCAACGATTTCCGCGGCATGTGCGCAAACGTCGCGTTCTCACTGTCGCTGTATTCGGGTCAGATGTGCACCGCACCGCAGAACATCTTCGTCCCCGCGGGAGGCATCGCCACGAACGACGGCCCGAAGAGCTTCGACGAGGTGGCCGCCGGCATCGGCTCGGCCATCGACAAGCTGCTCGGCGATCCCGATCGCGCGGCGGGCATTCTCGGCGCCGTGCAGAACGAAGCGACGGCGGCGCGCGTCGTCGCGGCCCGCAAGCTCGGCCGTATCGTGCGTGATTCCGGGCCAGCGCCGGTCACCGGCTTCAACGATGCCCGCACGGCGAGCCCCCTGGTGCTTGCTATCGACGTCGCCGACGAAAGCGCCTGGGGTGAGGAACGCTTTGGCCCCATCAGTTTCGTGGTGAAGACCGCGAATACGGTCGAGTCGATCGCGCGCGCCGCGGAATCGACCAAGCGCAAGGGCGCCATCACTGCTTCGCTCTATTCGACCGACGATAAGGTGATCGATCAGGCCGCCGATGCCTTCGCGCGTGCCGGTGTCGCGCTCTCCGTCAACCTGACGGGCGGCATCTACGTCAACCAGTCCGCCGCCTTCTCGGACTACCACGTCACCGGCGCCAATCCGGCCGGCAATGCCTGCCTGACCGATGCGGCTTTCGTCGCCAACCGATTCCGCATCGCCAGCTTCCGCCGCCAACGCGCGGCCTAGACTGCGTCAAGACCGTGAGACGGCCGCAGCAAAGACGGCCGCTCACAAAGAGGAAACGTCCACCCATGGGAGGAAACCATGACACAACACGGAAGCTATCTGCCTAAACTGCTGGGCGCGGCCGCGCTCTCGGCTACGTTCTTGATCACGGCGACAGCCGCTCACGCCGATATCAAGATCGGCGCCATTCTCTCCGTCACCGGCCCGGCCTCGTTCCTCGGCGATCCCGAGAAGAAGACGCTGGAAATGTATGTCGCCGACATCAACGCCAAAGGCGGCATCAACGGCCAGCCGGTGAAGCTGTTCGTCTATGATGACGGCGGCGATCCCAACCAGGCACGCACCTTCGGCACCCGCGCGCTGGAGCAGGACGGCGTCGATGCCCTGCTCGCCGGCTCCACCACCGCGACCACCATGGCGCTGATCCCGCTCGCCGAGGATGCCGGCGTGCCCTTCATCAATTTCGCCGGCGCGGTGCAGGCCGTGACGCCGGCGAAGAAGTGGATCTTCAAGACCCCGCATACCGACCTGATGGCCTGCGAGAAAATCTTCGAGGATCTCAAGAAACGCGGCCTCACCAAGATCGGCATGATCTCCGGCAAGGACGCCTTCGGCGCCTCCATGCGCGGTCAGTGCATGACCGTGACCAAGAAGTACGGCATCGAAGTGCTGGCCGACGAAAGCTACGGCCCTGGCGACACCGACATGACGCCACAACTGACGAAGATCAAAGGCACGGCGGGCATCCAGGCGGTGGTCAACCCCGGCTTCGGCCAGGGCCCGGCAATCGTGACGCGCAACTACAAACAGCTCGATATCAAGGTGCCACTGTATGAGAGCCACGGCGTCGGCTCGAAGCAGTACATCGATCTCGCCGGCCCCGCCGCCGAGGGCGTACGTCTGCCGGCCGCTGCCTTGCTGGTCGCCGACAAGCTGCCCGACAACGACCCGCAGAAGAAGGTCGTCGTCGACTATAAGAAGACCTACGAGGCCAATACCAAGCAACCGGTATCGACCTTCGGCGGCCATTCTTATGACGGCCTGATGATTTTGGTCGAGGCAATGAAGCGCGCCAAGAGCGCCGATAAGGCCAAGGTGCGCGACGAGATCGAGAAGACCAAGAACTTCATGGGCACCGGCGGCGTCGTCAACATGTCGCCGACCGACCATCTCGGCCTCGATCTCACGGCGTTCCGTATGCTCGAGATCAAGAACGGCGACTGGACGCTGGTGCAGAGCGGAAGCTGAGGCCTGCTGCCCTCATCCTTCGAGACGGGCGCTTGCGCGCCCTCCTCAGGATGAGGGGGACCACCCAATATCCCTCATCCTGAGGAGCCGGCCGAAGGCCGGCGTCTCGAAGGATGAGGGATTGCCGCAAGCGGCGCATCGCGTGCTTGAGAGACAAGATGTCCGAGTTTCTGCAATTTCTCTTCTCCGGCCTGACTGTGGGCGCGATCTACGCCCTGGTCGCGCTCGGCTTCACACTGATCTACAACGCCTCCGACGTCTTGAACTTCGCGCAAGGCGAGTTCGTCATGCTCGGCGGCATGGTGACGGTCTTCGCGGTGGCGGCCGGCGTGCCGCTACCCTTGGCCGCCTTGCTGGCGATCGTCGTTGCGGTCGCCGTCGGCCTGACGCTCTATTGGCTGGCCATCGCGCCGGCGCGCGGCGCCTCCGCCGTCAGCCTGATCATCATCACCATCGGTGCGTCGATCCTGTTGCGCGGCGTCGCCAGCATCGTATTCGACAAGAATTTCCATTCGCTGCAGCCTTTCGCCGGCAGCGAGCCTTTGCTCGTCGGTGGCGCGGCGCTCCTACCGCAAAGCATCATCGTCTTGATCGGCACCGGCCTGATCGTGCTCGCGTTGTGGGTCTTCGTCACCATGACACTGACCGGCAAGGCAATCCTGGCAACCGCCGCCAACCGGCTCGCCGCGCGGCTCGTCGGCATCAACACCGGCGCCGTCGTCGCTCTCTCCTTCGCCGTGTCGGCGGCCATCGGCGCCGTCGGCGGCGTGCTGGCGACGCCGATCACCCTGACGAGCTATGACGCAGGCACACTTCTCGCTCTCAAAG
>JANLJK010000093.1:0-1918 GCA_029255525.1 Pseudolabrys sp.
CTGTCGCCTCGATAAGAAACCAGCGGCGACCCGCACACCGCGACAACAGGGAGGATGGACTGATGCGCACCTTGAGGATTCTACTGATCGGCCTTGCCGCGCTGCTGAGCCCCTCGCTCGCCGTGGCCCAGGACTTCCCGAACAAGCCCATCAAGTTGATCGTTCCTTTCCCGCCCGGCGGGCCAAATGACATCATCGCGCGCACTGTCGGCCAGCGTATGTCGGAGATCCTCAAGCAGCCTGTCGTGATCGAAAACCGCGGCGGCCAGGGCGGCGTGCTCGGCACCGACGTTGTCGCGAAGGCGGCGCCGGACGGCTACACGATCGCGATTGCCAGCGCGGGTGCACTTGCGATCAGCCCGAGCATGGAAAAGGTCGCCTACGACACGTTGAAGGACTTGGCGCCGGTGACTTTGGTCGCGACCGTGCCGGAAATGTTGGTGGTGGCGCCGAACGTGTCGGCCAACAACATGGCCGAGTTGGTCGCACTCGCGAAAGCGCAGCCGGGCAAGCTTAATTTCGCCTCGTCCGGCCCCGGCAGCCTGCCGCACCTCGCTGGCGAATTATTCAAGCTCACGGCCAAGATCGACATCGTGCACGTGCCCTATCGCGGCGCGGCACCGGCTGTGACCGATCTGCTGGCCGGACAGGTTCAGATGGTCTTCCTGGACCTGCCGGTTCTGCTGCCGCAGGTGAAGGCGGGCAAGCTGAAGCCGATTGTCATCGGCGCACCCAAGCGCGTGTCGAGCGCACCCGATGTACCGACCACGACCGAAGCCGGCATGCCGAGCCTACAGACCGAGAACTGGTACGGCATGGTTGCACCCGGCAAGACGCCGCCGCAGATCGTCGCGGCCATCAACAAGGCCGCGGTCGAAGCGATGAAGGACCCAACGGTAATCGAGAAGCTGTCGAGCCAGGGCGCGACTTTAGTCGGCGACTCGCCGGAGCATTTCCGCGGCTTCATCGATAGCGAAATCAAGAAGTGGGCGCAGGTGATCAAGGACGCCGGCGTGCAGACGAGCAAGTAGACGGAAGCGACGCATCAATGGCCGGACGTCTAGCGGGAAAAGTGGCGCTGATCACCGGGGCCGGCTGTGTCGGCCCCGGCTGGGGAAACGGACGGGCGGCCGCGGTGATCTTCGCCCGCGAGGGCGCCAAGGTCTTCGCTGTCGACAAGAACCCGGACTCGATGGTCGAGACGGTTGCGCTGGCCGATGCCGATGCCGAGATCACCACCCATGCCTGCGACGTACTCAACGACACCCAGGTCGCCAAGATGGTCGCGGCCTGCCGCGATGCGTATGGGCGTATCGATATCCTCGTGAACAATGTCGGCGGATCGGCGCCCGGCGGCGCGGCCGAGCTCAGCGAAGATGCCTGGGACAAGCAAATCGACTACAATCTCAAGAGCGTTTATCTCGCCTGCCACCACGTCATTCCGGTGATGATCGAGCAAGGTGGCGGCGCTGTCGTCAATACGTCGTCAACATCGGGCCTGCGCTACACCGGCGCGCCGCAGGTCGGCTATGCCGCCGCCAAGGCCGGCATCATCCATTTTTCGCGCGTCACCGCCGTCCAATATGCCAGCAAGGGCATCCGCGTGAACACCGTGGTGCCGGGACAAATGCATACGCCAATGGTGGAGGCCCGGCTCGCCACACAGCGCGCAGGCGGCGACATCGACACATTGCTGAAGACGCGCGTCGCGCGCATTCCGCTTGGCTTCATGGGCGACGGCCGCGACACCGCGCATGCCGCGCTCTTCCTGGCCTCGGATGAAGCGCGCTTCGTCACCGGCACGGAAATCGTGGTCGATGGCGGCATGACCGCGCGCTGCGACTAGGCTTTGTTTTCTTGCGAAGCCACATACTCCGCTCATTCCCGCGCCGCAGTCATTCCGGGACGGCCCCCACGG
>JANLJK010000093.1:2018-8208 GCA_029255525.1 Pseudolabrys sp.
ACCGTCATCCAAGAAAGCCGCGGCTGGCCTTGCCGCCACGCGCCTGCGACGCGCATTTCCATGTCTTCGGCCCGGACCGTGTGTTTCCTTTCGCGGCCGACCGCACCTTCACACCGGAAGACGCGCCAAAAGAAGAGCTGTTCGTGCTTCACAAACTCCTCGGTTTCGAGCGCGGCGTCTTCGTGCAGTCAGCGTGCCACGGCAGCGACCATGCGGTGCTGCTCGACTTGTTGGCCGCGGCGCCGGATCGCTATCGCGGCGTTGCCCTACTCAAAGCCACGACGCCAGAGGCCGAAATCGCGCGTCTACACGCCGCCGGTGTCTGCGGCGTGCGCTTCCATTTCTTCTCACATCTGGGCGCGCCGGCGCGCTATGACGACATCCACGCGGTGATCGCCAAGGTGGCACCGCTCGGCTGGCACATCGCCATCCATGTCGGCGGCCAGGGCATACTCGAGCAATACGACTTCATGACGTCGATCGATGCGCCGGTCGTGATCGATCACATCGGTCGCATCGATATCGGCGAGGGCCTCAATGGCAAGGCCTTCACGGCGCTGCGCCGCTTGCTCGACCGCGGCAATATCTGGGTGAAGCTCTCCGGCACCGACCGCATCGCCAAGCAGCCCTACCCTTACGCTGACGCGGTGCCGTTCGCGCGGATGCTTGCCGACCACGCGCCCGAGCGCGTGGTGTGGGGCTCGGACTGGCCGCACCCCAACCACAAAGCCGTGCCGAACGACGGTGACCTGGTCGATCTCATCGCCGCGATCGCGCCGGACGAAACGATCCGGCACAAGATGCTGGTGGAGAACCCGGCGAAGCTCTTCGGCTTCGCCTGAGTAGATCTACTTGGCGAGCGACGGCAGCAGCCTGAGCGCGTTGCCGCGCTCGATGGCGGCAAGATCGGCTTCCGGCAGCTTGAGCGCAGCAAGCCCCTTCACCGTGCCGGTCATGGTGTCTTCCGGAGCGTAAGGATAGTCACTGCCGAATACGACCTGGCTCACCGTGGTCAGGCTCATCAGCGTATTCATCGCCAAGGCATTGGCCGACAGCGCAGTATCGTAATAGAGCCGCTTCAGTTCGGTGATCACACCATCCGGCACATGCGCTTTGAAATCCGGCCGACGCTCGAGCCGCGCCAGCCGTTCGGCGATGAAGGGAATCGTGCCGCCGGCATGCGAGAAGATGAACTTGATGTCGCGGCAGCGGTTGAAGGTGCCGCTGAACAACAGGCTCGCCACCGTGCGCGTCGTGTCGAAAGGGAATTCCAGCGAGGCCGGTGGCAAGCCTATCCCGGCGCAGGTGCAGCCTTCGGTCGGGTGCACGTAGACCACCGCCTTGCGGCGGTTGAGTTCCTCAAACACCGGCGCGAAACGCGCATCGCCGAGATAGAGCCCGTCATAATTGGTCAACAGGCAGATACCTTCGGCCTTCAGTTCATCGAAACTGCGGGCAATCTCCTTGAGGCTCGCGTCGATGTCCGGCAATGGCAGGCCGGCGAAGCTGCCGAAGCGACCGGGGAAATCGACGCGCATCTTGGCGGCATAGTCGTTGCAGCGCCGGCACAGGTCCGGACGTTTGACCTCTTCGCACTGGAAGCCGGGCGCCGAAATCGACACCAGCGCGGTGGCAATGCCGTTGCGGTCCATCGCATCGATCGAATGCTGCGGCGTCCATTCCGGCGCCTTGCCGGACACCAAAGTACGCGCCACCGCGTCCGCGCCGACCTCAGCGAGATAGAAGGGCGGCACGAAATGATGGTGGGTGTCGATGCGGTGGGGAAACGTCATGATCGATCGTGCCTCTTGCGTGCTATGCGGGCGCCTTCCAACGCGGCGCGGCAAACGCTTAGCCCGACCGCTCCGCCGCCGGGTCGATCTAGATCAAATTCGGCCGGCGCGATAGCCGCGCCGGGCAGGATGTGGATGGCCTTACTCGACCGTTTACTTGGCCGATTATTTGGCCGCCGCGTGCTGCTGCGCCCAGGCCACGACAATATCGGCCGAGGGCACCACGTCGCCGAGGAGAAAACGCACATTGGCAAGCGTGGCTTCATGCAGATGCGCGGTGTGGGATGCGACCGCATCAGAGGCGACGGTAACGTAGAAGCCCCGGCTGTGGGCCTCGCGCAAGGTCGACTCCACGCAGACATTGGTCTGCACGCCGCAGAACACGAGTGTCTCGATACCGAGCGTCCGCAGGTGCTGCTCGAAGGCCGGATTGGAAAAGCCGGAATAATTGTTCTTCGCGAACACGGCTTCGCCGCCGGCCGGCGTCACGCCGAAGAAGTCATTGCCCCAGGTCCCACGGGCGCAGCAGATCGCCTCGACGCCGAGGCGGCGCTTCTGCGCCACCATCGACGGCGGCAACAGATTTTCCTCGTAGCAGGCGGTGATCCAGACCACCGGCACACCGACCGCACGCGCCGCAGCGATGAGCGCCGTCATCGGCTGCACGATGGAGGCCTGGGTGGAGACGTCCTTGCCAATGCCGTCGATATAGCCGCCGGGCGCGCAGAAATCGTTCTGCATGTCGACGACGATCACGGCCGTCCGGCCCGGCGCAAGCCGCTCGGCCGGATCGAGATAGACGGTCTTGCTCGCGTAACCTGACACGTTCGGCATACTGCTGGACGTCACGCGAAGCTCGACCAGACCGTGGCGCCGAGACCGCAACGCATTTCCTCAGACGCTACGTAGAATACGGTCTTGCCGTGCGTGCCGCCGGCCGCCGCCATGACGACCATCCAGGCCAGCAACTCGGTGGTGCCGCCGCCGCCCGCCTCGTTCATGCGCTCGACGGTCGCCTCGCGCATAACCTTGTCCGCGTCGCTCTCTTCCATCAGGTCGAGGAACCAGCGGTCGAACTTGGCGTCCATGGTGAAGTAGCGCGGGCCACCGGGCTCATGCGACAGACCACCGGTGCCCATCAGACCGACGCGCAGGCCGGCGGGCAGCACATCGCGCACGATGCGGCGCAGTTCGCGGCCGAAGGCAATGCATTCCTCCGGCGTCGGCACCGGCGGATTGATGCAGTTCATATGGATCGGCAGGATCGGCACGTCATAACCGAGATACCAGAGCGGCACCGACCAGTTGTCGTCGAACAGCAGGCCTTCGCCGCGATCGATCTTAATGCCGGCCTTCATGGCCTCGCGTACGACCGTCTCGGCGATCTCAGAACGGCCTTTCACGTGATAGCCTGGCTGCTTCAGCCAGGACTTGAAGAATTCAGCCGGGCCGTTCCATTCGGGGGCGCAGTCGACGCGCCAGTGCGGCGGATTCTTGAGCGGCAGATTCAAGAGATGGTCGTTGGCGACGCCGATGATGATGTCGGGCTTGGCAGCCTTCATGACGCGGCCGAGCTCTTCATAGCCGGCCTTGATCTTGCGCTGATGCTCGATCGGGCAGGACTCGATCCAGCCCGTCACGCCCGGCGCATGCGCCATGGCCATAATCGATACGAATTCAGCCATGGGACACCTCGTCCTCGTCGCGGTGATTGACAATCTGATCGCCGAAAGACTCGCGGTAGGCCAGCGCAGCCGCGCTCTTGGTCGTATTCTGCGACGAGCCGTGGAAAAGCCGCGTAATCTGCGGCAGGAAATAGGGGTGCACGCCCATCTCGCCAAGGCGGCGCACATCGATCGCGCGGAAGGCGTCTTTCTCTTCGGCGCTGAGACCGTATTGGGTCATCAGTTCCTCAAGACGCTCCTTGAAGTGAGGCCAGACGCTGTTGTCGCGCCGCACCTCGAATACCATCCTGTTGGATGGAAGGTCGGGATTGAACTCGTTTGCCATCGGACACTTCCCTTTCCTGTCCAGGAGAGCCTAACCGTCCAGATTTTATGAATCAACATAAATTCGTAAATTTACTCGTTGTGGATGGAATAGTTAAAAAAGTTGGATTTCCCAAGATAGATGAATGTAATAGAGCGTGGATGTGGCGCGACAAAGCCCGATCCTGGTCGAGGAACGAGCCGATGGAACGTGATCAGCGGCAGCCGAAGAAGACGGAATGGGGCCCCTCCGCCTGGCTTCTGCGCGAGGACGGGCCGCGCACGTTCGCCGACGAGGCGCTGATCAAGCTGCGCCACGAGATCATCACCGGACATTTCGCCGCCGGCGAGAAGCTGCGGCCCGATCTGCTCGAACAGCAATACGGCATCGGCCGCAACCCCATCCGTGAGGCGTTGTCGCGGCTGGCCGTCGAAGGCCTGGTGCGCGGCGAAGGCCAGCGCGGCTTCCAAGTCGCGCCGATCTCACGCGACGAGCTCCTGGACATCGCCGATCTGCGGCAGCGGCTTTCGACCATGGCGCTGGCACGATCCATTCAACTGGGCGACGAGAACTGGGAAGCCGAGATCGTCGCCGCCTACCATCGCATGTCGCGCATGGAGAAAAGCCTCACCGGCGATCCGGCGGATTATGCCGATGAATGGGAGAAGCGTAACAGCGCATTTCATGCCGCGCTGGAAGCCGCCTGCGGCTCCCCCTGGCTGCGACATTTTTGCGCGATCCTTTATGAGCAGTCCGAACGCTACCGCCGTAGCGTGGTGCGTTATCCGGAGCTGAGGCCGTCCATTCACGCCGAGCATAAGGCGATCATGGAAGCCTGCATGGCGCGCGACGAAGCCAAGGCTTGCCGCCTGCTCGCCGAGCATATTCTCTCCGGCGCCAAGGCTACTTTGGCGGTGCTCGATGCCCGTGAAACAGCCGCCGTCACCAAACCGGCGCGCAAGAAAACGGCCGTGCCGCGCAAGGGCAACGGCCGCAAGTAAGCGATGCTGGACGCTGAGCGTCCAGGAGGCGACCTGTCCATTATTTATGCAAAGCGAATAATTCATAAATTAATTGACAGTCCACAATGCGGGTGGTCCTATGCCCGCCTGTGGCAAAACCCGCGACAACAAAGGCTCGCGGGCCTGTTCGCCTCATCCGAAGGCTGCGTCTCCCCGTCGCCAAGTGTCGTTGCTTGTGCGTCATCGCTTGCGGGGAAACGTGGTCTCGCACATCGATCACGGCGCCCGCTTTGGGTGCCTTCACGCGGGAGAACGACATTGGCCTCTATCGCTTCCACGCTTCGCGCCGCCCTCATGGCGGCCGCATGCATCGCCGCAGCGCCGACCGGCGCTTCGGCCGCGGACGGAAAACTGACGATCGGTTTGGTGCTGCCGCTGTCGGGCGCCTTCGCCAATGAAGGCCGCCAGTACGAGAACGGCATCAAGGTCTATCAGAAGATCCACGGCGACAAGGCCGGCGGCCTGCCGGTGAACATCGTCACGCGCGACGATCAGGGCCCCGGCTCGGGCGACCTGGCGCGCCGTCTGTCGCAGGAACTGATCCTGCGCGAGAAGGCCGACCTCATCATGGGCTTCAGCTTCACGCCGAACGCAATGGCGACCGCCACGCTGCTGACCGAAGCCAAGAAGCCCGGCATCATCATCAACGCCGCGACCTCGATCATCACCGAGCGTTCGCCGTATTTCGTGCGTGTGTCCTGGACGCTGCCGCAGTCAGCCGCCACGCTCGGCGAATGGGCGGCGAAGAACGGCATCAAGACGGCCTACACCATCGTCTCCGACTACGCGCCGGGCATCGACGCCGAGACCTGGTTCAAGAAGGCCTTCACCGCCGGCGGCGGCAAGATCGTCGGCGAAGTGCGTACGCCGGTAACGGCAATGGAATACGGCCCCTATCTGCAGCGCGTTCTCGAAACCAAACCCGACGCGGTGTTCGCCTTCAATCCGGGCGGCGATGTTTCGACCGCCTTCATGAAGGCGACGCATGAGCGCAATCTGCTCGGCCAGGGCATCAAGATCCTGGTGACCGGCGACGTGGTCGAGGACAACTCGCTGGCGCTCATCGGCGACGGTCTCGACGGCGTCATTTCAGCGCACCACTACCAGGTCGGCATGAAGAATACGAAGAACGATGCCTTCGTGAAGACCTACAAGGAATTGTTCGGCGCCGATGCCGTTCCGAACTTCCGCGCCGTGCAAGCCTATGACGCGATGGACCTCGTCTACCAGGCCGTCAAGAAAACCGGCGGCAAAGTGGACTCGGACTCGCTGATGGCGGCGTTCAAGGGCGAGAAGCTCGACAGCCCGCGCGGCCCCATCACCATCGACGCCGACACGCGCGACGTTATCCAGAACGTCTATATCCGCAAGGGTCAGAAGGTCGAC
>JANLJK010000094.1 GCA_029255525.1 Pseudolabrys sp.
ACATAGGCGTCCTTGCCGCTGAACACCGATGGGCCGACGAAGAGACCCGGCTTGACTTCGCGCCGCTGGAAGCTGCCCCAGGCCCACTGACCCTGCTTCAGGCCGTCGGACATGATCTCGAACGCCTTTTCGGCCGGGCGCTCGACCATGATGCTGCTGGAATGGCAATGCGGATCTTGCATGGAGTCCCCTTGGGCGCTCAGTAGCCGCGCCGGCGTTCCTTCTTGGCCGCCTTGCGGGCGGCATAGCGGGCATCGCGGGCGGCTTTCTGCTCGGCCAGCAGGCGGGCTTCCGCCTCGGCCTTCTCGGCGGCGATCAGCGCCTCGAGCTCTTCCTGTTCGCGCTTGGCCTGGGCGGCGATTTCGGCCTGACGCGCGGCCTCGGCGGCCAGTTCCGCCTCACGCGCGAGCCGGGCGACTTCGCGTTCGGCCATGCGCTTTTCGCGCGCCTCGACGATCGCCTTGCGGGCGGCTTCGCGCTCGGCGCGCGTCGGGTCTTCGGCGGCGACCTTGAAGCGCTCCAGCAGCGCCTTCTTGGCGGCAGCGGCGCTTTCCTGACGCTTTTGCAGATCGGGGGTATTGAAGCGACTCATTTCATCTCCAGTGGCATCGAGCGGTCCGGGCGCCTTGTAGACCAAGGCCTCCGGGCCGCAAACCGGTTAGCGAGGATCGTTGCGGGAATTTCTCGTCGGACTGGCGGGCGCGCTACTTCTTCAACTTGTAGCCGGTCTTGAACATCCACCAGACGATGGCGAGGCAAATCCCCAGGAAGGCCAAAGTCATCGCAACGCTGACGCTGTGGCCGACATCGGCGATCTCGAAGAAGCTCCAGCGGAACCCGCTGACGAGATAGACGACGGGATTGAACAAGGCGATCGTCTGCCACAAGGGCGGCAGGACATTGATCGAATAGAACGTGCCGCCGAGGAACGTCAACGGTGTAATGATCAGGAGCGGCACGATCTGCAGCTTTTCGAAGCCTTCCGCCCAGATGCCGATGATGAACCCGAGCAGGCTGAAGGTCGTCGCGGTGAGCACCAGGAAGGCCACCATCCAGAACGGGTGGGCGATATGGAGTGGCACGAACAGCCATGAGGTCGCCAGGATGATGACGCCGAGGATGATCGACTTGGTGGCGGCGGCGCCGACATAGCCGAGCACGATCTCGAAGGGCGAGACGGGCGCCGAGAGGACCTCGTAGATGGT
>JANLJK010000095.1 GCA_029255525.1 Pseudolabrys sp.
GCTTTGCCGTGGTGGCGACGGAAGTGCGCAGTCTGGCGCAGCGCTCGTCGCAGGCGGCCAAGGATATCGCCGAACTGATCACCAACAGCGGCAGCCAAGTGAAGGAAGGCGTCGAGCTGGTCAACCAGGCCGGCAACGCACTCAACGAAATCGTCGGTTCGATCCGCGACGTGGCGACGCTTGTCTCCGACATCGCCGCGGCCAGCAGCGAGCAGGCGGTCGGCCTTGAGGAGATCGGCAAGGCGCTGAGCCAGATGGACGAAGTGACGCAGCGCAACTCGGCGCTGGTCGAGGAGAACGCCGCCACGGCGCAAACCCTCGAGCAGCAGGCCAAATCGATGGACGAGCAGGTCGCTTACTTCCGGACGGAGGAGGACGCGGCCGCCGTTGCGCATCGACCGGCGTCCCGTGCCCAAGTGACCAAGCCAGTCCCCACCGCGTCCAGGCGGGCCGCTGCGGCCTGATGCGAACCACGAAAGGGCGGGGCAGCGTCCCGCGCCCTCATCGTCCTTCGGCGACCTCGCCTACCTTGTTAACGTCGACGCATCAGATGCGGCGGCTATCCGCCGCGGCGCGCGCGATTTTAAGCCCACGTTGAGAATTTTTCAGCACGGTAGCGTCGAGCGGTAGCCGGGTATCGCTCCTTTATTATGTGAAATGCGCGCCTGCGGTGGGCGTGCGCCGGACGTGGGGTCAGACGATGCTCAATCGGTTATCGGTAAACGTGCTCTTGAAGTCCGCGTTTGGAGTGATGGCGGCAGCGGTCGTCGTCACGCTCACGCTTGCCGCGTGGGATTCGTGGAGCAGGCTTCAGAGTGCGCGAAAGATCGCCACGGCGGCAGAAGCCTCGTCTTACCTGTTCACGGCCCTGCATAATCTGCGCATCGATCGAACGTTCTCGCAGCATGTGCTGAATAATGAAGGCGCGACCGTGTTCAATAAAGTTGTCCGTGAGGCGCGCGATGCCGAATTGCCCGCTTTGCAGGCGGGCCTTGGGGTGCTCGAAAAGTTGGACATGCCTGGCGCCGCCAACGCGGTGACTGGCCTGCGCACCGCGCTGAATCAGCTTGTTATCTTGCACAAGGAATTCGATGCGGCCGCGGCGATGCCGAAGGCGCAGCGCCGCGCGGGCCTCGGCCCGGATATCATCAAAGTCACGACGACGCTGATGACGGGTCTGGACGATACGTCGGGCCAAATGGCGCAGTTCGTCAAACTGCAGGACCCGCTTGTCGATCAATTGATGCAGCTCAAGCAACTGGCCTGGGTGATGCGCAACGCGGCCGGCGATACCAACATGCTTGTCAGCATGGTCAATCCCAAGCAGCAGCTTGCGGAGGTAATGCAGAAGTTTGCGGGAAGCCTGGCGAACGCCAAGTTGGCCTATGCGACGATCGAGGACTTCGCCGCTGGTTTGCCATTGCCGGCCAGCTTCTATGACGCCATGCGGAAGGCCAAGCAGGACTACTTCGAAGGCGACTACACCAGTAGTCAGCTCAATATTCTCCAAACGGTCCTGACCGGTCAGAAGCTCAATGTAGACATGCAGGTTTGGAACCGGCGTGCGATGGCGGCGCTGGGTGCCATGCTGCAGGTGGCGGAGGTCTCGCTGGATGTCGCCAAGAGCCATTCGACGCAGATGTATAGCCGGGCTCAGCGCAGCCTGATCATCCAGCTTACTGTGCTGGCCGGAGCGCTCGGTATCAGTATTGCCATGATGCTGGTCATCACGCGCCGCATCGCCAATCCGCTGATCATGGTGCAGAGGGTGATGGTGCAGATCGCGGGCGGCGACTTCAAGACCGGGCTGCCGGCGACCAATCGCAAGGACGAGATCGGCGCCATCATCATGGCCGTCAATTCGATGGTCGATCAGGTGCGCGCCACGATTTCCAACATCAAGCATTCGGCGCGTGAGGTGACCAACGCCTCCAGCGAGATCGCGCTGGCGACAACGGACCTGTCGCAGCGCACGGAAGAGCAGGCGGCGAGCCTCGAAGAGACAACCGCCTCGATGGCGGAGATCTCCGAGACCGTTCGAAAGAATGCCGAGAACGCTCAGCTTGCGCAGCAGTCGGCGCTGTCGACCCAGAAGGTCGCCGACAAGGGTGGCGCGGTGGCGGCGAAGGCCGTGCAGGCCATGTCGCGCATCGAGGAGTCCTCGGGCAAGATCGCCGACATCATCGGCGTCATCGACGAAATTGCTCGCCAGACCAATTTGCTGGCGCTGAACGCGGCCGTCGAGGCGGCGCGTGCAGGCGAGGCGGGTCGTGGCTTTGCCGTGGTGGCGACGGAAGTGCGCAGTCTGGCGCAGCGCTCGTCGCAGGCCGCCAAAGACATCGCCGAACTGATCACCAACAGCGGCAGCCAGGTGAAGGAAGGCGTCGAACTGGTCAACCAAGCCGGCTCCGCGCTCAATGAGATCGTCGGCTCGATCCGTCAGGTGGCGACGCTTGTCTCCGACATCGCCACGGCCAGCAGCGAGCAGGCGGTCGGCCTTGAGGAGGTCGGTAAGGCGCTGAACCAGATGGATGAAGTGACGCAGCGTAACTCGGCGCTGGTCGAGGAGAATGCCGCGACGGCGCAAACCCTCGAGCAGCAGGCCAAATCGATGGATGAGCAGGTCGCTTACTTCCGTACCGAGGAGCACTCGGAGAACGGTAGCTCCGTCCGCAGCGCTGCGCCGAAGCAGGTGCCGGCGTCCGCCGTGGCTCAAGAGCGTGCTCCGCAACGCGTCAGGCCGGCGGCCTGACGTTACTCTGATACTGCTTGGGATCGATGCTTAATCTGGGCCAACCAGCCCAGATAACGAGATCGCGCCGGCTCGGCGGCGATATTTAAAATTGCATTCAGTTTTTTTGATCACTCTGACAGCAAATCGGTCGGGGAATTCGCGTCTCCGACTGACGAGCGCGCCCCGATCGCGTCTGCGAACGAGGGTGACAAATGCTGAATCGAATTTCGGTCAATATGCTGTTGAAGTCCGTCTTCGGGCTCATGGCGGCGGCGATCATTGTTGTGCTGTCGATGGGGGCCTGGGACTCATGGAGTCGTCTGCGGACCTCGACCAAGATCGCCAACAATGCGGAAGCCTCGACTTTCCTTTTCACGGCGCTGCACAATCTGCGCGTCGACCGCGCTTTCACGGTCCGCGCTTTGCAGGCCAACGCCTCGGGTGACTTCAGCCCGATGGTGCGCAAGTCCCGCACGGCCGAGTTGGCGGCCCTGAACACCGGTCTGCAGGCACTGCAGCGGGTCGAATTCCCGGCTGGCAGCTCGGCCGTTTCCGATCTCCAGGCGCAGGTCAACAGACTGATCGCCCTGCATAAGGAATCCGATACCGCGGTCACGCGGCCGAAGGCGGAGCGGCGCGGCGCGCTCCCCGATGAGTTCTTCAATTCGGTCTCCGGCCTGATGGAGACGCTCGATAAGATCTCGTCGCAGCTCGCCCACATGGTGAAGCTGGAGGATTCGTTCATCGACCAGCTCATGCAGTTGAAGCAACTGGCGTGGATCA
The DNA here is from genome assembly GCA_029255525.1 of Pseudolabrys sp. Lineage (GTDB taxonomy): Bacteria > Pseudomonadota > Alphaproteobacteria > Rhizobiales > Xanthobacteraceae > Pseudolabrys. Next base: position 3,518 of record JANLJK010000095.1, read on the forward strand.
TGCGTAACGCTGCCGGCGACACCGCCGCGCTGGTCACCAATAATTGGGATGGCAAGCAGGCGGACGACGTGATGCAGAAATACATTAGCCATCTGTCGCAGGCCAAGACCGCCTTCATGGCGATCGAGGACTTCTCGGTGGGGCTGCCGCTGCCGGCGCGTTTTACCGAAGCCATCCAGCGCGCGAAGAAGGAGTTCTTCTCCGGCTATCCGGATGAGCAGCAGCGCGTTCTTAAAGCCAGCCTTGCCGGGCAGAAGACGGGCATCGACGCTCCCTCGTGGGATCAGACCGCGGTCGCCAAGCTTGGTTTCCTGTTGCAGATTGCCGAGATCGCGCTTGAGACCGCCAAGGAGCATGCGGCGGCCCAGCATACGGCCGCTCAGCGCACCCTGTTGCTGCAGGTCGGCCTGTTGGCGATCGCCGTGGTGATCAGCATCGCGATGATGCTTGTGATTACCCGCCGCATCGCCAATCCGCTGCTGATGGTGCAAAAGGTGATGGTGCAGATTGCCGGCGGCGATTTCAACGCCGCGATGCCAGCTTCGGCCCGCAAGGACGAGATCGGAGAGATCATCACCGCGGTCAACACCATGGTCGAGCAGGTGCGCGCGACCATCAACAACATCAAGAACGCGGCGCGCGAGGTGACCAATGCCTCGGGCGAGATCGCGACCGCAACCACCGACCTGTCGCAACGCACGGAAGAACAGGCCGCGGGCCTTGAGGAGACCACTGCGGCGATGGAGGAGATTTCGTCCACCGTGCGCAAGAATGCCGACAACGCCAAGCGCGCGCAGCAGTCGGCTGTCGGCACCCAGAAGATCGCCGACCACGGCGGCGAAGTCGCCGCCCAGGCTGTGCAGGCGATGTCGCGCATCGAGGAATCCTCGGGCAAGATCGCCGATATCATCGGCGTCATCGACGAGATCGCGCGTCAGACCAACCTGCTCGCGCTGAACGCGGCCGTGGAAGCCGCGCGTGCGGGTGAGGCGGGCCGCGGCTTCGCCGTGGTGGCGACCGAAGTGCGCAGTCTGGCGCAGCGCTCGTCGCAGGCGGCCAAGGACATCGCCGAGTTGATCACCAACAGCGGCAGCCAGGTGAAGGAAGGCGTCGGCCTGGTGAACCAGGCCGGCACGGCCCTCAACGAGATCGTCAGTTCGATCCGCGAGGTTGCGTCGCTGGTGTCGGACATCGCCACGGCGAGCGCCGAGCAAGCGGTCGGCCTGGAAGAGGTCAGCAAAGCGCTGTCGCAGATGGACGAGGTCACCCAGCGAAACTCGGCGCTGGTGGAGGAGAACGCGGCCACCGCGCAGACCCTCAAAGATCAGGCCAAGTCGATGGACGAGCAGGTGTCTTACTTCCGCACCGAAGATGGCGCGGGGCACACGGCTCCGGCCCGGCGTGCGAAGGCCCCTTCGGCTGCCGCCAAGGCGGCGCCCGTGGAGCATTCCAAAGCCGCCTAGGCTTTTCCCAGGCAAGAACTGACGCGGGGCGCCCCATGGGCGCCCCGTTCGTTTTTGCGGTCTCCGGGGCTGCCGCAGGGGCCCAGTTAGGGCGTATATTGTGCTTGACCGCCTTTTCGGCCCTGACTATAAGCGCGCAAGGAAAGTACGGCGAGGAACTATGTTGCGCAATATTCTTATCGTAGTAAAAGTTCGGACGCCCCACGGGCTGGCCTGATCGGCCATCCAGGGAAGCGTCCGGACATGGCCCTTTACGGGCCTTTTTTATTGGCGGAACGGCACAGCAGGAATCGACGGAAGGATCAGCACCATGACCAAAGAAATGACCGGCGCCGAAATGGTGATCCAGGCGATGGCGGACCAGGGTGTGCAACACCTGTTCGGCTACCCGGGCGGTGCGGTGCTGCCGATCTACGATGCCATTTTTGCGCAGGATAAGGTCAAGCACATCCTGGTCCGTCATGAGCAGGGCGCGGTGCACGCGGCCGAAGGCTATGCGCGCTCGACCGGCAAGGTCGGCTGCGTCCTGGTCACCTCGGGCCCTGGCGCGACCAATGCGGTCACCGGCCTCACCGACGCGCTCATGGACTCGATCCCGCTCGTCTGCATCACGGGCCAGGTGCCGACCCACCTGATCGGCAACGACGCCTTCCAGGAGGCCGACACGGTCGGCATCACTCGGCCCTGCACTAAGCATAACTACTTGGTGAAGCGCGTCGAAGACCTGCCGCGCATCCTGCACGAGGCCTTTCATATCGCCGCCAGCGGCCGCCCCGGCCCGGTGGTGATCGACATCCCGAAGGACGTGCAGTTCGCCAAAGGCGTCTATTCGAAGCCGAAGGAATTCCCGCACACCGGCTACAAGCCCCGGATCAAGGGCGACATGGCCGCGATCAAGGAAGCCGTCGCGCTGATGGCGCATGCCAAGCGGCCGATGTTCTACACCGGTGGCGGCGTCATCAATTCCGGCAAGGCGGCGAGCGACCTGCTGCGCGAGCTGGTCAAGCTCACCGGCTTCCCGATCACGTCGACCCTGATGGGTCTCGGCGCCTATCCGGCCGCCGATCCGCAGTGGCTGGGCATGCTCGGCATGCACGGCACGCTGGAAGCCAATATGGCGATGCACGATTGCGACGTCATGATCTGCGTCGGCGCGCGCTTCGACGACCGCATCACGGGACGTATCGACGCTTTCTCGCCCGGCTCGAAGAAGATCCATATCGATATCGATCCGTCCTCGATCAACAAGAACGTTCGTGTCGATGTGCCGATCATCGGCGACTGTGCCCATGTCCTGGAGGACATGGTGCGGCTGTGGCGTACGAACGGCCACCAGGCTGACAAGAAGGCGATGTCGATGTGGTGGACCCAGATCGACAAATGGCGTGCGCGCAAGTCGCTCGCTTACCGGCCGTCGAATGAGGTGATCAAGCCGCAATACGCCATCCAGCGGCTCTTCGAACTGACCAAGGATCGCGACACCTACATCACGACCGAAGTCGGCCAGCACCAGATGTGGGCGGCGCAGTTCTACGGCTTTAATGAGCCGAACCGTTGGATGACCTCCGGCGGCTTAGGAACCATGGGCTACGGCCTGCCGGCCTCGGTCGGCGTGCAATTGGCGCATCCGAAGTCGCTGGTGATCGACATTGCCGGCGAGGCGTCGGTGCAGATGACCATGCAGGAGCTGTCGACGGCGGTGCAGTACCGTCTGCCAATCAAGATTTTCATTCTCAACAACGGCTATATGGGCATGGTCCGGCAGTGGCAGGAACTGCTGCACGGCGGACGCTATTCGGAGAGCTATTCCGAGGCGCTGCCGGATTTCGTCAAGCTGGCCGATGCCATGCATGCTGTCGGCATCCGTTGCCAGAAGCCGGGTGATCTCGATCATGCGATCAAGGAGATGATCGACGTCGATCGGCCGGTGCTGTTCGACTGCGTGGTCGATCCGGCGGAGAACTGCTTCCCGATGATCCCGTCGGGCCGCGCGCACAATGAAATGCTTCTCGGTGATGCCGGCATCGCGCTTGAAGACGCCATCACCGAAGAAGGCAAGATGCTGGTGTAATCGTCATTCCGGGGCGCGCCGGAACGGCGCGAGCCCGGAATCCAGACAGGACTTCGGAATTTGCTTCTGGATTCCGGGTTCGCGCTTTCAGCGCGCTCCGGAATGACAGAGCGGAACAAGGACTAAGGCCGTGAACGCTCCGACGACAACCTCTCACTATCCTACCGCGCCGATGGCGCAGAAAGCGGAGAGCCATACGCTCTCCGTGCTGGTCGACAACGAGCCTGGCGTGCTGGCGCGCGTCATCGGTCTGTTTTCCGGCCGTGGCTACAACATCGAGTCGCTGACGGTGTCGGAGACCGAGCACCAGAAGCACCTGTCGCTTATTACCATCGTGACCACAGGCACGCCGATGGTGATCGAGCAGATCAAGAACCAGCTCGATCGGCTGGTGCCGATCCATCGCGTCGTCGACATGACTCTCGCCGGCAATTCGATCGAGCGCGAGCTCGCCATGGTCAAGGTGCGCGGCAAAGGCGACAACCGCGTCGAGGCGCTGCGGCTCGCCGATGCCTTCCGCGCCCGCGTGATCGATGCCACGACCGAGAGCTTCGTGTTCGAGATCACCGGCAAGAGCGACAAGATCGAGCAGTTCGTCGAGCTGATGCTGCCGCTCGGTCTGGTCGAGGTGGCGCGCACCGGCATCGCGGCGATCAAGCGCGGGCCGGAGGGGTTGTAGGAACCGGCCCTCGGATATACATTGTATATCCGAGAAGGAGTATCGCCATGAAGGTCAAGGTCGCCAAATGGGGCAACAGCCTGGGCGTCCGGCTGCCTAAGGCGGCGGCCGAGGCGGCCGGCGTGAAGGCAGGCGCGGAACTTAACCTCATGGTCGAGGGTGGTGGCTTTCGCTTGCAGGCGCCGGCAAAAACATCTGCCGAACTGCTCGCCGAAATGGTTTCTGAAATGAAGCGTCTCGGGCCGGAAAATGAGCCAGAGACGGTAGAGTGGGGACCCGATCGCGGTTCGGAGATTATAGACGATGCCTATTCACGGGGCGAAATTACCGTGGACGATATCCTGAAGCGGGCACGCACTGCCAAGAAGGCGACCCGGCCACAACGCAGTAACAAACAAG
>JANLJK010000096.1 GCA_029255525.1 Pseudolabrys sp.
GCGGCCGGCCGTTTTGCCGGCATAGAGCGCGAGATCCGCACTCTTGATCAGACGTTCCGCGGTTGCGCCATCGGACGGCGCCAGCGCAATACCGATGGTGTAGGTTGCGCTGATTTCCTGTTCCTTGAAATAGATCGGCGCGCTCAGAGCGAAGGCAATCCGCTTGGCGAACGTCTCCGCCTGTGGCTTGCCCATGATGCCGGTCTGTACGACGACAAATTCATCGCCGCCGAGCCGCGCGACCATGTCCTCGATCCGGACCATCGCCCTCAAGCGCTGACCGATAACGCCGAGCAGACAATCGCCGCCGTCATGGCCGAGGCTATCATTCACTTGTTTGAAGTGGTCGATGTCGATGAAATGGACGGCAATGGAGCCGCCTGTCGACGGCAACACCGCCAACGCCGCCCCCAGCCGCTCCATCATCCGCGCGCGGTTGGCCAGCCCCGTCAGAACGTCATGGTGCGCGAGAAACTGGATACGGCGATCGGCTTGTTGTTTTTCTTTCGTGCGCCGATACCACGCGATCGCCGGCAAGCCGAAAGAGAGCCCGGTCAGCAGGCAAAGAAACACCGCCGCGATCAGAAACGTTCGATAGAAGCCGTCGCGTTCGTCCGTCTGATTCACGTAGGCGGCGACAACGGCGACCGGCCGATCGCCAACCAAGACCGGGACATAGGCTTCGGCGAAATACGCTGGCTCGCCGGGCGCACTGCCTTCTTTCGCATCGACAACGGGGCGGCTCTCCTTAACCGAACGGGCGGCCACCGCGCTGAAATCGGATACGTCTACCGGCATAATCTTGTCGCGCTCCGAAACCAGCACCGAATAGCCGTAGCGATTAAAGATGATGTAGCGGAACACCTCGTCGGCTTTACGGGTGGCTTCAAAAAACACGACGCTGTCCGATGAGGGCGTTTCGCCGGCCGCGATCTGCTCCAGGTCGCTGACATTGGCCGCGATGTAATGCGCCCAGTTCTGTGCCGCGCGGGTCGCGCTGCGGTAGAGCAGATAATCGGACGTGACTTTGACCGTGGCCGACGTGCCGCCGACCAGAACGACGAGAATCACCACAAGCATCGTCAGAGAACGCCAGAAAGATGTATTTTCGACCGTTGCCATGAGCGATTTACCGACCGGTTGACCGTATTGTCGCGAGTTCAGCCTCGACCATTTTGAGGAGATCGCGGTTGTGGGGGCTTTTGGCGGCCCAGGCGTCAATCATCGATCGATAGACCCGCTGTGCGGTTGCCAGATCGGCCGGTGATGGCTCAACCACCGTTCGCGCGGGGTCTGCCTTGGTCTTGTCGAGGCGCTCGCTTTCGGCACGTCCGTAGAACTCGATCCAGGCCGCGGCGGCCCCTTCGCCGCTGTACTTGCGAATGAGCATACGCACCGCTTCGGGCAAGCCGTCGAATTTCTTCCGGTTCATGACCAGCGTCAGGGGTGTCGCGCCGCTGCGCAGGAGGTAATGGTTTGTCGCGATCTGAGAGACGCCATAGTCGAACGGGCCGGTCGGATTCATCGCGACGCCGTCGATGGCGCCGCTGCGGATCGCATTGGCGAGCTTCGGCGGCTCCATGACGGTCGGCCACGCACCCAGGCGTTCCAAAACCTCGGCTTCGGTCGCATTGTTGGCGCGAATCTTCTGCCCCTTGAGCGCGGCGAGCGACCCAACTGGTTTACGGCTGTGGATGAAGGACGGGGCGGTCGTGAAGGCGCCGATCACAAAGAAGTCGTCATAGCCGCGCAATGCCTTGGCCGCGATAAGACGGGTATAGACGAGCGTGCCCTCCCGCGTACTGCGAAACATGCCCGGTTGCTCAATGAGTTCGTTGTCGGGAAACCGATAGGGTGTTTGGCCGGGAATTATCCATGCGATGTCCGTTGTCCCGTCGAGGACCATTCGCGGCTGCTCGGCGAGCACCCGACCGAGTCCGCCATCGGCATAGACCTTGATCGTCACAAGCCCCTTTCCCTCTGCGTTCACCCCATCCACGAAAGGCTTTACGCCGGAGTGATACGTGTTCGTCGCCTCCGAGCCGAAGAACGCAAGCTTGAGCTCGATCGGGTCGGCGACGGCCGCGGACGAAAGCAGCAGAGCGGCCGCCATGGTCGAAAACCGCACGGCGGCAAGCGAGCGCGAATTTGCTCCTGCGAATGTGAGCGCCGGAAACGCTGCGATACGAGCCATTGAATATCTCACTTTGCGGCACGCAGTTTCGCAACGGCAGCGCGGGCAGCATTGACGAGTTCGGCATTGTGGGGGCTTATCGCCGCATACGCGTCGACGACCGATATAAAAGCGGCATCCGCCGTTTGCATGTCGGCCGGCGACGGAAGCGAGACTTTCCTTTTGGGATCGGCCTCGAGCTGACGCATGGTCAGTGCGGTCGCAGCCTCGTTGACCCGGATGTTGCTATCGACGAACCATGCTCCGCTGTATTTGCGGATGATGGCCTGCACGTCGCCCGGCAGGCTGTCGAACTTTCGGCGGTTCATCAACAATGTCTGCGGCACGCACGATATTCGCAGCAAATAATGATACGGCGCCACCCGGCCGATGCCGAACTCGATCATCGGGACCGGCGGCGCCAGGGCTCCATCGATTTGCCCGCTACTGATCGCCTGGGCCGTCTGATTGATCGGGACAATTGACGGCTTGATGCCGAGCCTCTTGAGAACCTCGATTTCAGTCTCATTATTGGCGCGAATGCTTTTGCCCTTCAGATCGGCGAGAGAGGCAACCGGCGGACGAGCATGAAAGCTTTCCGGCTCGCTGGTAAAAACTCCAATGACATAAAAGTCACCGAAACCGCGAATCGTGCCGGCCTCGACAAGCTGCGAGAAAACCCGCGTTGCCTCGGCCGCATCTTGATACAGACCGGGAAGCTCAAGAACAGCGGCATCGGGAAATACGGAACGTTCATAGGGCGGAATGACGTAACCGATGTCCACGGTGCCTTCACGGACCAACTGCGAGAGCTGCTCGAGACTGCCGAGGCGGCCGCTTAAATAGGGTTCGATCTTGACGAGGCCTCTGCCTTCGGCGTTGACCGCGTCGACGAAGGGCTTCACCCCGGAGAGATAGAGATGCGAGCGGTCGGAGCTGAAGAACGACAGCTTCAGCGTGATCGGCTCGGCCGTCGCGACGGCCGGCAGCAAAGCGAACACGAGAGCGACGAGACGCGTCCACATTCTACAGCCTCGATCCGGCGGCCAATGGGCCCGGCGCAACCACCCGCCAACTCGTTAAAATCCAAACCTTTGGTATTATTTTGATTTTAGCCGGGCACCTTGCCGCCAAGGTGGTATCATTAGCGTGCAACAAACCGCGCGCATGCGCGGGCGCTCCCGTTTCGAGAGTAGGGTTCACTCGACCTGAACATGATCACCACACCACACGCCGAACCCCTCCCCGACGCGCCGCATGCGCTCACGCCAGCCACGACACTGGCGGCGCTTGAAGTCTCCCCCGCCAGCGGCCTGTTCGAAAGCGATGTCGCGCACCGGCGCGCCATCCATGGGCCGAACACCATCGCCGCTCGGCGCAAGATGAGCGTACTCGTGGTGCTCGCGCATCAGTTCACGAGTCCGGTCGTCTTTCTGCTGGCGGCAGCGGCGGCCTTCGCCTTCTTCTTCGGCGAGATCGAGGAAGGCGGCGCCATCACTGCCGTGCTCGCGGTCAACGCGCTGATCGGCTTCGTCACCGAATTAAAGGCCGCGCGCTCCATCGAGGCTCTGCGCGCGCTCGGCACGCGGTCAGCGCGCGTCCGTCGCGACGGCCATACGCGCCTCATTGCGGCCGAGGAACTGGTGCCCGGCGATATCATGCTGGTCGAAGCCGGCGACTCGATCGCCGCCGATCTGCGGCTGATCGAGGCGTCGAATCTCGGTGCTGATGAATCGACCCTGACCGGTGAATCCGTCGCGGTGCATAAGCATGTCGCCGCCGTCGCCGCCGAGGCGCGGCTCGGCGACCGCGCCTCGATGTTGTTCAAAGGCACGTCAGTGACGCGCGGCAGCGGCGTCGGCGTGGTGACATCGACGGGGCTGCACACCGAACTCGGCCGCGTCTCGCAACTGGTCGAAGACGCCCAGGCGGGCAGCTCGCCGCTGGAGAAGAAGCTAGCGCGGCTGTCCGGCCAACTGGTCTGGGCTACCATCGTCCTTGCCGCCGTTATTATCGTCTTCGGTCTGGCCCGCGGCGGCGCGGTCTTCGTCATCGTCGAAGCCGCGATTGCGCTTGCGGTCGCCGCCATCCCCGAGGGGCTGCCGATCGTCGCAACCTTGGCGCTGGCGCGCGGCATGTGGCGCATGGCGCGGCAGAACGCGCTGATCGAACGGCTGTCGGCGGTGGAGACACTGGGAGCGACCACCGTCATCCTCACCGACAAGACCGGCACGCTCACCGAGAACCGCATGACGGTGCGGCGGCTGTGGGTAGCATCGGGCGAGATCGAACTCGCCACGCATAAGCGGCAGTTGGCGGACGATCCGCAGGTGATGCGGCTGTTGACCGTGGCAACGCTCTGCAACGACGCCACGCTCGGCCATACCGTCAAGGAATCGAGCGGCGATCCGATGGAGCTCGCCTTGCTACGCACCGGTCGCGGCATCGGCCTCACGCGCCACGCTTTGATCGCCGCGCATCCGATCGCAGGCAAGCACGCCTTCGACACCACCAGTAAGATGATGGCGACGGTCCATGAAAAGGGCGAAGCATTTCTGTTCGCCGTCAAGGGCGCGCCCGAAGCCGTGCTTGCCGCCTGCACGCACGCCGCCACCGAACATGGCGACGTCGCGTTGGAAGACGAAACGCGCGCGCAATGGACCGCACATGTCGAGCACCTCGGACTGCACGGCCTGCGCGTCCTGGCCTGCGCGGAAAAGAACGACGCGCGCGCCGACGCCGCGCCTTACGAAGGCCTGACGCTGCTCGGTCTCATCGCGCTGGAAGATCCGGCGCGCGCCGACGTGCCGCAGGCGATCCACGACTGCCGCGACGCCGGCATCCGCGTGGTGATGGTCACCGGCGATCACGCGGTGACGGCGCGCAGCATCGGCCGCGCCGTCGGGCTGTCGACATCGAAGCTGGTCGAAGGCCATCACATCGACAAACTGATCGGCGGCACGCATGCCGATCTCGCCGCCATCGACATCTTTGCCCGCGTCAGCCCGGCCGAAAAGCTTGCGCTGGTGCGCGCCTATCAAGCGGCCGGCGAGGTCGTCGCCATGACCGGCGACGGCGTCAACGACGCGCCGGCGCTGCGCCAGGCCGATATCGGCGTCGCCATGGGCCTGCGCGGCACCGACGTCGCGCGCGAGGCAGCCGCGATGATCCTGCTCGACGATGCCTTCCCGACCATCGTCAAGGCGATTCGCGAAGGCCGCGTCATCTTCGGCAACATCCGGCGCTTCGTGGCTTATCTGATGTCATGCAACTTGAGCGAAGTGCTGGTGGTGGGGTTGGCGATCCTGCTGGCGCTGCCGCTGCCGATCCTGCCGCTGCAGATCCTCTATCTCAACCTGGTGACCGATGTGTTTCCGGCCTTCGCATTGGCCATGGGCGAAGGCGAGCGCGACGTCCTGGCGCGGCCGCCGCGCGATCCAAAGGAGCCGATCATCGGCCGCGCGCAATGGATCACCATCGTGCTGCAGAGCTTCGCGCTGGCCGCCGGCACCTTCGGCGCCATGACGTTAGCAACATTGTGGCTCGACCTCGACAGCGACGCGACCGTGACCGTCACCTTCCTGACGCTCGCCTTCGCCCAGCTCTGGCACGTCTTCGACATGCGCCAATCGCATTCGCCGCTGCTGCGCAACGAGGTGACCAGCAATGTCTGGCTGTGGGGTGCGCTGGCGCTGTGCACCGTGCTGGTGGCCGCGCCGCCTTACATTGCGCCGATGGCGGAGGTAATGCATCTGGTGCCGCCGACGCTGGACATGTGGGGCATCGTCCTGGCCATGAGCCTGGCGCCGATGATCCTGATACAGATCGTAACCGTCGCCATCACGCGCCACGCCAAGTCGGCGCGCGCCGCCATAATGTAGCTCTCATTGATGACGACCCTTGCGATTGTCTGATTTCTTGCTTGATCACGTCTGAAGGGAAGACGCGGCCCTCCTCTCCCGCCTGAACGTTAGGCCCGGCCCAACGGCCGGACTGATCCTCGAAAGCCTGTTTATCTCACATCGTCCTTTTCCGCCGGAGCCCTGCCTACCTATGAAGACCCCGTCGCTTCTGCTGGCCAGCACCGCCGTGCTGGTGCTGGCTGCCGTTTCCCCGCAGACGTCCGCCGCGATGCCGGACGGCGCGCTGATCCTGGCGCAGGCTGCTCCGCCGCCGGCGGAGAAGCCTGACGACAAGAAGCCGCCCGCGGCGCAGCCGAAGCCGCAACCGCCGAAACCTGCGGCACCGCCACCACCACCCAAGCCGCCCGCTCCGCCGCCGCCACCGCCGGTGCAGAGGCAAGCCCCGCCGCCACCACCGCCACCGAAACAACCGGCGCCGCCACCCGCTGCACAACCGCCACGGCCCCAGGTGACGCCGCCGCCCGCAGCACAACCGCCGCGGCCGCAGGTGGCGCCGCAACCGTCGCCCCAGCAACGGCAGGAACGACGCGAAGAGCGGCGTGAAGAACGGCGTGAGGATCGCCGCGAGCAGCGACCGCTCCCGCCACCGCCAACACAAGCGCCGCCGCCGGCCGTCCAGAAACCGGCCGCGCCCCCGCCGCAACAGCCGCCTGCGCCGCCGCCAACCCAACAGCAGCAACGCGAATCCGCACCGCCGCCCGCACCGACTTTCCGCGGCCCGCCGCCGCCGACTGGCGGTCCGACGCCGCCTGCACCACCTCCGCAAACCGGCGGGCCCACGCCACCGCCGCCCCAGCAACCGCGGACAGGCGACCGCACACCACCTGCGCCACCGCCGGCACCGCAACAGACCGGCGGTTCCACGCCGTCTGCGCCCCAGCAGCCGCAGACGGGAGGGCCGACACCGCCTCCACCGACGCCAGCGCCAACCTTCCGCAACCCACCGCCGACCGGCGGTCCCACGCCGCCTGCGCCCCAGCAACCGCAGACGGGAGGGCCGACACCGCCTCCACCGACGCCAGCGCCGACCTTCCGCAACCCACCGCCGACCGGCGGTCCCACGCCGCCTGCGCCGCCACCCCGCGTCATGGATGATGTCCGGCGCGAGCGGCGCGAGACGCGGGACGGCAACCGCACGATCATCACCGAAGGCGACCGCACCATCGTACGACAGGGTGACCGCACCATCATCCGCCACAGCGACGACAACCGGTTTGCCGTCGGCGCGCGCGATGTGCGGGTCGACCGCCGCGGCAACCAGACCTTCACAGTGGTGCAGCGGCCGAACAACATCACCGTCATCAACATCACCGATCCGGACGGACGGCTGATCCGGCGCATACGGCGCGATGCGCAAGGCCGGCAGGTGATCATCATCGACAACAGCTTCGCCGGGCCGCGGCGCGGCGGCTATTTCGTCGATCTGCCGCCACCGCGTATCCGCATCCCGCGTGAGCGCTACATCGTCGATGCCTGGGACGCACCGCCCGACGACATCTTCGGCGTGTTCATGGCGCCGCCGGTGGAGCGGATCGAACGCCGCTACACGCTCGACGAAGTGCGCTTCAGCGAGCCCTTGCGCGCCCGCATGCCGCGCGTCGACCTCGACATCAATTTCGAGAGCGGCTCGTGGGAACTGACGCCGGAGCAGATCGACAAGCTCGGCGTCATCGCCGAAGGCCTCAATCGCGCCATCTCGCGCAATCCGCGCGAGGTGTTCATGATCGAAGGCCACACCGATGCGACCGGCAACAACGAGGACAATCTGTCGCTCTCCGACCGGCGTGCCGAGGCGGTGGCGGTCGCGCTCACCGAGCAGTTCCAGGTGCCCGCGGAAAACCTCGTCACGCAAGGTTACGGCGAGCAGTATCTGAAGGACCCGACCGACGGACCGTCGCGCGTCACCCGCCGCGTGGCGATCCGGCGCGTGACGCCGCTGATCGATCAGCAGGCGGGACGCTAAGCGCTCCTGCAATCCCAAAGACCAAGGCCCGGCGAGCCATCGCCGGGCCTTTTCGGTTGG
>JANLJK010000097.1 GCA_029255525.1 Pseudolabrys sp.
CTTGGCTGGTCACGCGGCAATCCGTGTTTAAAGCGTAGCGCGCGAAGCAGGGGCTCGGCTTGTTGACAAACTCGACGCGGCTAACCTGCCGATCATGGTTGTCGTCGAAATAGGAGGGATCGGCGCCGGCGAAGATCGGCTCTATCTTTTGGATATACTGGAATTCGGTCGCGTCCAGGAAACCGTTGGCATTCTTGTCGGCGATCGTGAAGATGCGATCGGCGTATTGCCGCCACTCGTCGCAGGTTAATATGCCGTCATGGTTGGCATCCCATCGCGACGTTGACGCGAGGAGTGGATCGGGTGCCGCCGGCTTCGCAGCGGGCATGCCACCACCACCCGGCATCGGCATTTGTGCCTGAGCTAGCGTGGTGCCGAACAGGCCTGAGCACGCGATCAGCAGACCGGCGGCAAGCCCGCGCGCTATCCGGGAAAGTTTACGACGAAGTTCTATACGCACATGCATGATTATCACTGACCGATGTGGATCATCCGCGTCAGTGAGAATTTGATTGCGGCCAAACTAAGCCGCGGGCTGAGGCGCGCTTTGTTGTTACAAAGCGGAAACAACATCCTGATATCCAGCAAGATATTGATATCCAACGAGCGCATTTAGCTAGATGAACTCACCCGTTCGTCCCCGCGCACGAAAGCAGGACGAACTGAGAAGCAGGCCATGCTGAAATGCTACCGTGCTTTCTTCTTCATATCCCCCGCGCCGGTGATGCCGGGGTTGAACGACGGCGGGTCGCTGGCCGGGAAGCTCTCATCGGAACTGATGACGACCTCGTCTTCCTGCCTCTCGATACGCCCACGTTCCTTTTCGGCTTTCTTTTCAACGGGCTTGTCCTCCCGTAATGAATGTCCGCGATTTTCCATCTGAACCTCCCTCTTCCGCGCGGCGGCAAGCGGCCGCGCGCTTCCGTCGGGGTGTCGCAAGAAAACGCCCCATCCGGGGAGAAGTTCCCGCCATGGAAAGGTCGTTCGAGCCGTGAGGCCTTACTCCGCCGCTTCCTTCTGCGCGGCATCCATCTTGGCTTTCACCACCACCTTGATGGCGTCCTCGACACGGTCCTTGGCGTAGCGGATCGCCGTCGGCAGATCGTCGAGCGCGAAGGTGTGGGTGTGGATCAAGGTCGCGTCGAAGCGCTTCTGCCGCATGAAAGCCTCGGCGCGATGCGTGGCGCTCTTGCCCTCGCCGCGGATGCCGTAAAGGTAGATGTTGTTGCGCACGATGTGTGCGACATCGACCGGCACCTCCTCGTGCGCAAAGGCCGCGAGGCAGACGCGGCCGCCGCGGTTGACCATGCGCACGGCGTGATTAACCGCCGAGGTCGCGGCCGAGCACTCGATCACGTAATCGACACCCTTGCCGCCGTTGAGCTTCTTTACTTCAGCGACGACGTCCGGCGTCTTGCGGATATTGACCACCGCATCAGCGCCGAGCGCTTTGCCGATCTCCAGCCGGTTGTCGCGCGTGCCGGTGAGAATCACCGGCTGGGCGCCAAGCGCCTTGGCCACAGCGACCGACAGGAGGCCGATCGGCCCCGGGCCGGTGACGCAAACACTTTCGCCGGCCACCAGGCCGCCAAGCTCGGTTAACGCGTACATCGCCGTGCCGGCGGTGACAACGAGGGTGCCCTCCTCGTCCGTCATGTCGTCCTGAATCGCCACCAGGGTGTTGATGTTGTTCACCTGGTATTCGCAGAAGCCGCCGTCGGTCGTGAAGCCATTGGCGCGATGGCCCTTGTCGACATCTCCGTAATTGAGCCCGTAGTTGTGGCACGACGTGTACATGCCCTCGCGGCAGCGCTTGCACTGGCCGCACCCCGCATGGATCTCGACCGATACGCGCTGGCCGATGGCGTATTCATCGACCCCGGGGCCGAGCGCGACCACGGTGCCCATATATTCGTGGCCGGGCGTGAAGTTCTTGTTGAACGGCAGGCCGCCTTCGATCACCGCCGGCGGGCCTTGATAAATGACGTCGAAGTCGGTGGCGCAGATCGCCACCGCATCGATGCGCACCAGCACCTCCGCCTTTTTCGGCATCGGCACCGGCTTTTCCGTGAAGATGAGCTGCCCGGGGTCGCCGAGCACCCAAGCCCGCTGGCTTTGCGGAATGGGGTACTCGTTATGGTTCGTCCGCACGCCTTGCGCCGACATGCTGCCTCCGGACCGCGGCAAGCGCTACGACCTAGTTCGCGACCGCCTGCTGGCGTTCGATGATCGCCTGCGAGCCCGGCGCACCGAACTCGGCCGACAGAGTCCGGGCGGCGGCCGTCACCTCATCGCGCACCAAGGCGATGTGTTCGTCGGTCGCCCGCATCATCGGCGTCGACGCGCTGATGCTGCCGACCACCGCGCCAGCCTGATCGCGGATCGCCGCGCCGATGCAGATGACCCCTGGCAGGAACTCCTCGCGATCCATCGCATAACCGGTGCGCCGCACGTTGCGCAGCGATTCCAGAAGCGCCGGCATTTCGGTGATGGTGTGCTCGGTGAAGCGCTTGAGATTGGGCGACAGGATGCGGCGCATCTCATCCTCCGGC
Source organism: Pseudolabrys sp. (assembly GCA_029255525.1). Classification (GTDB taxonomy): domain Bacteria; phylum Pseudomonadota; class Alphaproteobacteria; order Rhizobiales; family Xanthobacteraceae; genus Pseudolabrys. The sequence goes on from JANLJK010000097.1 coordinate 2,553, forward strand.
AGCCAAGCGAGGATCGCCTTGCCGATCGACTGTGCGTGCGGCGCTTCGAGCTTGCCGACCTTCGCGGTCTCGACCCGCACGGCGTGGCGCGCTTCGCGCACCGCCAGCGTGACGATATCGTCGCCTTGCATGGCCGCGAGATGCACGGTCTCGCCGGTCGCGCGGTTGACCGCCTCAAGATAAGGCTGCGCGCGGCGCGGCAGATCGACCTGCAGGCAGGTATGCCCGAGATAGAGGATGCGGGCGCCGAGCGCATACAGCCGACGGCCGGTCACCTTGGTGACGAAGCCGCGCTGGATCAAGGTCGCCAGCAGATGATGGCAGGTGGAGATGTTGAGACCGGTGCGATTGGCGAGGTCAGTGAGCGTGGTTTCGCCGCCGGCCTCGGCAATGGTCTCGAGCAGGAACAGGGCGCGGTCGACGGATTGGATGCTGTGACGTTCGCCTTCAACACGCGCACGTGGCGGCCGAGCTTTTGCCCCCGGCCCAGGCAGGATCGTTGCGTCCATGGTTGTTTTCTCCCTGATGACAAGCGTCATCGCAGAGCCATGGAGAGTCAAGCTGCTTTCATTATTGCGAATGCGAATTTCACGAACTGAAAAACGAACAAAAGGTCTGAAAACACTAGATTTTTAGCACACCAACAGCGGTAAGCGGTTCCGTCAGCCCGTCGCCAAGCCCAATTCGATCTCAAGTGCACCGCACAACATCTGGCCGATCATGATGTGCATCTCTTGAATGCGGGCCGTCGTATCCGAGGGCACCACGAGGAGATGATCGACCATGCCGTTGAGATCGCCGCCGCCTTTGCCGCTGAAGGCCGCAGTTACGAGCTTCTGCGACCGCGCCTGTTTGAATGCCAGGAGGACATTCGGGCTCTTGCCCGAGGTCGAGATGCCGATCGCCACATCGCCGGGGCGGCCGAGCGCTTCGATCTGACGCGCGAAAATCTGATCGAAGCCCAGATCGTTGCCGCAGGCAGTGAGCGCGGACGTATCGGTGGTCAACGCGATGGCGGCGATGGCGGCGCGGTTCTGCTTGTAGCGGATAGTCAGTTCGGTCGCGAGATGCTGCGCGTCGGCGGCGCTACCGCCATTACCGAAGAAGAAGATCTTGCCGCCATTGCGGATGCAGGTGACGCAAGCGTCGAGCAACCCGGCGAAGGCACCTCCCAGAGCAGCCTCGGTGCTGCGCGCGACATCGCGCTGCTCGGCGAACTCTGCTTTCCAGAATGCGTTGATGTCCAAGACCGCCCCCTAAGCCGCTTCGCCGCGGAATTCCGGCACCGCGTCACGCAGCAGATTATAGATCGCCACACGCTCGTTGCGCGCCAGCCCCTGCTCCAGCGACGCGAACCAGCCGCGGATGTCCTGAAGCGACGGCTGCAACGGCTTGGCCGCGACGATGCCCGGGATACCGATGTCGGCGGTGGCCTCCCCCTGCGCGAACAGAATCTCGTGCAGGCGCTCGCCCGGGCGGATGCCGGTGAAGGTGATCTTGATGTCGCGGCCCGGCTCCAAGCCGCTCAGGCGGATGATGCGTTCGGCGAGATCAACGATCTTCACCGGCTGCCCCATATTGAGGACGTAGACCGAGACGTCGCGCGTCTCCGCGCGCAACGCATGGGTGGCGGCGGTGATGACCAGGTCGCACGCCTCGCGGATGGTCATGAAGTACCGGACCATATCCGGATGTGTGACGGTGACCGGGCCGCCGGCCTCGATCTGCGCTTTGAATTTCGGCACCACCGAGCCGTTCGAGGCGAGCACATTGCCGAACCGCACCGAGATCAGGCGTGTCGACGGCTGGCCGTTGGATGCCAGTTCGTGGTCGAGCGCCTCGCAGTACATTTCTGCGAGCCGCTTGGTGGCGCCCAGCACTGACACCGGCTCGATCGCCTTGTCGGTCGAGATCATGACCATAGCCGATGCCCCTGCCGCCGCGGCAGCGTCGGCGACGTTCATCGAGCCGAACACATTCGTTTTGATGCCCTCGTCCCAATCCCGTTCGAGGATCGGGACGTGCTTGAGCGCCGCGGCGTGGAACACGATGTCCGGCTTGAAATCCGCGATCAGGTTCATGATGCGTTGGCGGTCGCGGATGTCCGCGATGCGACCGGAGATATCAGCCTCACTCTGTTTGCCGCGTAGCGCCTCCAGCACGGCATGCAGCGCCGGCTCGGAGTTCTCGATGACCAGGAGCCGCGCGGCGCCGAAGGTCACGGCGCGATCGCAGATTTCCGAGCCGATCGAACCGCCACCGCCGGTCACGACGATGGCCTTGCCGGTCACGAAATCTTCCAGCCGGCGATAATCGATCTTCACGCTCGGCCGCAGCAGCAGGTCCTCGACCGCCACCGGTGCGAGCTGCATGGCCGGACCGCCACCGTCGAGCGACGGCAACTGGCTCATGGTGAGACCGAGCCTGCGGGCGCGGATCAGGATCGCTTCCGGCCGCGCCTCCGGATTGAGCGCCGACGGCGCCAGCAACAGTCGCATGACGCGATTGCCGCGCCCCTCAAGATCGGCCACGACGCGTTCGAGATCGTCGAGATCGCCGAGCACCGGAATGCCGCGGATCGTCTGGCTGCGATCGCTGTCGGCCGGCGACAGGATGCCGACCGGCCAGATCTTCTTCACCGCGCCGCTCTCGATCGAGCGCAGCACGACTTCGGCGTCCGCTGCCCGGCCGATGATGAGCGTCGGCGTCGCGTCGGCAATCTTCGCGCGCTGCAAAGTGCGCGCGTAATGGAAATAGCGATAGGCGACGCGCGTGCCGCCCAACAGAAACATCTGCAAGAACCAATAGAGCAGGATCGTGATCTTGCCGAAGAAGAACGTGCCGTAGAAATTCGGCGACAACAGCACGTAGTCGAGCGCCAGCAGCGACGCCGCCAGAATGGTCGACGCCTTGAAGATGTTGTAGAGATCGGGGACCGAGGTGAAGCGCCACTTGTTCAGATGCAGGCCGATGAACAGATAGACCGCGGCCGCATAGATCACGAAGAACGGTAGAAAGAGCTGCAGGCCGTCGAGGCGCTCATAGAGGCCGCGGCCCTCGAAGCGGATCACGAATGTCAGCACAATCGCCGCGGCCGTGGCGACGAGATCGTGCAGCACGATCAGCATCTGGCGCGGCGTCAGCCTTCGGGACCGGGTCATTGCGCGGGCTTCCAGGCCGGACGTTGTTTCACGGAGCTTGCCGGCAAGCGCAGGAACGTCGTGGCAAAAGCGTACAGGTACCAGCGCAGATAGGCCGGCACCCAATTCAAGACCTGGAAGCGGCTGGCGCCTTGCTTGCGCTCGAACCACTTCGCCGGCACGTCGGCCACCGGCCAGCCGAGCCGATGGCACTTTACCAGCAATTCCAGGCTGAAGCAGAAGCCCCGATCGGATTCGATGGCGATACTGTCGATGACGCGGCGGGAGAACAACCTGAAACCGTTGGTGGCGTCGCGCGTCGGCAGGCGGGCGATATAATAGAGTGAGAAAGCAGCGCTGCGCACCAGGACGGCTTTGAGCCAACGGCAGCCGACCATGCAGCCGCCAGGAATGAAGCGGCTGGCGCAGACGATGTCGTTGTTGCCGGCGGTCGCCTTGGCGACCATGGCGTCGATGATGCCGGCGTTGAAATCGTCGTCGGCCGGAAAAACGAGCACATAAGGCGCGCTGGAGGCGGCAAAGCCGGCCATCACCGCGCCATGCGCGCCGCGACCGCGATTTTGCACGAATTCGATGGCCAGCCCCGCAACCGCATCGGGATTAGCCTTGATGGTCGCTAACGTGTCGTCGTCAGGACGGTCGTAGCAGATCAGGACGCGCGCCGGCGTCGTCACCTGCTGGCGCAGCGCCGCCAGCGTCGCCAGGATGATATTTCCCTCGTTGTAGACGGGAATGATGATGTCGAGCCGCGGCGCCATGCGTTAGGACACGATGTTCCCGTGCTTCAGGAAGCCCCAGACGTCAACCACGGGCTTACCCTTGAAATCGGCCGCGGCGTAAGCCGAATGCGGTGTGCACAGGATCATGATGTCGCTCTTGGCAATAACGTCATCGAGCGGCAGCAGCGCCGGATCGGTGGTGACGAAGGGATCAGTCGTCAGCACCTCGCGCGCCGCAACTTTCAAGGCTCGCTTCACCTTGTAGCTGAGCGACGCGCGCGTATCGTCGATCTCGGCCTTGAAGGCCATGCCGAGCAGGCCGACCGTCATATTGGCGAGGTCGTAATTGCGCCGCATATCATCGACGAGTTGCAGCACCAGGCCCTCGTTCACCTGCATCGCGGCATGGCCGAGCCCGAACTGATTCCGCGCATAAGCCGCAAGCTGCATCGTGTCCTTGAACAGGCACGGCCCGGCGGAGAAGCCCGGCCCCGGCAGGCTCTTGAGCCGCGGGTAATTGGTCTTCATCGCCTTCATGATCGCCTGATAATCGGCGCCGGCCTGCTTCGACAGCATGTAAAACTGGTTGGTCGCGGCGAACTCGATATAGCGATAGGCGTTGCTGAACAACTTGGCGAACTCCGCCTCCAGCGGCTTGCAGATGACGAGTTCGGGAGTGATATGGCGGAACAGCGCGGCAGCTTCCTCCTCCGCCTCCGGCGTCGTGCCGCTGACGATCTGCGGCATGGAGCCGAGCTCCTTGATGCCGTAGCCCTGCACGACGCGCTCCGGACAGAAGGCGATGCGGTTCTTGCGGCCGAGGCGCTTGAGATAATCGGCGAGCCAATCAGTCGTGCCCGGATAGACGGTCGAGCGCAGGACCAGAAGCTGGTCGTCCGACACGTGCGGCAACAGATCGTCGATGCAGCGCTGCACGTCGCCGTGCACCGGATTGAGGAATTCGTCGACCGGCGTGCCGATGGTGATCACCACCGGGCCGCTCTTGCTGATGCCGCTCGGCGACGACGAGAAAACCAGCCGCTTGTTCGCCAGCGCCCGGTTGAGCAGCGGCTCGGCGCCGTACTCGATGAACGGCAGCTTGCCGGCCTTCAGCGTGGCGAGCGTGTTCTCGTTGAGATCGTTGATGTTGACCGTCAGCCCCGCCTCCGCGAAGGCCAGCACCAGCGGGATGCCGACATGGCCGGCGCCGCCAACGACGGTGAGATCGGCCTGGGTGGTGTCGCCCGCGGCGGCAGCGAACGGCTTGGTGGACGTGTAATTCAAGCGGCACCCATACTGGTTACAGACGATCGAAACGCGAAAAACGGCCACCAGGCGCCCGGCTCAGCGGGCGCAATTATTACCGTTTTGCAGGCGGTTAGCTAGCAAATCGCCGTCGCCGGCAAAAGGGCCCCGCAGCCCTTTTCCGGTCGCTTTACCCCGTTCCGGGGGCATCCGCCAGGATCAGGCCGTCAACCGGCAGCGTCTGTTCAGGAAATCGGGTGCAATCGCAGGCAACAAGACTGCCGACCCGGCGTTTGGCGCGGGAGGCCGAAAACGAC
>JANLJK010000098.1 GCA_029255525.1 Pseudolabrys sp.
GCAGGCGAAGTGATGCACGTCGCGCGGCTCGCCGGTCTCCAGCACCAGGCCGACCGAGGTGCGCAGGCCCTGGCGGATCAAGTGGTGGTGCACGGCGGCGCAAGCCAGCAGCACCGGGATCGGAATGCGCTCGGCCGAAGCCTTGCGGTCGGATAAAATGAGGATATTGCAGCCCTTGCGGACTTCCTCTTCCGCCTTTTCGCACAAAGCATCGATCGCCCAGCCCATGCCGTCGACGCCGTGCTCGGCCGGATAGGTGATGTCGAAGGTCTTCGACTGGAAATGCGCGCCGCTCATCTCGGAGATGGCGCGGATCTTCTCCAGGTCGTCATTGGTCAGGATCGGCTGACGCACTTCGAGGCGCTTGGTCTTCGAGGTGCCTTCGAGGTCAAAGATGTTCGGCCGCGGCCCGATGATCGAGACGAGGCTCATCACCAGCTCTTCGCGGATCGGGTCGATCGGCGGGTTCGTGACCTGCGCGAAGTTCTGCTTGAAGTAGGTGAACAGCGACTTCGACTTGTCGGACAGCGCCGAGATCGGCGTGTCGTTGCCCATGGAGCCGACGGCTTCCTCGCCGGTGGTTGCCATCGGCGTCATCAGGATCTTGATGTCTTCCTGGCTGTAACCGAAGGTCTGCTGGCGATCGAGCAGCGACAGATTGGAGATGTGCTTGCCGTTGCCGGTGGCCGGGAGGTCTTCCAGCACGATCTGCGTATTCTTCAGCCATTCCTGATAGGGGTGGCTCTTGGCGAGCGTCGCCTTGAGCTCTTCGTCAGGAATGAGCCGGCCTTCATCGAGATCGACGAGCAGCATCTTGCCCGGCTGCAGGCGCCACTTCTTGATGATGTCCTTTTCCGGAATCGGCAGCACGCCCATTTCGGAGGCCATGATGATGCGGTCGTCGCGCGTCAGGAAATAGCGCGCCGGACGCAGGCCGTTGCGGTCGAGCGTGGCGCCGATCTGGCGGCCGTTGGTGAAGGCGAGCGCCGCCGGGCCGTCCCACGGCTCCATCAGCGCGGCGTTGTATTCGTAGAACGCGCGGCGCTCCTCATCCATCAGCGGATTGCCGGCCCAGGCTTCGGGCACCATCATCATCATGGCGTGGGCGAGCGAGTAGCCGCCCTGCACCAGGAATTCGAGCGCGTTGTCGAAGCAGGCGGTGTCCGACTGCCCCTCATAGGAGATCGGCC
>JANLJK010000099.1 GCA_029255525.1 Pseudolabrys sp.
CGCGGCCGGGCAGGGCTGATCGTCACCGTCTTCGGCGGCGACATCGCCGACTACCAGAAGCTCGTCACCTTGCTGCGCAATGCCGGCATTCGCGCCGAACTCTATCTCGGCAATCCCAAGCACAGCCTCGGTCAGCAGATGAAATACGCCGACCGGCGCGGCTCACCTTGCGCCATCATCCAGGGCTCCAATGAGAAAGCCGCCGGCCAGGTGCAGATCAAGGACCTGTTCCTCGGCGCGGAACTCGCCGGCATGTCGCAGGATCGCGACGACTACCTGAAGAAGCAGGCCGAGGCGCAGTTCGCGGTAGCCGAAGATGGATTGGTCGAGGCCGTGCGCGCGCTGCTGGCCCGGCACGGGCTTGTCTAAGCTCTGCTTTCGTAAACCACGCAACCAAATCGTCGCATCTCCGACATACGCTGTTAACGCACGCCCGCTTTGATCGCGGCGTGACGAATCAACCGGTCATGCCGGTGGACATCGGCGCAGCGCGTGGAACCAACGGGGATGGCCGCGCATTCCTTGGTCAAGCCAAGACCAAGAATGCGTGGGAGGTGCGTCATGACGGAACGCTGGAGCTACCCCGTCGCGCAGGCCATGCAACGCCATACCGGCAGCCGTTACGTGAAGCCGAAGGTGGCGCCGCCGACCGTGCCCGAACAATCGTCTGCCGCGGAGCCTAAGGTGCCCGCCCCCGGCATTGCCCCCGTCACGCCGGAAGCCGCGCCGCAGGAATAAGCCGCTACCGCGGCGGCGGCATCGCCTTATGCATGTCCAACACATTCATCGTCATGCCATTGGCCATGACGACGTCACCCGGCCTTTGACCTTTATCGCAGGGCCCGAGCCATTTGCCGGCGATGGTCATGTGCGTCTCCGCGCCCGGCTTTACGCCCGGCAGTGGCGGCCCGCCTTCGCGTTTTGAGGCCACCTGGATCGTGTAGGCGCTGTCGAACGAGCCGGTGATCACCGCGTGCGAGGTGGTGGTGGCGCCGCCGAAGGTGCAGACCGAGTCCATGGTCATGACGGGACCGACCTGCTGGAAGTCCTGCTTGGCGCAGGTCATGCCCGGCGTCCCGCCGCCGAAATTGGTGTTCATCAGTTTGTCGCTGTCGGCGTCGGTGCACTGCTTCATGACCTGGGCCGGCAGATTGCGGCCGTCGAAGGTCATCTTGATTTCCCACAGACCCGCTTTGCGCGCCGGCAATTCGGCAGCGATGGCCGGCGCGGCGGACACCAAAGCGGCGGCGACAAGGAAAAGACGTTGCATGACGAGCCCCATCGGCCAGGACGCGGGAATAATATCACGCGCGTGGCTAGAGGGCGATCAGGTCAGGACTGTCGATACGCAATGTCTCGGCCGGCGCCAGCGGATGGCCCAGCACCTGTTCGACGGCGTCGTAGGTATCGATAAAGGAAAGATTCTCGATCAGCTTGCCGTCCTTGAAGCGCATGAAATGCGCCAAGCGGTAGCTGATGACGCGGCCATCGCTGCCGTGATGCCCCGCCAGCCGATTGAGGGTCGCGGCGCGGTCGCCATCCACCAGCATCACCTCGGTCACGAAGCTGAAGACGCGCAAGACGCCTGGAGCGGCGTCGTTGATATGGTTGATGACCGCCTGCTTGCCCCGGCGGATGCCGCAGAACGGCAGCAAGTCCACCGGACCATTGACGATCCATTCGATATCATCGTGGAGGAAGGGGGCGACCTTGGCGCCGTCGCGCACGGCGTAGGCCTCGTAGAAGGCCTCGACCACATCCCGCGCAATCGACTCGGCCATGACAGGGGCCCTCCACCACACCCCAGTACAGCCCGGTTGTGTTGAAATTTTCTTACTCCCAGAAAGACATGGCATTACGTTACCAGCGCCGCAGCCGGCCGTTGGGCGGTGCCGGACGGACAAAAATTTGTTAACGACGGCAGGTATTTGAGCCTGGAGGCCGTTAAGGCCGCCGGTCGAACGGCGTCGAATCCTTAAAGCTCTCGTGCTAAAGGGCCGCCGGGATAAGGGCAGTGGCGTGAGTTGGGACGAGTGATGGACGCGCGTGTGACAACAGGGACGGCGGGATCGGACGCACGGGCGGAGGCGATGATCGCCTCCTATGAGCGCGCCGGCTATGCCCGCGTGGCGCCCGCGATCCTGCAACCGGCCGAACCGTTTTTGGATCTTTCCGGGGAAGACATCCGCAAGCGCATGTATCTGACGACCGCGCCCGGTGGCGCCGAGTTCTGCCTGCGGCCCGACCTGACCATCCCGGTCTCGCGCGATTACCTCGCCTCCCCCGCGGCCGGCCACGTCGCCGGCTTCTGCTACCTCGGACCCGTTTTCCGCCATCGGAACGACGCCCCGGCCGAATTCCTGCAGGCCGGCATCGAGAGCTTCGGCCGGCCCGACCAGGCCGCCGCCGATGCCGAGATGCTGTCGCTCGGCCTGGAGGCGACCGCGCACTATGGCCTCGCCGCGCCGTCGATCCAGATCGGCGACGTCGCGCTGTTCGCCGCGCTCATCGCCGCGCTCGATCTGCCGCCGGCCTGGAAGCGCCGGCTGGTGAAGGACTTCAACCGCAAGACCAACCTGGCCCAGGACCTCGACCGCCTGGTGCTCGGCGGCAATAACGCGCGGCCCGAATATCAGGGCGTGCTGGCGGCGCTCGCCGGCTCCGATCCGAAAGGCGCGCACGCGCTGGTCACCGACCTCTTGTCGATCGCCGGTATCAATGCCGTCGGCGGCCGTTCGGTGGCTGAGATCGCCGACCGCTTCCTCGAGCAGTCGGCCTTGGGCGCGAGCACCAAGCTGCCGCGCGAGGTGCGCAGCCTGATCGAACGTTTTCTCGCCATCACCGGCGACCCGGACGAAGCCGCCGCCGAATTGCGCGCGCTCGCGGCCGAGGCCGGCATGCTGTCCGCGCTCACGCCCGTGCTCGACCTGTTCGAGAGTCGCACCGGCTTCCTCGCCGCGCGCGGCATCGACCTGAAGTCCATCCGCTTCTCGACCTCGTTCGGCCGTGGCTTCGACTATTACACCGGCTTCGTGTTCGAGCTGACCGATCCGGCACGCACCGGCGATCCTTTGGTCGCCGGCGGCCGCTATGATGGCCTGCTCACGCGGCTCGGCGCCCCCGCGCCGATCCCGGCCGTCGGCTTCGCGGTGTGGATCGAACGCCTCGCGGTCTATGGAGCCGCAGCATGAGCGCTCCCCTCATCATCGCCGTACCGGCCAAGGGCCGGCTGCAGGAAAACGCCGAAGCCTTCTTCGCGCGCTCGGGCCTCAATCTCGTCAAGCCACGCGGCGCGCGCGATTATCGCGGCGCCGTGGCCGGTCTCGACGGCGTTGAGGTCGCTTATCTCTCCGCCTCCGAAATCACCTCGCAGCTCGCGCAAGGCGCGGTGCATCTCGGCGTCACCGGCGAAGACCTGGTGCGCGAGCAAATGCCGGATGCCGATGCGCGCGTCGTGCTGATCGAAGGATTGGGCTTCGGCTTCGCCAATGTCGTGGTGGCGGTGCCGCAGGCCTGGATCGACGTGCGCACCATGGCCGACATCGACGATGTCGCGACCGCCTTCCGTCATCACCACGGCCGCAAGATGCGGGTGGCGACCAAATACATCAATCTGACGCGCGACTTCTTCTCGTCGCACGGCGTCATCGATTACCGTATCGTCGAGAGCGCCGGCGCGACCGAAGGCGCGCCCGCCGCCGGCACCGCTGAATTGATCGTCGACATCACCACCACCGGCAACACGTTGGTCGCCAATGGACTGAAGGTGATCGAAGACGGCACGATCCTGCGCTCGCAGGCCAATCTCGTCGCCGCGCGCAAGGCCGAGTGGACGCCGGAGCAGCGCGAGCTGGCCCGCGTCATCCTCGACCGCATCGCCGCGCAGGCGCGCGCCAAGGCCTATCGCGAAGTGCGCGCGCGCTTTGCCGCCTGCGACGCCGCGCTGGTCGATGAAGCCAAAACGCGGTTCGGCGTCGAGACGCCGTTCGGCGGGCCGACCTCGTCGGGCATGCTGACGCTGCACTGCCCGCCGGGCCAAGTCTATGCGCTGACGAGCTTCATGCGCGAGCACGGCGCGGAAGCCGTGTCGGTCGCCGAGCTCGGCTACGTGTTCTCGAAGGACAATCCGCTCTACGCTAAGCTTGAAGCGGGGCTGTAGGCTTTAACGTCATCACGATGCAAGCCGGCCTGACAATGGTGCACGCGTGGCATGCCGCATCCTACCACCACCAGCCTCGTCGCGGCCGATAAGAGTCGCCGCGCCGAGGCGCATCCCAATTGCGCTGGAAGAAAAAGAAGCCGTCGTCTCTTCGGAAGCCATCGTCGCCCGCAACGTTGACGTTGGTGCTCGGCTTGCGCGTTATAAACCCACCCTGCGGTTGGTTGCTCAACACCGCGACAAATTCGGTGCGATAGTTGGTCTCGCTGCTCAACGGCTCGTCCGAGACGATGATCGAAGAGCGCGGCGACGCTGTCGGCGCGATGCGATCAAGCACGTCCTGCGGGATGGTGACGCGGTCCAGCGCGTTCTTGGCGTCGTCCCCGTTTTCGATCGTGACCACGGTCCAGCGCAGCGCAGCGCCCTGGCGCGCCATCGCAGTGAACACGTGCGTGCCGATCGGTTTGTCGGGATCGCGGATCGAGACCGGAACCTCGATGGACGAATCGAAGACCTCACCCCCGTCTGGCCAGCGTTTGTGCGTGTTGCGTCGAACGTGAAGCTTCTGTGTCGCGCGGCTGATGTAGATCGAGACCGGTTCGAGCACGAGCTTGGCGTCGCTCGCCGCCTTGGCGGTCGCGGCCTTCTTGGTCTCGGCCGCCTTGAGTGCGTCCTTGGCGGCAACGTCGGCGTCGCGTTTCGATTGTGCATCGGCCGTGGCGGTGTCGAGCTGGGCCCCCGCTTCCGCCGCCTTGGCGGCGGCCTTCTGCTTCCGCGTCTCGGCCCGCGCCCTGGCTTCGTCCGTCTTTGCCGCGGCGAGCGCCCTGTCGGCGGACGCGAGCGCGGCGTCGGCGCGGGTCTTCAGCGATTTTAGCTTGCGCAGCGAGGCGTTAAGCGATGCCGTCTCGCGCTTCGCGCGCGCGACGGCTTTCTTGGCGTCGTCGGCCGCCTTCTTGGCCTCATCGGCCTCGCGGACGAGCGTGTCGGCCCGCGCCGGCGCGGCGGCGATGGCCTGCGCGTTCGGCACGAGGAGCGCGGAGTGGGAGACATCAATTGGGGCCGCGTCGTCCGGCGAGATGATCACCCGCATCCCGATCCAGATCTTGTCGTAGAGCTTCTCGGCAAAGCCGTAGGGCATCCGGATACAGCCGTGCGAGGCCGCATAGCCAGGTAGCGGCCCGCCGTGCAGGGCGATGCCGTTCCAGGTGATGCGCAGCATGTTCGGCATCCAGGCATCGTCATACATGGTGGAGCGGTGGTCTTTTTCCTTCTCGATGATGGCGAAGATGCCGGCGGGCGTCTCACGCCCGCCAACGCCGGTCGACACCGGCGCCCGCAGAATCCAACCGTCGGCGTCGTAGAAAGTGACCTGCTGGCTCTTGATGGACACGATCGCCATGATCGGCTCGCCGGCCGCGCGCGGCGCCGTCGCCTCCGCGGATTGCGCGGGGCGTCGCGGCGCCGCCAGAGCATCGGCGGTGAGCGCCGTGAGCGCGGTCACCGCCGCAAGCGTCAGGATGGCGGCAGGCCGCCAATGCCGCATCGCCACGGCGGGTTGCGCCGTCACCATTTGATGGACCATCCGCTGCTCCGGTTGGAATGTCTGCCCACGCTTACCTCAGCATAACGAATGAGAAGGTAAAGTAGCCGCTAATGCTGTGACGGTCACCCTGGCACGTTGCCTTCTGGCCCAGAGCAGACATCACCTCCATGCTGACGCTGCACTGCCCGCCGGGCCAAGTCTATGCGCTGACGAGCTTCATGCGCGAGCACGGCGCGGAAGCCGTGTCGGTCGCCGAGCTCGGCTACGTGTTCTCGAAGGACAATCCGCTCTACGCCAAGCTAGAGGCGGGGCTATGACACTCCGTCACTCCGGGACGCCCGCAAAGCGAGCGAACCCGGAACGACGAATTAGTCGTTCGGCTTCTTCGCCTTGAACACGACGAAGTGCGACAACGAAAAGTTGACCACGAAGCTCACCGCGATCGAGACGAGTTTGGCCACCAACAGTGGCGTCATATAAGACAGGACGAACAAGGTCGCGGTCGAGGCCACCATGCCGGCAACACCGGAGGCGACGAAGGTCAGGTAGTCGCGCCAGCGCAGCACCCCGCCCGATTCCGGGCCGAAGGTGGTGAAGGAGTTCATCACGTAGGAGAAGCTGACCGCCACGATCCAGGCCAGCACATTGGCCGGCACCAAAGGCCATTCCAGGAACTTGGCCGCGGTCCAAAAAATGCTGAAATCGATGGCCGTATTGACCACACCGACAAAGGCGAAGCTGATCGCCTTGAGGGCGAGCGCGCGCTCGTGCCAGGCGACGGTCAGACGGTCGATGATGTTTTGCAAGGGCGCTGGGATCATTATATCCCGCTTAGCATGACATCCGGCGGCCCGGTAGGGCGGGCGGGACAGGACCGGCGCGGTACGGTATAGATCGCGCCTCACGACCAGCGGCAGGTTTCACGACAATGGCGGCCAAATCCACACGATCCAGCACCGGAACGGCGCAGTCCCCGACCGCGCCCGGCCTGTCGATCGTTGTTCCGGTGTTCAACGAGGCCAAGGGCCTGCCCAGCCTGCACGAGCGCCTCACCGAGGTGGCGCGCTTCCTCCAGGCGAAGCGCGGCCTCGCCATCGAGATCGTCTATGTCGACGACGGCAGCCGCGACGACACTTACCTGGTGGCCAAGGCCCTGCCGGCCATTTCGGCCGACGTGCAGATCGTTTCGCTGTCGCGCAATTTCGGCAAGGAGGCGGCCCTCCTCGCCGGCCTCGACCATGCCAGCTTGGGCGCCGTCATGTTCATGGACGGCGACGGCCAGCATCCGCCGAGCCTGATTGAGACATTGGTCTCGCGCTGGCTCGATGATGGCTACGACGTCGTCTACACCGCCAAGGCGCACCGCGAGAGCGAGCCCTATCTGCGCACGCTCGGGGTGAAATTCTTCTACGACCTGATCAACTGGGGCCAGCGCCAGCCAATCCCCGAGGACGCCGGCGACTTCCGCCTGCTGTCGCCGCGCGCCGCCGCGGCGCTGCGGCAGATGCCGGAGCGCAACCGCTTCTTCAAAGGCCTGTCGAGCTGGATCGGTTTTCGCCAGGTGCGCGTCGACTACGAGCCGGCGCGCCGCGAGCACGGCAAGACGACCTGGAACGTCTGGACGTTGATCGGATTGTCGATCGAGGGCCTCACCTCGTTCACGGTGGCGCCGCTGCGGCTCGCCAGCCTGCTCGGCGCATTGTTCGCCGCCAGCGCGCTGGTGTTCGGCATCTGGATCATCGTGCAGACGCTGCTGTTCGGCCAGGACGTGCCGGGCTATCCGTCGCTGGTGGTCGGCATCATGGTGATCGGCGGCGTGCAACTCCTGATGATCGGCATCCTCGGCGAATACATCGGCAAGATGCTGTCGGAGATCAAAGCGCGGCCCGTGTATTTCGTCGCCGAGCACAATCTGAAGCAGGCCGACAGCAATGAGGCCACCAAGGCTTCGCCGGCCGCGTCGCACGCGGCGGAATAACGTGGCCGCACCCCGCCGGATCTGGCTCTGCGCCGACGACTACGGCATGGCACCGGGCGTCAATGACGCCATCCGGCAACTGATCCTGAACGGACGTCTCAACGCCACCTCGGTGATGATGGCCGCAACGCATATCGATGCCGAGGCGGTCGACGCGTTACAGATGCTCAATTCCGGCGAGACGCGCGCCGCGCTCGGCTTGCACGTCACCTTGACCAGCCCGTTCAAGCCGATGAGCAACGGCTTTGCGCCGCTGCGCAAGAATGCGTTTCCCGCGATCAACGAGAGGATGCGGCTGGCGA
>JANLJK010000100.1 GCA_029255525.1 Pseudolabrys sp.
CCCCATGCGCGAAGTGCACGATGCGCATGCCGGCGGCATTGGCCATACGCTTGCGGCTCTTCAGTGGGAAAAAGATGAGGTGGCCGGACTCGTGGGGCGCGGGGAGAAAGGGGCCATCATTCGGCGCCCGGCCGGTAAGCCGCATCGCGCTGCGCGTCGCGAAGCGCAGCCTCTGAGAGAGTTGCAGATGGCGGTCGAGAAATTTCTCGGTCTCGCACGGGCCGTAGCCGTTCGGCACCGAGCCGATCATGATACCATCCGGCGCCAGCACCTTTGCGTGCTCGGAAACGATGCCGAGCGGATCCGGCACATGTTCCAGCACGTCGGCATAGACGACCACGTCGAAGGCACGGTCAGCCGGCACCGTAGTCAGGAATTCCGCCTTGGATCCGCCGAAGTGCTGGCGGGCATAGGACAAAGACGGCTCGTGGAAGTCGACGCCGACATAATTGACGCCCTCGCCGATCAGATATTGCCCGACGGCAGCGGCATTACCGCAACCGAAGTCGAGCACATTGACGTCGCGGCCAAGCTTGGCACGATGCTCCTCGATCGTGCGCAAGATAAAGCGCAGCTTCTTGGTGTTGCCGAAGATGTCTTCCTGCGGCAGCGGCGGACGGCCGGGCCACGAGGCATCGGCAAACTGGTTCATGGCGGCATGTTTCATGGCACGGTGCCCTTGGGCGTAATCCGGCTTTCGACGGCAAAGGCCATGCGCATGGCCTCAAGCTGTTGCCAGAGCGGGATCGGCCATTCACCGCCTTTGCGGATGGCGTCGGCGAAAGCCTTGAGCTCCTCGCGGTGGCCCTTTTCGGACGTCGCCGTGGTCAGCTTCGGGCCGTTGGCGCCAGTCGCTGTGAGCTGCTTGAAGTCATTGAGACTGTAGACGCGACCGTCGCAATAGACCTCGCACTGCTCCTTGGGGAAGTCGGATGCGCCCAGCGCCGTGTAGGTCAGCTTGCCAACCGATCCATCAGCGAAACCGAAGGTGGCGACGAAATTGTCGCTACGCCCGTAATAGCCGGTGTGTGGCTGAATGGACGTGGCGTCGATGGTGTCCGCCTTGGCCCCAGTCAGCATCACGAACAGATCGTAGAAATGGCAAGCTTCGCCGATATTGCGGCCACCACCTTCGGCGCCGTGCACCCAGGAGTCCTGCGGCAGATAGCCCGCATTGATGCGATAATCGATCATCATCGGATTGCTGCGCGCGGCGGTCGCCTGCGCGATGGCGGTTGCGTAGCGCGAGAAGCGGCGGTTGAAGCCGGTCATCAGCAGCGGCTTACCAGCGGGGTCGTCGCCGTAGAAGGCGGCGATAGTGTCGAGTTGCGTCGTCGTCAGGCACAGCGGCTTCTCGACAAAGACATGTTTGCCGGCCTTGAGCGCCCGCAGCACCAAGTCGGCGTGCTGGTGATGGCGCGTCGCGATCATGACGGCGTCGACATCCGGCGCGGCGAGAACGCCATCGACGTCGGTGGCCGCTTCCGGCGCACCGAACTGCCTGGCGACCGCGCTCGCATTGTGGCCATGGCGGGCGCAGACCGATTGCAGCGTAAAGCGGCCGGTCTCGCTCTTGACGATCGGCAGCAAGGTGCTTTTGGCGAAACCGCCCGCCCCGATCATCGCCACGCGCAGCGTGCCCGTGCGGCCGGTGCGCAAGGCCGGATTGGCGATGCGCGCGACGGGCTTTTCGTCGCCCCCGTGTGGATATGTGAGGATGACGCTGAGCGGCTTGTCGGCGCCTTCGGCCTGCAAGGCCGCATAGGCTGCCTTAGCATCGCCGATGGCGTAGCGGGTCGCGACAAGATCATCGATGCGCACGCCACCCGTCGCCAGCAGGCCGAGATAGGCCTGCATGTTGCGGTTCTCGGTCCACCGCACATAGCCGGCCGGATAATCAAGACCGCCCTCTTCATAACCGCGGTCGTAACGGCCCGGGCCATAGGAGCTGGAGATGCGGAAGTCGATCTCCTTGGCGTAGATGTCGGCGCGATCAATGGCGATCGGCACATCGCCGACCAACACGACGCGACCCTTGCGCCGGCACATGCGTAGCGCCGAACCGAGCAGCTCGTCGGAAGAGGTCGCAGCCGTGATAATCACCGCGTCGGCGCCGAAGCCGCCGGTGAGCCGCGCCACCTGCTGCTCGGCATCGTCGCTGCCGTCGAGCGCCAGATCGAGCCCCTGCGCCCGCGCCTGCGCGACACGCGCCGCATTGAGATCGGCGCCGATGGTACGGATGCCGGACGCCTTCAGAAGGCGCACGGCCAACTGGCCGAGAATGCCGAGTCCGACCACGACGAAGGTCTCGCCCATCGTCGGCTCGGCGCGGCGGATGCCATGCAGCGCGATGGCGCCCAAGGCCACGGTGGCCGCGGCTTCGTCGACAACGTCATCGGGCGTCCGCACGACGAGATTGCGCGGTACGCAGACCACTTCGGCATGAAATGCGGCCTGCGACCCGGCGCAGGCGACGCGATCGCCGGGAAAGATGTCGTCGACGCCCGCGCCGACGGCAATGACCGTGCCGGCCAGCGAATAGCCGAGCGGCTGCGCCTGCGCGAGATGCGAGCGCACCAATTCCTGCGTCTTGGCAAAGCCTTGCGCGCGCACCATCTCGATAACGCGGCGCACTTGATCCGGCCGCCGCAACGCACGCTTCCACAGCGGCAGATTGCTCGCCTTCACACCGGACAGCTCGGTCCCGACCGAAATGCAGGAGGCGGACGCGCGCACCAGCACCGCGCCCGGCTCCACCTGCGGCGCGGGAACGTCGGCGACGGTCAGGCCGCCGCCGGAGAGGAGGATTTGCGTCATCAGTGCAACCGTCTCTCGATCAGAGAAGCATAAAGAGATTCGAAGCGCGCGACCTCGACATCGGCCGAAAACTCCTGCTTGGCCAGGGCCAGGGCCCGCTCGCCCATGGCGCGGCACGCCTCAGCATCGCCAATCGTGCGCGCCAGCGCATCGGCCAAAGCAGCCACGTCGAGCGGCGGCACCAAAACGCCGGTTTCGTCGTCCCTCACGGCATCGCGCATGCCGCCGGAATCGAAGGCAACCACCGGCCGCCGGCAGGCGAAGGCCTCGATTACACCATTCGGCAAATTCTCCACGGCGGACGA
This sequence comes from Pseudolabrys sp., assembly GCA_029255525.1. Lineage (GTDB taxonomy): Bacteria > Pseudomonadota > Alphaproteobacteria > Rhizobiales > Xanthobacteraceae > Pseudolabrys. The sequence continues at coordinate 3,123 of JANLJK010000100.1, forward strand.
CACCACCACGACATCCGATGCACTGTTCGCCATCGCCATCAGACGATCCTCGCGCAGATAGCCGAGCGCAATGACCTTCTGCGGCACGCGGCCAATCCACTGCTCGGCGCCGACGCCCGCCACCAGCAGCACGACATCGTCTCGAACGCCAAGACGATGCAAGGCGGCTTCGAGCAGATCTCCCCCTTTGCGCTTGTTGTCGCCGGCAACATGCGGTGCGAACAGAATAGCCGTGCAGTCCTGCGGCACGCCGAAATGCCGGCGCGCAGCCCCCTTATCGGTCTCGTGGAAAGCATCCAGATCAAGCCCGTTCGGGATGCGATGAATGTCAGCTTGGCCCAGCAACGGCGACTTGCGGGCAATGCCTTCGATCCAGCTCGATGGCGCGACGACCGTAAACTTGGCGCGGCTATACAGATGCTGCTTCTGCCGCCAGAGATAAGCCGTCGTGTCGAGCCCGATGGCCGGATAAGTGGCGAGGTCCGGACACGCCCCGCAGCCCGTTTGCCAACGCTCGCACGGCCCGGCATAGGCGCAGTGGCCAGTCATCGGCCACATGTCGGACAGTCGCCACACCAAAGACGCGCGCCGGGCCAACGCCGGCAGCATCCATGGCGCAAAGTAACCACCATGCGTGTTAAAGAGCTGGATAACATCCGGCTTGTCGAGCCAAGGATGACGCAGCACGCGCAGCGCCGACGGCACTACCTGATACTGCAAGCCCAGGCGCCACGTGATGCGATCCGCGACCGCATCGCAGCGGCGCAGCAGCGGGCCACCCGAGACGGCGTCGACATCCGCGTCGTCGAGCACCTTGTACTTCACCAGCATGCGCGAACGATGCCCGCGCCGCCGCAAACCCGAATGAATACGGTAGGCGGAGCGCGCCGAGCCGCCCTCGCCGTCGGCGGTCGAGAAATGGACGACGGACATGCTCATGCGCGGGCAAGCGCGTCGGCGCCGCTGGATGCCACTTCGGTGCCGGCGCTCTCGATGAACTGCCGATGCCAGAACTGGAACATCATCGCCGACCAGATCCGTTGCGTGTGGTCGGCCCGGCCATCGAGATGCGGCTTGACGTAGTGATCGTAGAACACCGGCTTGAAGAGGCCCTGCCGTCGTAAACGGTCCGGCCCTAACAGCTCTTCGACCTGAGACTTCAAGGGACCGCGCAACCACAATCCGAACGGAATGACAAAGCCGCGCTTCGGCGCCTTCAGCAAGGACTTAGGCAACAGCGGCGCCACCGCCTCCCGCAACAGATATTTGAGATCGTTGCGGCGCGTACGGATATCGGCCGGAATGCGGCGCACCAGATCGACAAGACCATTGTCAAGGAACGGCGTGCGGGCTTCGATGGAATGCGCCATCGAGAACCGATCGGTCATGAACAGGAATTCTTCCGACAATTGAGTGCCGATATCGAGGCTGGCCACGCCATCACGGAGCGAGATCTGTGGCTGCGCGTTGAAACGTTCGTAGAGCAACGCGGCCGTGTCGCGACATGCCGCGCCGCCGTCGGTGAGGATATCGCGCTTGGCCGCATCCGGAAAGTAATAGAACCGATTGAAAAAATCCCGCGCGAAGCATTCGCGATCGATTGTGCCCACGCTTGTGCGCCGCCAGCGCGCCAACGGGCCACCTTCCAACGCGCGCCATTTGCCGTAATTGCCGAACAGCTCGTCACCGCCGGTGCCGGTGAGCGCCACCTTCACCTTTCCGGCCATCTGCGCGAACACAAACCAGGACGGCAAGCCGCCGCCGTAAGGCTCGTCCAATGCCTCCACCATGCGCGGCAGCGCGTCGAGCGTCTGCTCGGGCCGCAATACGAGCTCATGCAGGTGAAGGCCCCATTTCCGGGCAACGTCGCGCGCCAGCGGCAGCTCGTTCCACGCCGCCTCGCCCGGGCCTTCGAAGCCAAGCGAATAAGCGGAGATGTCGAGTCCGGCCTGCACCGCCAGTGCTGTGATCGCCGATGAATCGAGCCCGCCGGACAGCGAGACGGCAATGGGCACATCCGACTGGCTCCAGCGCGTAACCGCCTGCCGCAGCTCGTCGCGAATGAGCGCGGGCCATTCGGCCTTCGCAACAGCGCGGTCGGGCGTGTACTCAAGCCGCCACCAGCTTTTGATCTCGACCGCCTTCGTGGCAAGCGAGTATTTCAGGCAATGTCCGGCCGGAAGCCGCCGGACCGACGACAGGATCGACTGTTCGCCCGGCACGTAGAGCAGGCTGAGATAGTCGAATAACACCTGGTGGTCGACATCGCGGCGCACGAAGGACAGCATCAACAGCGACTTCAGCTCGGACGCGAAGGCGAAACGACCGTCCTGCTGGGTATAATAGAACGGCTTGATGCCCATCCGATCGCGCGCGCATAGCAGCGTCCGCGCAGCGGAATCGTAGAAGGCGAAAGCGAACATGCCATTGAGGCGTGCGAGGCAAGACTCGCCTTCGCGCATCAACAGCCGCAGCAGCACCTCGGTGTCGGAATGATCGGTGGAGAAACGTTCGCCCACCGCCTCAAGCGAGTGGCGCAATGCCTGCGAATTATAAATCTCACCATTGTAGACCAGGACATAACGCCCATCCGGCGAGCACATTGGTTGCGCACCCCCGACGAGATCGAGAATGGCTAGGCGCCGCATCGCCAGCGACAGACCGACCTCACAATCTACATAAACGCCGTCATCGTCGGGACCACGATGGACCATGCGACGACTCATCGCACCGATCCAAGCCGGCTCCTGAGGTCCGTGTATACCGACGATACCGCACATAAAGAAAATGAACCCGGTCAGCCGCCGCTGGCGCGCTTGACGATGCAGACCAAATGCGGCTTGCCTGGGTCACCGAACAGAACCCTTTTGACCGCGCGCTTGAGCAGAGCAACCGGCGAACCAGCCGTCGCCACCGCCATATTGGTTTCCACTACCTCCATCACGTCGAAGCCAGCCGCTCGCAACCGCGCCGGCAGCGTATCGCTATTCCAGTTTCGGACATGTTGCCAACGGTGGAATATCTCACCGCTCGCAGGGCAGAGGATCATGCTCTTCGAAAGATCTTCGTTGTTCGGCGTGCTAAACACGGCAACACCGCCGGGCGCGAGCAAGCTTCGAATATCCGCCAGCACCGCATCTAGCGCAGAGTCATCCAGATGCTCTATAACTTCAATACAGAGGATCGCATCGAAAGTGAGCGTACGAGCTCGCAAGTCATCAATAAGATAAGCGCCTTTGAATGACGGGGTGCCGGCCAACCGCTCATTGGTGCGCGCAACGCTTTCGGATGACGGATCGGCCCCATAAGCCTCGGGAACCTGGGCGCATAGATGCGGCAGCAGATAGCCTACCCCGCACCCGTAATCGAGCACGCGCTTACGCCCGCGCAGGTATCGCTTTAGAGACGCGACAATAGCTGAACCAAACAGATAAGTGAAATAGACATCCGGGTATTGCGACTGCCAGTTCCAGAAGCGCGCAATACGTTCGGAGGTCCACTCCATCTTGGGATAGTTCTTTGGCATCAGACCGCCCCCTCACTTGCCTCGCCGGGCCGCCGCCCATTGCCAACCACGCCGTTCCCGCCGGGCCGCACTTCGATATCGGTCCAGCCCAACTCCCCAAACCAAGCGCGCACATCCTCTAACCGTGCCGGAATGTCGTAAGCCGGCGCCAGTGCATCGAACGTATCCATGATCGCCCAGGCGACCTTCTGCTCGTCCGCTAGATCGGTGAGATAATAGTTCCAGCACGGAATAATCGAGCCGAGGTAATTGCCCGCGTACGGGATGCGCTTGATCGCGGTATCGACTGGCAGCCACCTCGGAATGAACCACTCCAGGAAGCGCAGCAATCTCTCCGGCTTCATCCGCGTGGTCAAAGGCCGCCAGAGATATTTCGACTTCCACGGGCGGATCAGGCCGTCCTTGCGATAGACGTCGACGGAAAGCCTTCCACCCGGCTTGACGAGCCGCGCGAGCGCCATGAATGCGCCTTTGGGATCAGGCGTATGCTGCAACACGCCATGGCAGAACACGTAATCGAACGCACCGTGCCGGAACGGCATGTCGAAGATGTCGCACTGCATGAGCGTGACGTTATTGAACTTGCCATTGTTCTCACGACACGCATCGACAGCGGCCGAATAGTCGAAGCTCACCAGCCGCGCGCCCGACTCTGCCAAGATGCGGGTGAAGCGTCCCGCGCCGCAGCCGGCCTCGAGCACGGAGCACCCCGCAAGCTCTTCGATACGCCAACCCGTTTCGTCGAAACGTTTCATCGACAGGTGGGTGCCGTTGACAGCGTCGATCTGATTAGTCTTGAAGCGGTTCCACTGAAGAGCAAAGGATTTGTTATACCCGCTATCTTCGCGGAACCGCACAACGCCGTCACGCACCGGCACCGTACGCGATCCCACCTGCAGCTCACCTGCGGCCAGATGCACCTCAGCAGCCATGACCTCGACCAGCAAAGACCGGTCAAATCCGTCCTCGCGCTCAATAACCGACATATTCATGACTTGCTGAACTCGTGTACCAATAGCTCGCTCGTGTGGTGCGTCGCCATCCAATCGACGAGACGGCCAAGATCCTCTGTCTCCAGCAAACGTCGATCGGCCGGCCTCACAAGGACAACCTGAGTCCGGCCCGTGTTATTGCCACCGAAAACGACGTCATAACCGAGTTTAAACGACCGCATCGGCACCGGCCGCAGGCGCAAGGCGCCATAATAATGCAGCCGCGCGCGGCGGGTCGTCTCGGCATCGAGCCGCGGAACCTCGTGCAGCCGACCGAGCAGCGCGACGTATTCCTCACGCGTTTTGGGATCGATGGTAA
>JANLJK010000101.1 GCA_029255525.1 Pseudolabrys sp.
GTCGTGGCATAGTGGCGGCAAGTGATTCGCGACGACCTACCTGAAGGTTTCAATGGCAAAGCCTGCAACCAAAAAGAAAAGCACCCAAGAACCCGATCTCTTTGGCGGCAAAGCCGCGCCCGCGGCCGCGTCGCGGGGCAAGCCGGCGCGCGCCGCCGCGTCCAAGCCCTCGGGCGGCGATGGCGGCTATTCCGCCAAGCACATCGAGGTCCTGGAGGGTCTGGAACCCGTCCGTCGCCGCCCCGGCATGTATATCGGCGGCACCGACGAGAAGGCGATGCATCACCTCTTTGCCGAGGTGATCGACAACTCGATGGACGAAGCGCTGGCCGGCCACGCCGACTGGATCGAGGTCGATCTCGACGCCGACGGCTTCGTGTCCATCACCGACAACGGCCGCGGCATGCCGGTCGACGACCATCCGAAGTTCAAGAACAAGTCGGCGCTCGAAGTGATCATGTGCACGTTGCACGCCGGCGGCAAATTCGACTCCGAGGTCTACGAGACCTCCGGCGGTCTGCACGGCGTCGGCGTGTCGGTCACCAATGCGCTATCGGAACGGCTGGAAGTCGACGTCTGGCGCGAGCAGACGCAGTACCGCATGGCGTTCGAGCGCGGCAAGCCGAAAGGCAAGCTTGAGAAAGTCGGCCGCGCGCCGAACAAGCGCGGCACGCGCGTGCGTTTCAAGCCGGACCCGCAGATCTTCGGCGCCAAGGCCCACTTCAAGCCCGAGCGCCTGTTCAAGATGGCGCGCTCGAAGGCCTATCTGTTCGGCGGCGTCGAGATCCGCTGGCACTGCGACCCGTCACTGCTCGACGGCTCCGACATTCCGGAGAACGCCACCTTCCATTTCGCCGAAGGCCTCAAGGACTATCTCGCGTCGAGCTTTGAAAGCGCCACTTTGGTGCATCCCGACATCTTCACCGGCTCATCGGGCAAAGCGGGCCGCGCCGGCGCGGTCGAATGGGCGGTCGCCTGGTCGGCCGACACCGACGGTTTCATCAACTCCTACTGCAACACGGTGCCGACGCCCGACGGCGGCACGCACGAATCCGGGCTTCGCTCAGCGCTGCTGCGCGGCCTCAAGGACCACGCCGCCCGCGTCGGCAAGGAAAAGCAGGCGTCCAACGTCACCAGCGAAGACGTGATGACCGGCGTCGGCTGCATGCTCTCCGTGTTCGTGCGCGAGCCGGAATTCCAGGGCCAGACCAAGGACCGCCTCGCCACCGCGGCGGCGCAGAAGATCGTCGAGAACGCGATCAAGGATCCGTTCGATCACTGGCTGTCGGGTAATCCGATGCAGGCCAACAAGCTCTTGGACTTCATCATCGAGCGCGCAGACGACCGCATCCGCCGCCGTCAGGAAAAGGACATCGCGCGCAAGACCGCGGTGCGCAAGCTCCGCCTGCCCGGCAAGCTCGCCGACTGCTCGAACTCATCGTCGGAAAACTCCGAGATCTTCATCGTCGAAGGCGACTCGGCCGGCGGCTCCGCCAAGCAGGCGCGCGATCGCAAGACGCAGGCCGTGCTGCCCTTGCGCGGCAAGATCCTCAACGTCGCGTCCGCCGGCCGCGACAAGCTGGCGCAGAACCAGCAGCTATCCGATCTGGTGCAGGCGCTCGGCTGCGGCACCGGCGCGAGCTTCAAGACGGATGACCTGCGCTACGAAAAGGTCATCATCATGACCGACGCCGACGTCGACGGCGCGCATATCGCGTCTCTCCTGATCACCTTCTTCTACCGGCAGATGCCGGGCCTGATCGATGCCGGAAGGCTTTATCTCGCGGTGCCGCCTTTGTTCCGCCTCCAGCACGGCGGCAAGATATTCTACGCGCGCAACGACAAGCATAAGGACGAGTTGCTCAAGTCCGAATTCAACGCCAATGCCAAGGTCGAAGTCTCGCGCTTCAAAGGCTTGGGCGAGATGATGGCGGCGCAGTTGAAGGAGACCACGATGGATCCGTCCAAGCGCACCTTGTTGCGCGTGATGCTGGCCGAAGACGACCGCAAGCCGACCGAAGGCGCGGTCGAGCGCTTGATGGGCAACAAGGCCGAAGCGCGCTTCGAGTTCATCCAGGAAAAGGCGGAGTTCGCGGCGGAAGAGATGCTGGACGTGTAGCGCCGCATTCGATTGGCTTGCCCTGTCTCCGCTCATTCCCGCGAAAGCGGGAATCCAGCAGACACTAACGAGCTTGCACCACTGCGCTGGGTCCCCATCGCAAGTCGGCTGTAGTCGACTTGCGCGCGATAGGTAGCAGACATCGGGTAAACCCGATGTCTGCGCGCGGGAACGAGCGGAGTGCGGGGCGAGTGTAGATCTCGGAGTTGGGGTGCGTGGGCTTCGCTGCGTTCAACCCATCCTACAATTCAGCGCTCGCCCTGCCCGGCACGATCTCCCCCGTCAGCATCGGATAATGCACGTTGCCGCCGGTGAACTTCGGAAACTGCCCGAAGTCGGCGCGCATCTCGGCGTTCACCGGCGAGAACAAGGCCGCGGTCAGCGCCGCCGGGTCGTCAAACACCAGCTTGTTGCGCTGCATGTAGTCGACGCGCTGCCACGGCATGAAGCCCACCCAATCGACCCGTGTATAGATCTCGATGGCGCGGACGCCGGGAAACTTGCACATGATGCCGGGGTGATGGTCGATGTAGTGCGCGTGCCAGACATTGAGATCGTCGGCCGCGCCCGGATAATGCACGAGATAACTGCACGACAGCCCTGGCGCAACGCGCGGCTCATCGACCGGAAAGCGCCGCCGCAGCATCGCCTGCTGCGTGACGCGCGCGCCTTCAAGGCTCGGCAAGGCATCGGGCGCGCCCAGCACCTGCAACGCGCCGTCACGGCGCAGCGCCGCTTCGAGATCCTCGATCGCGCCGAAGTTTAGTTGCAGCGCCAAGGCCGGTGATGGCGGATCGTCGGGGAAATAGTGCTCGGTCTTGGTCTCGGTCGGCGTGAACACCAGACCTTGCTTCAGGCGCGGCAGATCGCGCACGACGGCCGTCACACGATCGAGGTCGGCTGGCGCGATACGGGCCGCAGCATCCGGCAACTCGAAATAGACGAAATAGGCAATGCTCAAGGATCGGCCCCTACTCGCACTTCTTCAAGGTCGGCGTCTTGGTGCCGCGGCCGACGACGAGTCCGTCCTTCACCCGCACTGGCCCGCCTTCCGGCTGGTTGAACAAAGTGCGCCGCGTGCCGCCCTGCACCAGGAAGACCAGGTTCTGCTTTTCCTCGATCGGGGTGCCGGGCTGGAACAGCACCTGCACGCTCAAGCGGTCGCCGGACAGGCGCTGGGCGGTGAGCACGCTGTATTTGTTGGTGGCGTAGCCGGTACCGATGTAATGCTCCTCGATCACCAGCCCCTCGCTCGGCACGGAGATGGTGACGCGCGGATTGGCCGGCGACGCCGCCTGCGCGCAGTCGGTGGCCCAGGTGCCGATGAGATCGAGGTGCTGGAACAGTTCCTCGAGGGTGGTCGCTTCCGTCTCGCTCGTGGCGTCGGTGGGCGGCTGCGGTTCCCTCTGGGCGGAAGCTGGCACAACAAAAGCGGCGAAACACAACAATACCGCTACCGCCAGACGCATGACTTCACTGCTCCCCGCACGACGCACCCCGGGCGCACCATAGCAGCGCGCCGCGTACCGGCAATCGGTACGCGGCGCTGTCCCCTAAGACAATTGTATGACGTTTACTCGTCGAACTTCAGGTTCGCCGCCTTGACCACGTCGGAGAAGTTCTTGATGTCGGCCTCGATGACCTTTTTGAAGGCATCGCCGGTCGGGCCGCCCGGCGTGGTCGCCATCTTCTTGAGGCCTTGCTGCACCGCCGGGTCGGCGAGCGCCCGGCCGAGGTCGGTCTTGAGCTTCTCCACCACCGCGTCCGGCGTGCCGGCCGGCACGAAGAAGCCGCTCCACAATTTGGTATTGACCTCCGGGTAGCCGGCTTCAGCCATGCTCGGCACGTCGGGGAGTTCCGGCGAGCGCTCGCTGCCGGTGACGGCGAGCGCTCGGACCTTACCGCCCGTCACCAGCGGGATCGCCGGCGGACCGTCGACGATAGTCAGCAAACAGTCACCGGCCATCACACACAGCACCGACGCATTGCTGCTCTTGAACGGTATAGCCACCGCCGGTGCGCCGGTCTTGAGCTTGAACAGCTCGGTCGCGATGGTGAAAGACGGCGACGACGTGCCGTAGTTCGCCTTGTCGGGATTAGCCTTCGCCCAGGCGATCAGTTCTTTCACCGATTTGGCGGGATGGTTGGCCGGCACGGTCAGCACCAGCGGGAACGATGCGATCATGTTGAGCGGAATGAAGCTCTTGACCGCGTGGAAATTGAGATTGGGATAGATCGCGGAGGCAATCGACATCTGGCCCGTGGCCCCGAGCAGCACCGTATAGCCGTCCGGCGGCTGTTTGGCGACGAATTCGGACGAAATGCGCCCACCGGCGCCGGGCTTGTTCTCGATGACCGCCGTGTAGCCGGTCTGCTCCTGGAACTTGCCGAGCACCAGCCGCGCGAACAGATCGTTGCCACCGCCGGCCGCGAAGCCGACGATGAAACGAATCGGCCGGCTCGGATAGTTCTGCGCCGCGGCACTGCCGGCGCCCACCAGACCGCAAGTCAGCGCGCACAGAAGCACGCGCGCCATAACACGTCGAAAGCCCATCGTCGTTTCCTCCGCTTGTCCTGTTTTTCGGACTTAAGCGGGAGAAGGCTATACCGCCCCGCGGTAATCGGAAACGCCAATCTTGCACTTATGCTAGGTTTCTGGGGCCGGCTGCTGAAAAAATTTTCAATGCGCGCAAGTCCGCCGCTTGAACCCGCGTCCCATCCCACATCGTGGGCTGCAACCGTTTCGGCCGTCCCAAAGCCCTTTGGCGCGCGGCTGAAGCTGAGGATCACTCCAGCGGCAGCCCCACATACTGCTCGACCAGCGAGGTCGAGGCCGCTTCCGAACTCGTCAGATAATCGAGCTCGGCCAGTTGGCGACGGCGATCGAATGCGGTCTCGTCGGGGAAGCGGTGCAGGATCTGCGTCATCCACCATGAGAAGCGTTGCGCTTTCCACACGCGCTTGAGGCAGGTCGCCGAATAGCCCTCCAGCCGCTCCGTGTTCTTCTGCTTGTAGAAGGCCTCCAGTGCCCGCGACATATAGAGCACGTCGGAGAAGGCGAGGTTCATGCCCTTGGCGCCGGTCGGCGGCACGATATGCGCGCTATCGCCCGCCAGCAGCAGCCGGCCGTAGCGCATCGGTTCGGCGACGAAGCTGCGCATCGGCGTGATGCTCTTCTGCAGGATCTTGCCCTCCTGCAGCTTGCGCGCGCTACCGAGCCGCGCGTGCAGCTCCTGCCAGATGCGGTCGTCGGACCAGTTGGCAATGTCGTCGTCGTGGTCACATTGCAGATAGAGCCGCGACACCGTCAACGAGCGCATGGTGTAGAGCGCGAAGCCGCTGTCGGTGTAGCAATAGATGAGCTCATGGTCGGGCGGCGGGCTTTCCGTCAGAACGCCGACCCAGCCGAATGGATATTCGCGCTCGAATACCTTGAGGACGTCCGCCGGAAAGGTCGGCCGGCAGATGCCGTGGAAGCCGTCGCAGCCGGCGATGAAGTCGCAGTCGATGACCTGCTGTTTGCCGTCGTGCGTAAACCGAATCTGCGGCCGCTCCGACGTCACCTCGTGCACGCTGACGTTATCGACCTCGAACAGCAGCGGCCCGCCGTCGGCGCGGCGCTGCGCCACCAAGTCCTTCACCACCTCCTGCTGGCCGTAGATCGTCATGCGCTTGTCGACCAGCTTCTTGAAGTCCAGCCGGTGCAATTCGCCGTTGATGCCGAGATAGTTGCCCCAGTGCACCACGCCCTCTTGCGCCATGCGCGCGCCGACGCCGGCGTCGGTCAGGAGATCGGTCGCCCAATGCTCCAGCAGGCCCGCACGGATGCGGCCGTAGATATAGTCCTCGCTGCGGTTCTCGATGATGATCGACGAGATGCCGGCGAGATGTAAAAGCCGCGCCAGCATCAGGCCCGCAGGCCCCGCCCCGATGATGCCGACCTGCGTGCGCATCTTTGCCTCCGCCTTGCGTTCCATGCCGTTTTCCTCGCGTGCCGGCGCTTGGCGTCCGGTCTGTTTTTGACGGCAGGGACCCTAGACGCACGGCGCGCCGGAGGCAACAGAAGAAATAAGCAGTTGTGCTTATTTATTGAGAACGGCTAACCGGGACCAAATTCCGCTCCCAATTCGCGCCACAACAGAGCCGGCTAGACGCGCTTGAGCTCACGCACGGCGATGCGATGCCAGTCTTCGAGCATCTTCAGGTGCTCCGCCTTGCGCGATTGCCAGGCCGACGCGAAGGCCATGCCGCGCAGGAGATTGTGCGTCATCTTGACCAGCGAGGTCACGCTTGCCCGCTCATAGCCGGCCGCGCAGAGCGCATCGATCCAGATGTCGTCGAGCACATTGCGGAATTCGCGCACCACTGGCGTATTCACTTTGGCCAGTTCGGCATGACGCCGGGACACGCTGACGATTTCCATCAGCGCCAGATAGGTCGGGCTGAAGCAGAAGGATCTCGAATTGTCGAGGAAGGCCGCGATCGGATCGGTGGACCGCGCCTTGCGCGCGGCGAGCGCCCGCGCCTGTGCCGCGGCCTGCGTCAGCGTGTAGCGGGTCGCCGCGACGATCAGCTCGTTCTTGGTGCGGAAGTAGTTTTCCTGCGCGCCGCGCGAGATGCCGGCCGTTTCCGCCACCCGCGTGGTGGTGAACTTCTCGTAGCCGTCCTCGACGAGCACGGTCATCGCCGCCTTCAGGACGGATTCCCGCGTGGCCTGCCGGCGCTCCGCTTGCGTGCGCCGCGGCGCGCTCTTGACCTTGGCGGCAGGACGGCGGGACATCGTGAGCCTCTCGCTTCGAAACGGAAGGGCGACGTTAGCGTCGCCCCACCGTTCCAAACAAGCGGCGCTGTGTATGAATCGACCTCAGTCGATCGGCAGGCCGGCGTAGTTCTCGGCCAGCGACGTCGACGCGGCTTCCGAGCTCGCCACGTAATCGAGCTCGGCGAGTTGGCGCTTCATGTCGAAGGCCGCGTATTCGCCGCCCTGCACCCGGTGCAGCATCGTCGTCATCCACCAGGAGAAGCGCTGCCCCTTCCACACCCGCTTGAGCGCGGTCGTCGAATAGCTCTCCAACAGATCGGTCTGGTGCTTGCGGAAGAAACTCTCGAAAGCACGCGCCAAAACGCGCACGTCGGCCATGGCCAGGTTCATGCCCTTGGCGCCGGTCGGCGGCACGATGTGCGCTGAATCGCCGGCCAGGAACAACCGGCCGAACTGCATCGGCTCGGCGACATAGCTGCGCATCGGCGTGATGCCCTTCTGCAGGATCTTGCCGCGCTGGAGAGGCCGCACGCCCTGGAGCCTTGTCTCCAACTCCTCCCAGATGCGATCCTCCGACCATTGGTCGAGATCCTCGTCCGGCGCGACCTGGAGATAGAGCCGCGACACGCTCGGACCGCGCATCGAGAACAGCGCAAAGCCGCGCTCGTGATAGGCGTAGATCAGCTCTTTCTCCGGCGGCGGCGATTCCGTGAGAATGCCGAGCCAGCCGAAGGGATAGACGCGGTCGTAACCTTGCCACGCCTCGACCGGCAGACTCGGCCGGCACACGCCATGGAAGCCGTCGCAGCCGGCGATGAAATCGCACTCGATCTCCTGGGCCTTGCCCTCGTGCTTGAAACGGATCATAGGCGTGCTGCCGGCGCTGGCGAAACCATCGATGGTGACATCCTGCACTTCGAACAGGATCTGCCCACCCTGCTTGAGCCGGTGCGCGATCAGGTCGGTGACCACTTCCTTCTGGTCGTAGATATAGACGTGCTTGTCGATGAGCTTGGAGAAGTCGAGCTTATGAGCTTCGCGGTTGAAGGCGAGAAAGAT
>JANLJK010000102.1 GCA_029255525.1 Pseudolabrys sp.
GTGCCCTCGACTAGGCGGTGACGGCCCGCATCGATATAGGCACGGATCACCTCGTGATGATCGAGTAGCTTTCGTGCCCGGGGCCGGGCCGCCTCCGGTAGGTCGCGGGTGCGCTCGATGAGGGAGCAGATGATCTGGATACGATTGGCCATCCCGTCGATCCAGCGCGCAACATCGTCTGGCGTGATCGGCTCGACCTTGAAGGCCGTGTCGTCCGTCGGTGTGGCAAAGGCAATGTGCATCTCCGCCGTACGTCTGCCGATTTGCCGCATACGCTGAAAGAGGATGGCGGTATCCGCGCTTTCGGTGATGGCTTCGGTCGACAGCATGCGCTGCTCATCCAGCAGCCGGTCGAGCGAGGCGCTGATCAAGGTCCAGGCATCGCCCTGGTTCTCGATGTAAGCGTGTACGACCGCGAGCACGCTGCGGTGCTCGCCTTCGACAAGCTCGGCAGTGCCGAGCAAGGTAGGTGCATTCTGAAAGTGCGCAACGTCGGTCAGGAAGCGGCCGATCTCGACTTCGGGATGAATACCTGGCGCGATCCGGCGCAGGAACTTGATGGCGTATTTGTTGTCGACTGTAATGGTGGAATTAGACCGCTCGCATTGGGTTCCGTTGACGATCTTGATCTCGGCCAAGGGTTCGGCGGCAAAGGCGGCGGTCGGCCGGAATTCAATGCGCTCCTTGTCAGAGGCGGAATCGGCCCCAGCGTGGATCTTCGCCAGCAAGGCCGTGACGAACTCCGGTTCGGCACAGGCATCCAATAGGGTGCCTTCGCGCGGTCCACGGCGCACGGCCGCGAGCACGCTGGCCGGTCCCCGGTCGATCGCGGTGAAACGCGTCCAGCGCACGGTCAGCGGCAAGAAATAGCGGCTCAAGCCGTGTGGCGTGGTGACGTCCGCGATGACGGCGGCGAAACGGTCGCCTTCGTGTTCGATCGGTACGGCGGCAGAGACGGTCGTCGAAAGTGCGCGTGCGCCTTTGTCGTCGAACCAGCTGCGGTCTGACATGAAGGCCGGCAGCACGTCGACCTCGAAGGTGCGGCGGGTCCAGCCCGACACCGCGTTCTCCCAGCCATGGCCGAGCACGAGCGTCGTGATCTCACGTGGCAGAACCTTCTCTGGCTCCTTATGGGTTTCCGGCAGTAACAGGAACCAGAAAAAGCCGTAAGGCGGTAGCGTGATGAGGTAGGGCAACTCGCCGATGCGAGGAAAACGTGTACGCCCCAACATCTCCTGTGGAATGCGGCCTTTCCACGCGCTCATGTCGAGCTCGACCGCCTGGGCCGAGCGCGAGATGTTGGCGACGCAGAGGATTGCCTCGTCGCCGAGCTGGCGCACATAGGCGAGCACGGAACGGTTCGCCGGACGGATGAAGGTCAGCGTGCCGCGGCCGAATACTTTGGTGGACTTGCGCACGCTGATCAGGCGCTTGGTCCAGTTCAACAGCGATGACAGCGAGCGTGACTGCGCCTCGACGTTGACGGCCGAGAAGCCGTAGACCGGGTCCATGATGCAGGGCAAATAGAGCTGCGCCGGGTCGGCGCGCGAGAAGCCGCCATTGCGGTCGGGCGTCCACTGCATCGGCGTGCGCACGCCGTTGCGGTCGCCCAGATAGATGTTGTCGCCCATCCCGATCTCGTCACCGTAATAGATGATCGGCGTCCCGGGCATCGACATCAGGATCGAGTTCATCAACTCGATCTTGCGGCGATCATTCTCCATCAGCGGCGCTAGGCGCCGGCGAATGCCGAGATTGATGCGCGCGCGCGGATCGGCGGCGTAGGTCGACCACAGATAATCGCGCTCGGCGTCGGTGACCATTTCGAGCGTGAGCTCGTCGTGATTGCGCAGGAACATTGCCCACTGGCAATTCTCCGGAATTTCCGGCGTCTGCCGCATGATATCGGTGATCGGGAGACGGTCCTCCTGCGCAATCGCCATATAGATGCGCGGCATTAGCGGGAAGTGGTAGCACATGTGGCATTCGTCGCCTTGGCCGAAATAGGCCTGCACGTCCTCCGGCCATTGATTGGCTTCCGCGAGCAGCATCTTGCCTGGCGCATAGGCCTCGAGCTCCGAGCGCAACCGCCTCAGCACGGCGTGCGTTTCCGGCAGATTCTCGTTATTGGTGCCTTCGCGCTCGCAGAGATAAGGCACGGCGTCGAGTCGAAAGCCGTCGACGCCGGTGTCCAGCCAGCGCTTCATCACCTGCGTGATGGCGCTCACCACGCGCGGATTCTCGAAGTTGAGGTCGGGCTGGTGCGAGGAGAAACGGTGCCAGTAGAAGGCTTGCGCCTCGTGGTCCCAGGTCCAGTTTGATTTCTCGGTGTCGCTGACGATGATGCGTGTGCCCGGGTATTTCTGGTCGCTATCGCTCCAGACATACCAGTCGCGCGCGCTCGATCCCTTCGGGCTGCGCTTGGCGCGTTTGAACCAGTCGTGTT
Source organism: Pseudolabrys sp. (assembly GCA_029255525.1). GTDB lineage: Bacteria > Pseudomonadota > Alphaproteobacteria > Rhizobiales > Xanthobacteraceae > Pseudolabrys. The sequence goes on from JANLJK010000102.1 coordinate 2,447, forward strand.
GGTCGGACGTGTGGTTGGCAACGAGCTCGATGATGACCCGTAAGTCGCGCCGCTTGGCCTCCTGCATGAAGCGGCGGAAGTCCTTCATGGTGCCGAAGGCGGGATTGATGTCGCCATAGTCGGAAATGTCGTAGCCGTCGTCGCGGCCGGGGCTCGGATAGAACGGCATCAACCACAGCGCGGTAACGCCGAGATCGCGCAGATAGTCGAGCTTTTCGGTCAGTCCGGTGAAGTCGCCGATGCCGTCGCCGTTATTGTCGGCGAAGGTCTTCACATGAAGCTGATAGATGATGGCGTCCTTGAACCACAGGCCGTCATCATCGGTCTTAGGGGTGACATCAATGCTGGGCGCGACGTTCATGGTGGCGTCAGGCCTGGCGGTGGGTGATGAGAGCTATCGCCGCGGCAAGGATCGTGCGCCGGGGCAAGTTTTTGTATGTCATTTGCACGAGCGGCGGCGCTTTGCGGCAGCGCGGCGTCGGCTCGAATATACGTCTATTGTCTTGCGGGGTAGGCGCCGCGCCGAATGTCTTCATTTCTTCCGCGATCGTGGGGCAGTCCCTGCACAAACGGCACAGCGGGCCGAAAGTTCCATGAGATCCGCCTCCCGCGGGGCCAGTTGCCACGCAGAAGAAAGCCTAAGGCAATGAATAGCTTGGTGTCGGCGGCGCTGAGCTGACGATGTGCGCTCAGCGGCCCTGATAGGCCGGCGTGTGCACGATCAGGCCGTCGAGCTCTTCGGTGACCTTGATCTGACAGCACAGGCGCGACGTCGGCTTCACCTCGAAGGCGGCGTCGAGCATCTGCTCTTCATCGGCGCTCGGCGGTCCCACGATCGGGCTCCAGGCATCGTCGACATGGACGAGGCAGGTCGCGCAGGTGCAGCCGCCGCCGCATTCGGCGACGATGCTGCTGACATCGTTGCGCAGCGCGGTTTCCATTACGGTCGAGCCCAGTTCGGCGTCGACCGTGTGCACAGTGCCGTCGTGTTCAACAAACGTGATCTTGGGCATCGCTCTCGCTTACTCGCTTTGTTGTTGGGCGTCGCTTTATGCGACGCCGAGTTTTTTCTGCAGGTTGGTGGAAGAGGTGGTGTATTGGAACACCAGTCGCTTTTCGGGATAGATGTAGTGGTGCGCCTTCTGCGCCATCAGCGCGCCTTCATGGAAGCCGGACAGGATGAGCTTGAGCTTGCCCGGATAGGTGTTGATGTCGCCGATGGCGAAGATGCCGGGAACGTTGGTCTCGAAGGTGCTCATGTCGACGGGGATGAGATCCTTCTCCATCGTCAGGCCCCAGTCGGCGACCGGGCCGAGCTTCATGGTGAGACCGAAGAAGGGCAGCATGGCGTCGCAGTCGATCCGCGCGGTGCTGCCGTCGTTGCCCTTGATCGACAGCGCCGAGAGCTGGCCATCGGCGCCCTCGAGCTCGGTCACTTGGCCGATCTTCAAATCCATCTGACCGGCGGCGACCAGCGCGCGCATTTTGTTGACGCTGTCCGGCGCGCCGCGGAAGTCGTCGCGACGGTGAATCAAAGTCAGGCGCTTGGCGATCGGCTGCAGGTTGAGTGTCCAGTCGAGCGCGCTATCGCCGCCGCCGACCACGACGAGGTTCTTGTCGCGGAAGGCGTCCATCTTGCGCACCGCATAGTGCACCGACTTGCTCTCGTAAGCCTCGACGCCGGCGATCGGCGGGCGCTTGGGCTGGAACGAGCCGCCGCCGGCTGCGATCACAACCACCTTGCACTCGAAAATTTTACCGGCGTTGGTGGCGACGCGAAACTGCGCCTCGCCGAGCTTTTCAACGGTGGTTACCATCTCGCCGAGATGGAAGGTCGGGTGGAAAGGCTTGATCTGCTCCATCAGCGCTTCGGACAGGCCGTGGCCGGTGATGAGCGGGATGCCGGGAATGTCGTAGATCGGCTTCTCGGGGTAGAGCTCGGCGCACTGGCCGCCGACCTTGTCGAGGATGTCGACGAGATGGGTCTTGATGTCGAGGAGGCCCAGTTCGAACACCGCGAACAGGCCGACGGGACCCGCGCCGATGATGAGGACGTCGGTCTTGATCGTTTCGGTCATTCGTCTTTACCCCGGCCCCCCGGGCCGGCTCCTCAAATGGCGTGTCTGGATGGCTATGCCGATCTGGCGCGAATGCGATTATCGGGAACCGCGATCAGACGCAACAGCTCCGCCAGATTCTGCTCGGGGGTCTTGCCGGTTGTGGTGAGCGCCACGTCCGCCTGGGCGTAGAGGGGTTCCCGGCTGCGCAGAATGGACACCAAATCCTGCATGGCGCGGGGGCTATTGGCCATCGGCCGCATATCGCCCTGCGCCATCACGCGCCGCATGTGCTCGTCTGGTTCCGCACGCACCCAGACGGTAAGGCAGGATGCCAGAAGCATTTCCAGGGTGCCTGGATCGGTAACGATGCTGCCGCTCGTGGCCAGGACGAATTCCGGGTGCTGGCGCAGCACCTCGTCAAAGGCCTCGCGTTCGGCGCGGCGGAACGTCTCCTGGCCGAACATGTCGAAGATTTCGCTCAACGTGGCGCCGCTGCGGCGCTCGATTTCGCGGTCGAGCTCGATGAAGGGCACGCCTTCCTTTTCGGCGAGCAGCCGGCCGAGGGTGGATTTACCGCCGCCGCGCAGGCCGATCAGGGCAATGCGGCGGTGGCGGCCGGCCGGCGCCGGCTCACGGAAGTGCTTGGTGAGCAAGCCGCGGGCGGTCGCAAGCTCGGACGGCGATAGCCGCTCGATGAATTGCGACAGCAGCACCAGATCGAGCGGTGGCTCGGGACCGTCATGCACGAGTTGCGTGACAGGGAGGCCGATGGCGCGCGCGATACGCCGCAGTAGCACGATCGAGCAATTGCCTTTGCCGATTTCCAATTGCGCGAGGTAGCGCTCCGAGACGCGCGCATGCTGGGCAAGTGCCTTGCGCGTCATGCCGCGCTGGCTGCGCAATGTGCGCACGCGCTCGCCCAGGCGCCGCAAATAAGTGTCGCTGTCGCGGGGGGGCAGGGGCTTGACGCGGTCGTTGGTCATCTTTGCTGCCGACATGAAATATAATGCCGGAAGAACTATGGGCCATCGCAGCGGTGTTTGCAACCCGGATGAGTGTGTCGATCTGCGAATTTTCCTTATTTTTCAGGCCTATTATGGTGCATTGCAACATGATGAAAATGTGCGGAGGAGGCGTTTGACGTCTTGCGGGCCCTGAAAGCCGGTGCTACGGATATGCATAATAATGCATAGGGAGATGCGGGCCGAACCGAATGGGCGGGTCCGCTTTTATGTTTCATGGCCATGATCGACTTCCAGACTGAACCGTCCCGCTACCGCCATTGGCGTATCGAGCCCGAGGGCGAGATCGCTTATCTGATCATGGACGTCGATCAGGCGGGTGGGTTGAACGAGGGTTATGAGCTCAAGCTCAATTCCTACGATCTCGGCGTCGACATCGAATTGAACGACGCGATCCAGCGCCTGCGCTTCGAGCATCCGGAAGTGCGCGCGGTCGTGCTCAAGTCCGGCAAGGACAATGTGTTCTGCGCCGGCGCCAATATCCGCATGCTCGGCAAAGCGACGCACGGCCACAAGGTGAACTTCTGCAAGTTCACCAACGAGACGCGCATGTCGATCGAAGATGCGTCCGACAATTCCAAGCAGACCTATATCTGCGCCATCAACGGCAACGCCGCCGGCGGCGGCTATGAGCTGGCGCTCGCCGCGGATCACATCATGCTGGTCGACGACCGCCGTTCGGCGGTGGCGTTGCCGGAGACGCCGCTTTTGGCGGTGCTGCCGGGCACCGGCGGCCTCACCCGCGTCACCGACAAGCGCAAGGTGCGCCGTGACCGCGCTGACGTGTTCTGCTCCATCGAAGAAGGCATTCGCGGGGCGAAGGCGGTGGAGTGGAAGCTGGTCGATGAGATCGTGCCGAACTCCAAGTGGAAAGAGACCGTCGCCGCCCGCGCCCATGAGATTGCCGCGCGCTCCGACCGTCCGGCGGACGCCAAGGGCATCAAGCTGACGCCGCTTGCCCGCAAGTTCGACGGCGACCGCATCAGCTATCCGAATGTTGACGTCGAGATCGAGCGCGCGCGCGGTCTCGTCACCATCACCGTGCGGGCGCCCTCGCAGCCGGTGCCGGCCTCGGCCGACGCAGCGCAGGCGCTGGGCGACACGTTCTGGCCGCTCGCTGTCGCGCGCGAGCTGGAAGATGCCATCCTGCATCTGCGCGCCAACGAGGCGGCGATCGCCGTCGTGCTGCTGCGCACCGAGGGCGACGCCAAGGCGGTGCTCGCTTATGACGACTTTCTGGAGAAGACGCAGAGCCACTGGCTGATGCGCGAGATCCGGCATTACCTCAAGCGCACACTCAAGCGCATCGACGTCACGCCGAAGAGCTTCGTCGCGCTGCTGGAGCCTGGCTCATGTTTCGCCGGCACCTTGGCCGAACTGGCCTTCGCCGCCGACCGCTCGCTGATGCTGATCGGCATGCGCGAGGGAGACAACCGCCAGCCGGCGGCGATCACCTTGGGCGCAGCCAATTTCGGGCCCTATCCGATGGGCAACGGCCTGACGCGTCTGCAGACTCGCTTCCTCGGCGAACCGGAAACGCTTGCCGCGGCTGAGAAGAAGATCGGCGTACCGCTCGAAGGCGAAGAGGCGGTCGAACTCGGCCTCGTCACCATGGGCTACGAAGACTTCGACTGGGACGACGAATTGCGCGTGATGCTCGAAGAGCGCGCCAGCTTCTCGCCCGACGCCTTGACCGGCATGGAAGCGAACCTGCGCTTCGCCGGTCCGGAGACGATGGAGACCAGGATATTCGGCCGTTTGACGGCCTGGCAGAACTGGATCTTCCAGCGGCCGAACGCCATCGGCGAGCAGGGCGCGCTCAAGCTCTACGGCAGCGGCGTGTCGCCGACTTATGCAAGGGACAGGGTGTAACGGCTCAACGCGCCACGCCCGGGAAACACAGAGAGGAAAACACCCATGACGATCGGAGCAGTCGACTACGACGGCCTCATCCCCAACAATGTCGCGCTCGGCGGCGACGTGCGCGTCAAGCGCGCGCTGGAGAAGTGGCACCCCGGTTACATCGACTGGTGGAAGGATATGGGGCCGGAAGGCTTCCAGGAGTCGCTTGTCTACCTGCGCACCGCGGTGAGCGTCGATCCGAAGGGCTGGGCCAAGTTCGATTACGTGAAGATGCCCGAGTATCGCTGGGGCGTGTTGCTGGCGCCGGCACAGGAAGGCCGCACCATTCCGTTCGGCCGCCACAAAGGCGAACCGGCCTGGCAGGAAGTGCCCGGCGAGTACCGCGCCTTGCTGCGCCGCCTGATCGTGATCCAGGGTGACACCGAGCCCGCCTCGGTTGAGCAGCAGCGCCATCTCGGCAAGACCGCGCCGTCGCTCTACGACCTGCGCAACCTGTTCCAGGTGAACGTCGAGGAAGGCCGCCATCTCTGGGCCATGGTCTA
>JANLJK010000103.1 GCA_029255525.1 Pseudolabrys sp.
TGCCCTTCACGTTCGGATCGGAGGTGATGATCTTGAACGCCGCCGTCACCTTCTCCTTGGTGGCGCCGCCGCCGACATCGAGGAAGTTCGCCGGCTGCATGCCGTAGAGCTTGATGATGTCCATGGTCGCCATCGCGAGACCAGCACCGTTGACCATGCAGCCGATCGAGCCGTCGAGCGCGATGTAATTGAGATCGTATTTCGACGCCTCGGTTTCCTTCTCGTCTTCCTCGGTCAGGTCGCGCAGCGCCATCACGTCGGGATGGCGGTAGAGCGCGTTGCCGTCGAAATCGACCTTGGCATCGAGACAGATCAGCTTGTTGTCCTTGGTGACCACCAGCGGATTGATCTCGAGCATGCTCATGTCTTTGCTGACGAAGGCAGCATAGAGCTTGGGCAGCATGTCGCCGATCTGCTTGGCGAGGTCGCCGGTCAGCTTGAGCGCCTGCGCCGCGTAACGCGCGTGATGCGGCATGATGCCGGTCGCCGGATCGACCGAGAAGGTCAGGATCTTCTCAGGCGTCTTGTGCGCGACTTCCTCGATGTCCATGCCGCCTTCGGTCGAGACGACGAAAGCGACGCGCGAGGTTTCGCGGTCGACGAGCGCGGAAAGATAGAATTCGCGATCGATGGCCGAGCCTTCCTCGATATAGAGGCGGTTGACCTTCTTGCCGGCCGGGCCGGTCTGATGCGTGACGAGGGTCGAACCGAGGATGCGGGTCGCTTCCTTCTGCACGTCGTCCTTGGTCTTCACGACCTTGACGCCGCCGGCCTTGCCGCGGCCGCCGGCGTGGATCTGGGCTTTCACCACCCAGACCGGGCCGCCAAGTTCATCGGCAGCCTTGAGGGCTTCGTCGATGGTGAATGCCGGCACGCCGCGCGGAACCGGTACCCCGAATTCGCGCAGTACCGCTTTAGCTTGATACTCGTGGATGTTCATGCGGCTTTCCCAGAGTGAGTAGTGAGTGGCGAATAGTGAGTAGCGAGCAGCAGTTCCATCTGTTCGCTACTCGCTACTTCGCTATTCGCCCTTATGCCAAGCTCGGCGCGATCTTCTTGCAGGCCTCGATCAAGCCCTGCACGGAAGCGGCTGACTTTTCGAAAGCGGCCTTTTCGCCGCCCGTGAATTCGACCTCAACGATACGCTCGACGCCCTTGGCGCCGAGCACCACCGGCACGCCGACATAGAGATCCTTCATGCCGTATTCACCGTTGAGATAAGCGGCGCAAGGCAGCACGCGCTTCTTGTCGAGCAGGTAGCTCTCGGCCATCGCGATCGCCGACGCAGCCGGCGCATAGAAGGCCGAGCCGGTCTTCAAGAGGTTGACGATCTCGGCGCCGCCATTGGCGGTGCGCTTGACGATCTCATCGATGCGGGCCTGGGTCGTCCAGCCCATCTTCACGAGATCCGGCACCGGAATGCCGGCGACCGACGAATAACGGGTGAGCGGCACCATGGTGTCGCCGTGGCCGCCGAGCACGAAGGCGGTGACGTCTTCCACCGACACGTTGAACTCGTCGGCGAGGAAGTAACGGAAGCGCGCGCTATCGAGCACGCCCGCCATGCCGACAACCTTCTGATGCGGCAGGCCGCAGCTCTTCTGCAGCGCCCAGACCATGGCGTCGAGCGGGTTGGTGATGCAGATGACGAAAGCGTTGGGGGCGTACTTCTTGATGCCCGAACCGACCTGATCCATCACCTTCAGGTTGATGTCCAGGAGGTCGTCGCGGCTCATGCCCGGCTTGCGCGGCACGCCCGCGGTGACGATGCAGACGTCGGCGCCTTCGATCGCTTCATAGCTGTTGGCGCCAGTGAATTTCGCGTCGAAATCGTTGACCGGCGAAGACTCGGCGATATCGAGGGCCTTGCCCTGCGGGACGCCCTCCATGACGTCGAACATCACGACGTCGCCGAGCTGCTTCAAACCGATGAGGTGGGCGAGGGTGCCGCCGATCTGGCCGGCGCCAATCAACGCAATTTTATTTCGCGCCATGGTGGGAAAACTCTCGAGCTTGGTGCTGCCGCGGAGCGCGGCCGAGTGGTGGTTATCCCGTTAGCTTTATGGCGACAAGGCGCAGGACGCGTGAAGCGGAAGTCCTTCTTGGTATCAAGTATACATAATACCAGCAGAGCGCTCGTATGTTGTCTAGAGATTCCGGTGTCCGAATCGCAAAAAATGCGCATTGCATCGCAACAAATGTGATGCAGTGCAGTGTGAAAAACGGGGCCTACCAAGACCATCGCTTGCGCCGTCCCGCCCACGGCGCATGATCGCCATTCGGCGGATTCGTGGGGACAAGGCATTTCTGCATGCGCGGGATTTGGCGGGCGCTCGGCCCCGGACTGGTCACCGGGGCCGCCGACGACGACCCGAGCGGCATCGCCACCTATTCCCAGGCCGGCGCGCAGTTCGGCTTCACGCTGCTGTGGACTGTGTTTCTCACGCTGCCGTTCATGGCGGCGATCCAGATCATAAGTGCATGTATCGGTTGGGACACGCGCCAGGGCCTGGCCCGTAATCTCGGCCGCGTGATGCCACGCCCGGTGCTTTATCTGCTGGTCGCCGCCCTCTTGATGGCCAACACCATCAATATCGCCGCCGATCTCGCCGCCATGGGCGAAGCGCTGAATCTGGTCATCGGCGGTTCATCGCTGATGTACGCCGTGCTGTTCGGCATCGTCTGTCTGATGGCCGAGATCTTCATCCCCTATCATCGCTACGCCGGCATCCTGAAGATGATGACGTTGGTGCTGTTGTTCTACGTCGCAGCGGCGTTCAGCGTGCATATCCCCTGGGGCGAGGTCGCGATGGCGACGCTCGTGCCGGACATGAAGTTCAATCAAGACGTCCTCCTGATGATCGTCGCGCTGTTCGGCACGACGATCAGCCCCTATCTCTTCTTCTGGCAGGCATCGCAGGAAGCCGAAGAATCGATGCTCAGCCATCGCCGCATGTATGCGAGCCATCCCGACCTTCGAAAGAATGCGTTTCACAGCATCTCGATCGATACATGGGTCGGGATGGTGTTCTCGAACCTCGTCGCCTTCTTCATCATCGTCACGACGGCGGCGACATTGCACACCCATGGCATCAACCGTATCGACACGGCCTCGCAGGCGGCCGAGGCGCTGCGCCCGATCGGCGGGCCGCTCGCCTTCGCGTTGTTTGCCATGGGCATCATCGGCACCGGGCTCCTCGCCGTCCCCGTGCTCGCCGGCTCCGCCGCTTATGCGGTGGCCGAGACGTTCAAATTGCCCGGCAGCCTGGAACTGCCGGCCAACCGCGCCATCGGCTTCTACGCCATCGTCGCGGCGGCCACGCTTGGCGGCTCGGCGCTGCTGGCGACCAAGATCGATCCGATCACGATGCTGTTCTGGGCCGCCGTCATCAACGGCATCGTCGCCGTACCGATCATGATCGCCACCATGTTCGTCGTCGTCAGCAAGCGCGGCATGCGCCTGCTCGCCATTCCACGATGGCTAACAATCCTGGGCTGGCTGGCGGCGGCGCTGATGGGACTGGCAGTCGTCCTGCTGATTTGGTAGAGTTTTTAATGCGCGTCATTCCGGGGCGCGGGCCAAGGCCCGCGAACCCGGAATCCAACAACAAACTCAAAATGATCTGGCTGGATTCCGGCTCTCGCGCAGGCGCTCGGCCGGAATGACGGTCACGTCTCGACGATCTTATCCGACCAAGCCAGACCCTGGCGGGGGCCATGCGGCAGGCCGAGATAGGCCTGCGACCGCATTTCGATCAGGCGCGACGCGGTGCGCTTGAACTCGTTGGCTTCGTAGCCGTCGGTACCGGTGTAGAGGTCGTCCGGCTGCGCCTCCGCCGAGGCGAGCAGCTTCACGGCGTGGTCGTAGAGCGTGTCGACCAGGATGATGAAGCGCTTGGCCTCGTTGCGGCGCGCGAAATCCATGACCGGAATGCGGTCGAGGATGATGGTGTGGAATTCGTGCGCGATCTTGAGGAAGTCGGACGCGGCCAAAGGCTGCGAGCACAGATCCTCGAACGAAAAACGCGCCACGCCCATGGCCGCCTTCGGCACATTCACGATGTGCCCCTTCACCACCAGTTCATGCGGCGCCCCGGCGTGCTCGCCGGCGAGCCGCCGCCAAGCCTCGTCGAGCGCGGCCGCGGCCGCCGCGTCCGGCGGCACATACCAGGTCGGCACGCCGGTGAGCTTTTCCAGGCGGAAGTCGACACGCGAATCCAGCCGTTCGACCTCGCAGTATTTCTGCAGCAAGGCGATGAAGGGCAGGAACAGCGCGCGGTTGAGCCCGTCTTTGTAGAGATTGTTGGGCGCCTGGTTGGAGGTCGCGACCATCACGACGCCGAGTTCGAACAGCCGGGTGAACAGCCGGCCGAGGATCATGGCATCGGCGATGTCGGTGACGTGGAATTCATCGAAGCAGAGCAGCCAGGACTCTTCGGCGATGGCGGTCGCGGCGCGGTGGATCGGGTCTTGCCCGTTACCCTCGCCGTTCTTCGATTCCTGACGGTAGGTGTGCACGCGCTCGTGCACGTCCGCCATGAATTCGTGGAAGTGCACCCGGCGTTTGCGCTGCACCGAGACGCTGGTGAAGAACAGGTCCATCAGCATGGTCTTGCCGCGGCCGACCTCGCCGTGGACGTAGAGCCCCTTGATCGGCGGACCCGCCTTCTCGCGCTTGCCGAACAGCCAGCCGAGCGCCGACGACTTCCGCGCCAGCCGGTGCTCGTTCAGCCGCTGCTCGAGGGCGGCGAGGTGCCGCACCAGACCGGCCTGGGCCGGATCGGCCTCGATCTTGCCGGCGGCGACCAGCGCGCCGTAGCGAGTGCTGAAATTCTCGGACATGGACTACCGGGTGGCGGGAAACGCCCCTGTTTAGAGGCGTCGCAGCAAGGCGGCTACCTAGGAGGAACTGCGTCTCCTGTAAATCGGGCCAAAGCACCAATTTTCAATGCGATTCCGCATTTTGCTGCACCCTTTGCTGCAGCATTGCTGCAGTCATGGTGCAATGCACACGCACAATTGCTGCGGTCTATGTTGCATCTCAAACCGCAGCAAAATGGCTTTCACATCCTCAAATGTGGCGTTAATGCCCTGTAAGCCATGCATTTTTCGCGCAAGAGACTTACCCAGGCCGGGGTGGCTGGGGCCCTCATTCTGCTGCATTGCAACATATATATGGCTTGCCGGCGATTCGACCCGTAAGGGCGACGCCGGCGGGGAAACGCGGACAGGCAGGGCGATGACTGACACTTTGGAGACCAAGACCATGCACGAGCCCCTGCCCGGCATCGTTCGCAAGCTTTGGCTCGGTGAGGCCACCGCCTACCGTGACCATTTGCTCCGGCTCGACCCCGACAGCCGCCACCGGCGCTTTTCCGGCGCGGTCGCGGACGAGGTCATCGTCAAGCACGCCGCCACCGCCGAGGATCTCGGCGTAGTCATCCACGGCTTCTTCGTCGACGGCACGTTGCGCGGCGCGGCTGAGCTGCGCCATATCGGCGATATGTTCTCCCGCCAGGCCGAGGCCGCCTTCAGCATCGAGAAGGACTGGCAGAGCCACGGCGTCGGTACCGCGCTCCTGGAGCGCACGCTGCTCTCCGCCCGCAACCGCGGGGTCAAGTCGCTGCAACTGAACTGCCTCGCCGACAACCGGCGCATGCAGCAGCTCGCCAAGAAGTTCCAGGCCGACCTCAAGTTCGACTTCGGCAGCGTGGTCGGCGAGCTCGACGCGCCGCGCTTCACGCCCCTGTCGGTCATGCGCGAGGCGTTTGACGACGCGCACGGCGTCGCCACTGCCTGGCTCGACGCGCAGGCCAAGCTGTTCAAGACGGCGTAAGGCGTCATTCTGGGCTCGCGTCTTCGGCGCGCCCCGGAATGACTAGGACAGCGGATAACTCGCCTCGACCACATAAGGCCCGCCGCCGACCGAGGCGCGCGACGAAAACAGCACGAAACGCGAGACCTTGAAGGCCGGCGTGCGGAAGAAACCGCGCGCGGCGAGATAATTCGCCACGTCGCGGTTGGACGCCGCGCGCAGACGCGCCAAAGTCACATGCGGCGTGTATTTGCGGCCCTCCGGCTCCAGGCCGATGCGCTGCATGATCCGCTCCTGCTCGGCCTGCATCTCCGTCAGCGCCCGCCCGGCGGTGACACTTGCCACCACCGCGCGCGGCTTGCGGCCGCCGAAAGACGTCACCCCTTCCAGATGCAGGTCGAAGGCGTCGCGCTTGACCTGGGCCAGCATGGAGGCCGCTTCATGCGCGACCATGTCATCGACGTCGCCGATGAAGCGCAACGTGATGTGATAGTTCTCGGGATCGATCCAGCGCGCGCCCGGCAGACCGCCGCGCAACATGGACAGTTCCTGCCCTACCGCGGCAGGAATCTCGATTCCGGTAAACAGACGAGGCATTGGCGTTCTTCGCTCAGGAACCACGCGCGGCGCGCGCCCGCGCGATCAGTTCTTCGACTTGCGGCAGGATGCGCGCGACGATGACATCGACGCCGGCGGCGTTCGGATGCATGCCATCGGCCTGGTTAAGCTTCGTGTCGGCGGCCACGCCCTCCAGGAAGAACGGATAGAAGACCACCGGGTAGGCGGCGGCCAGCGCCGGGAAGATGGCGTCGAACTTGGCGGCGTAGTCTGCCCCCATGTTGCGCGGCGCCTTCATGCCGGCGAGCAGCACCGGAATGCGGCGCTCCTGCATTTTGCGCAATATGGCGTCGAGCGCCGCCTTGGTCAGATCCGGATCGAGGCCGCGCAAGGCGTCATTGGCCCCGAGTTCGACGATCACCGCCTGGGTGCCGTCCGGCACCGACCAGTCGAGCCGGTCGCGCCCGCCGGAGGCGGTGTCGCCCGAGACCCCGGCATTGGCGATCTCGACGGCGACGCCCTTGGCTTTCAGCGCCTCGGCCAGTTTGGCCGGAAAGGCGGCCGGGCCGGGCAGGCCGTAACCGGCCGACAGCGAGTCGCCCAGGACGACCATTTTCACGGGCGCATCGGCAGCTGGTGCCGCTTGCGGCACCAGAGCGCAGGCCATCACGGCCAAAGCCACCGCCAGACGCTGGACCCGGGCCCATTTGTTCCCATATGAGCGGGGTTGTGAACAACGAGGTCCCATGACCAGCTACTCCGAAGCGGGGCCGGCCATCTCCCTGGCCGGCGTCAATCTTTCACTTGGGCAGGGGGCCGCCCGCGTACACATCCTCAAAGACATCGACCTCAATATAGGAAGCGGCGAGGCAATTGGCCTCATCGGACCGTCGGGGTCGGGCAAATCCACCCTTTTGATGGTGATGGCCGGCCTGGAGCGCGCCGATTCCGGCCGCGTGACCGTGGCGGGCGAGAACCTGACCGCCCTCGACGAGGACGCCCTCGCCCGCTTCCGCGGCCGCAATATCGGCATCGTCTTTCAATCTTTCCATTTGATCCCGACCATGACCGCGCTCGAAAACGTGGCCGTGCCGCTGGAGCTCGCCGGCGCGGAGGACGCACAGGAGCGCGCCCGCACTGAGCTGGCCGCCGTCGGACTCGGGCAGCGCTTCGATCATTATCCGGCGCAGTTGTCGGGCGGCGAGCAGCAGCGCGTCGCGGTGGCGCGCGCGCTGGCGCCGAACCCGGCGATCCTGGTCGCCGACGAGCCGACCGGCAATCTCGACGAGGATACCGGCCGCGGCATCGTCGATCTCTTGTTCGCCGGTCACACCAAGCGCGGCACGACCCTGGTGCGGGTGACGCATGATGCCGGACTCGCCCGCCGCTGCGGGCGGATGGTGCGGCTGCGATCGGGACGCATCGATGGCGAGTAATTTTTCTTATACCTCCCCCTGCAAGGGGGAGGTCGGCGTGCGCAGCACGCCGGGTGGGAGCCCGCTCCCACAAGGTCATGCGTGGATTCTGAAATCACGCGAATCCTGTGGG
>JANLJK010000104.1 GCA_029255525.1 Pseudolabrys sp.
GATGAACAAGGCGATGATCCCGGGCTGCACATATTGCACGCCGCAGGTCGCGTCTGTTGGTCTTACAGAAACCGCCGCCAAGGCGAAGGGGCTCGACATCCGCGTTGGCCGCTTTCCGTTCATCGGCAATGGCAAGGCCATTGCGCTTGGGGAAGACCAGGGGCTGGTCAAGGTGATCTTCGACAAGAAGACCGGGCAGCTCTTGGGCGCGCATCTCGTCGGCGCCGAGGTCACCGAGTTAATCCAGGGCTTCGTGGTGGCGATGAATCTGGAAACCACGGAAGAAGAATTGATGCACACCATCTTCCCGCATCCGACCTTGTCGGAGACGATGAAGGAGGCGGTGCTCGACGCCTACGGGCGCGTGCTCAACATGTAGTTTTCTTGTCGTCACCGGGCTTGTCCCGGTGACCCCGCTTAGGTTGGCAATGAGCCCGCCTAAGCGAGATGGCCGGGACAAGCCCGGCCATGACAAGGTGATAGGGACGGGACAAACCTCATGGCCAAATTCAACGACATCCTCAAGACCATCGGTCACACGCCGGTCGTCAAGATCAACAAGCTCGCGCCCAAGGGCATCAATCTCTACGTCAAGATCGAAGCCTTCAATCCGCTCGGCTCGGTCAAGGATCGTCTGGCGCTTGGTGTCATCGAGGCGGCCGAGAAATCCGGCGAGCTGAAGCCCGGCATGACCGTGGTTGAAGCGACCTCCGGCAACACTGGAATCGGTCTGGCGATGGTCTGCGCCGCCAAGGGCTATCCGCTGGTCATCACCATGGCGGAAAGTTTCTCGGTCGAGCGCCGCAAGCTGATGCGCTTCCTCGGCGCCAAGGTCGTGCTGACACCTGCGTCCGAGCGTGCCTTCGGCATGGTCAACAAAGCGCAGGAACTGGCCAAGCAGCACGGCTGGTTCATGACGCGGCAGTTTGAGAACGACGCTAATCCTGACATGCACGAACGTACCACGGCGCGCGAGATCGTCGACGATTTCAAGGGGGAGCGGCTCGATTACTGGGTTACCGGTTTCGGCACCGGCGGCACGCTGACCGGCGTCTCGCGCGTGCTGCGCAAGGAGCGGCCCGACACCAAGATCATCGTCTGCGAGCCGGCCGATGCGCCGATGCTCACCTCCGGCGCGCCGCAGGAGCGCAACCCGGACGGCACGCCGGCCAAGCCGAACCCAGCCTTCAAGCCGCATCCGATGCAAGGCTGGAGCCCCGACTTTGTTCCGAAGATCACGTCCGAGGCGGTCGACGCCGGTGTCATCAGCAAGATCCTGACGATTGCCGGTCCCGACGCCATGAAGTGCTCGAAGGACTTGGCTCAGAAGGAAGGCATTTTCGTCGGCATCACCGCCGGCGCGACCTTCGCCGGTGCACTGGAAATCGCCAAACAGGCGGAGCCGGGCTCGACCATTCTGTGCATGTTGCCGGATACTGGCGAGCGCTATCTGTCGACGCCGCTGTTCGGCGACATCGGCGCCGACATGAACGACGACGAACTGTCAATTTCCAACTCGACACCGAGCAATCGCGTGCCGCCGAAGGCGGCCTGACGCCAGTGTTTTCTGTCATGGCCGGGCTTGTCCCGGCCATCTCGATCATAGGGCAGGGCTGTGCCATCCTCAGCGGAATGCGCGGGTCAAGCCCGCGCATGACAAGTGAGAGGGCAGGGCTTCCCCATGAGCATCATTCTCTGGATCATCATCGGTCTGGTTGCCGGCTGGCTCGCCAACCTGATTCTCGGTAGCGACCGCGGCGGCGTTTTCTATAAGCTTGCGGTCGGCCTCGTCGGCGCGATCGTCGGCGGCTTCCTGTTCGAGAAGCTCAATCTGCACGTCGTGCCGGATTTCTGGGGCAACCTGATCACCGCCACCATCGGCGCCGTGGTCTTCCTGCTGATCTGGCGCGCGATCCGTCGGGCCTGAGCCTCAGTCCTCGGCGGCGGACGGCTGCGCGGCAAGCCGCGCCGCCAAATGCGCGCGCGTGAGCTGCCAGCTTTTGCGCACGAGGCGCTCGGTCACGGCATGAGCGGCGTCTGGATCGCCGCGGCGGATGGCCGCCAGCATCTCGCGATTGTCCGCGATCGAGGCGGCGATGATCTCCGTCGTTTCCCGGTAGGCGTAATAGCGATAGCGCAGCGCCTGCTTGTTGACGCTGTCCAACAGGCGCCGCAGCACCGGATTGCCGCACATGTCGTGCAGGACATCGGTGAGAGCGGCATTGGCCCAGAAGGCGCCCTCAGCATCGCCACGCTGATGCGCGGTTTCCATGCGATCAATCGCTTCCTGCAACGCGTCATGCGCCTGCTTGTCAGCCGCCGTTGCCATCGCCGCGGCGGCGAGGCTTTCCAGCGGCACACGGCAGGCGCAAATCGCGTCCAGATTCTCCAGCGACAACGGCGTGACGATGCCGCCACGGCGCGGGGAGCGCTCCACCAGGCCGGCCGATTCCAGGGCACGCAGTGCCTCGCGAACGGGCGAGCGGCTGACGCCGTAGCGGGCGCTGACCTCCTCTTCCCCGATACGGCTGCCCGGTTCCCGGCGCAGCAAAATGATCTCCGCCTCAAGGCGTTGGGCGATTTCCAAGCCTAGCGGCAGGGGTTGCGTGTAGTCGGTTGTGAGGAGGTCGGATTTCAACACGTCTAACCTATGGGCATGTCTATAATTTGCGCAGGGAAGGGCGTTGTGAGCCCTCAAATCTTGGATACAATCGACAATATACAGCAATCGGCGGCCAGCCGGCAAATTCGGAGGTGTCCTGATGACGTCCAACCCGCTTCCTCCGACCCAATTGCCGATCATCGACTTCGGCGGCGGCCTGAGCGATCGCTCGCGGGACGCTGCGCTGGCCCGTTCCATCGACGACGCCTTCCGTGGCATGGGCTTCTGCTATTTCGTCAATACCGGCGTGCCGCAGGCGCTGATGGACCGGATCTTCGCCGCCTCGAAGCGCTTCCACGCGCTGTCGGTGGCGAGCAAGGCGGCGATTGCCATCAACGGCTTCCACCGCGGCTACATGGCGCCGAACACCTCGCTGATCGAAACCTCGTCGGTCGCCAAGGTGACGCGGCCGAACTACAGCGAGTCCTTCATGCTGATGCATGAGGTGGGGGAGGACGAGCCGCGCTACGGCTCGCCGCTGAACGGCCCCAACCAGTGGCCGGCCGAATTGCCCGATTTCCGCGTCGATGTGCAGGCCTATGACTCGGCGCTGCGCGCCTTCTGCACTCAGCTCTTGCGCGTCATCGCCTTGGCGCTCGATCTGCCGCCGGACGCGCTCGACAAGTATTTCAAGGATCCGACGACCTTCCTGCGTCTGCTGCATTATCCGCCGCAGCCGCCGAGCGCCGACAATGAGTCCTTCGGCTCGGCGCCGCACACGGACTACGGCTTCCTCACCATCCTGTTGCAGGACATGTCGGGCGGGCTCGCGGTGCGACGCACCGACGGCACCTGGCTGCAGGCGACGCCGATCCCGGGCAGCTACGTCGTCAATGTCGGCGATATCCTGTCGCGCTGGACCAATGGCCGCTGGCAGTCGACGCCGCACCTCGTGCGCAACATCTCGGGCGGCGACCGTTATTCCTGCCCGTATTTCTTCGATCCCAACATGGACGCGATGATCTCGGCACTGCCGAGTTGCGTGTCATCGAGCAACCCGGCACGGCATCAGCCCGTCCGCTACGGCGACTATCTGCTCGAGCGGCTCAACCGCAATTACGACTATCGCAAGAAAGCAAGCTGACCGTCGAACGGCCGGCAGGGAGAAGACGCCTTAAGCAGGCGCATCAAACAACAATAGGGGACGCGATATGTTTCAGTTGACTCGCCGGGGACTGCTCGCAGGCCTCGCCGGCACCGCCGCGATGAGCGGGCTCGGCCGGGACGCCTTTGCGCAAGACGCGCCTTACGTCATCAACACCTATGGCGGCCGCTGGGAGAAGTTCTGGCGCTCGCAGCTCTTGCCGAAGTTCGAACCGATGCTCGGCCGTCCGGCGAAGCTCGACATCGGCCTCGGCAATGGCTGGGTGTCGACCTTTCGCGCCGCCGGCAAGGACAAGCCGCCATTCGACGTGCTGATGACCAACGAGCGCTACGCCGTGATGCTGCGCAGCGAAGGCATCTTCGCGCCGATGCCGGCCGCCAAGGTTAGCAATCTCGCAGACGTCTATCCGATGGCGCGCTACAAGGGCGACGTTGCCGTCACCGGCATCGTTTCGCCGATCGGCATTGCCTACCGCACCGACCTGATCAAGACGCCGCCGAAGACCTGGCGTGAATTGTGGGACCCGAAGTTCAAGGGCCAGCTTGGCTTCTACTCGGTCAACAACTCGCTTGCCGTCATGTTCCTGATGTTGGCCGGCAAGCTGTTCGGCAAAGGCGAATACGACCTCGACACCGGCTTCAAGAAGCTGGCTGAACTGAAGCCGTTCCCGCAGGTCGACTTCAGCGGCGCCATGGCGCCTTTGCTGACGCAAGGACAGGTTGCCATCGCACCGATCGATTTCGCCGAAGCAGTCGCCTTACAGCAGAAGGGCGTGCCGATCGCGACCGTGGTGCCGGAAGACGGCGTGCTGATGTTCGATCAGAGCTTCAATGTGACCGCCAATGCGGGCGACAAGGAAGCCTCGTACAAATACATCGACTTCATGCTCAGCCCCGAGGTTCAGTTGCTGCTGGCCAAGGAGTTCTTTACCGCGCCGACCAACCGCAAGGTCAAGGTGCCGGATGAACTGAAGGCCGCCATTCCGGTCTCCGGCGACGATATTTCGAAGATCGTCACCTTCGATTGGGACTACGTCGCCAAGAACCGTTCGGTTATGCTCGACCGCTGGTCGAAGGAGATCTAGTCAGCGCTGCTGGCGGCATACGACATGGCCCATCTCGAGATCGCCGGCCTGCGCAAGTCGCATGGCGCGGTGCAAGTCATTGCCGGAGTCGACCTCGCGGTCGCCTCCGGTGAGTTCTTCACGCTGCTCGGCCCGAGCGGCTGCGGCAAGACGACGACGTTGCGTTGTATCGCCGGCTTCATCGCACCGAACGACGGCGACATTCGCGTCGATGGCGCGAGTGTGCTGAACGCGCCGCCGGAGAAGCGCGGTTTCGGCGTCGTGTTCCAGAACTATGCGTTGTTTCCGCATCTGACGGTGGCCGAGAATGTCGGCTACGGCCTCAAGACGCGCCGTGTGCCGTGGGAGGAGGCGCGTCGACGCGTCGGCGAGGCGCTGGCCATGGTGCAGCTCTTCGGCCTGAAGGACCGGCTGCCGCGCGAACTGAGTGGTGGTCAGCAGCAGCGTGTGGCGCTGGCGCGGGCCATCGTCATTCGGCCGCGCCTGTTGCTGCTCGACGAGCCGCTCGCCAATCTCGACGCCAAATTGCGTCATGAACTGCGCTGGCTGATCCGCGACGTGCAGCGCGCGCAAGGCACCACGGCGATCTATGTCACCCATGATCACGCCGAGGCCATGGCCTTGTCGGATCGTATCGCCGTCATGCGCAACGGCCAGATCGCCCAGGTCGGTACGCCGCGCGAGATCTATCAGCGGCCGCTGGAGCGCTATGTCGCGTCCTTCACCGGCGAGACCAATACGCTGGAGGCGCGGGTCGTGGCCGAGGCCGGCCCCGGGCGCTACCGCGTGGCGGTCGCCGGCAGCGAGCTTGAGGCGACCGGCCCTGCGGGCCTGACGCCCGGGACGGTGCGGCACTTGTTGGCGCGGCCGGAGAGCCTGTCGCTGGCGCCCGAAGGCGCCGCCGGCGTGTCGGTGCGTCTCGATGCCGTGGTCTATGTCGGCGCGGCTTTGCGCTGCGAGGTCGTCACCGCCTGCAAACAACGCGTGGTGCTGCAGGTGCCGGTGCAGCGCGCCTATACGCCAGGCGAGACTTTGTCGCTGGCCATTGATCCCGCGCAGGCTTGGCTGATGGCGCCGGGAGAGGCGGCATGAGGTCGTCGCCCTGGCGCACGGCGTTGATCGGCGCGCCCGTTCTGGCGCTGCTGTTCGTGTTCCTGGTGCTGCCTTATGGCGAGATGGTCGTCATGAGCTTCCGCACGCCGGCGAATGGGGCACCCTATGGCGATGCCTGGACCCTGGCCAATTACGGCCGGGCCTTCGGCGATCCGTTCTATCTCGGCGTGCTGTTGCGCACGCTCGGCATCGGCGCGCTGATCACGTCGCTGACGCTGCTTCTGTCCTATCCGATCGCGATGCATCTGGCGCGGGTCAGCGACCGCTGGCACGTGTTCTTCTATGCCTGCGTGGTGTCGCCCTTGCTGGTCGGCGTGCTGGTGCGCAATTTCGGCTGGATGATCGTCGTGTCGTTCCAGGGCCCGCTCAATCAGGTGCTGCTGGCCTTGGGGTTGATCAATCAGCCACTGCGTCTGCTGTTCAATCTGCCGATCGTCGTGGTGGCGCTGGTGCATGTCTTCGTGCCCTTCATGGTGCTGCCGATCACCAATGCGCTGCGCAATATCGACCCTTCGCTCTACGACGCCTCGGCCTCGCTCGGCGCCAAGGGCTACGAGACTTTCTGGCGGGTAACCCTGCCGCTGAGCGTGCCCGGCGTGCTCGCCGGGGTCGTGCTGGTGTTCGTGCTCGCCATCAGCGCCTTCGTCACGCCGGTCCTGCTCGGCGGCCAGAACATCGTCATGATGTCGTCGATCGTCATCCAGCAGCTGATCGGCGTGTTCGCCTGGCCTTTCGGCGCGGCTTTGGCGATGGCGCTCAGTATCATGACGATTATTGCGGTCAGCCTGCTCACCTTGATCATGCGGCCGCTGATGCGCCGCACGGCGCGGTGGAGCTGACGCCATGAAACGGCCGCTGCGCTATCTCTCCGGTGCCGTGCTCGCGCTGCTCTATGCGTTCCTCTTGATGCCGCTGGTGGTCGTCGCCTTGGCGTCTTTCAGCGGTGGCGAGGTGCTGCGCTTTCCGCCCGAGGGGTTTTCGTTCAAGTGGTACGCGCGCTTCTTCGCCAACGAGTCCTTCCTGTCGGCCTTGATGCTGTCACTGCGGCTGGCGCTGGTGAGCGCCGTCACCGTGTCCGTGCTGGCGACGATGGCTGCGCTGTTCTATCGCCGGCTGCCGTACCGCTGGCGCGAGCCGTTTCGCATCCTGGTGATCATGCCGCTCCTGTTGCCGGAGATCCTCACGGCCATCGGCCTGTTGTTCTTCCTCTATCGCGTCGGGCTCGGCAGTTCGGCCTTCGGCCTGCAGATCGGCCACATCGTCGTGACGCTGCCCTTCGCCTTCCTCTCGGTCGCCGCCGCGCTACAGCAGATCGATTCCAGTCTGGAGGAGGCCTCCGCCAGCCTCGGGGCAGGGACCTTCGAGACGTTCCGGCGCATCGTCTGGCCGTTGATCCGCCCGGGTATCTTCACCGGGGCGTTGTTCGCCTTCATTGTGTCGTTCGACATGTTCACGATGTCGTTCCTGCTCAAGCCGATCGGCGGCAACACGCTGCCGCTCGCCGTGTTCGACTACCTGAAGTACGACTTCGACCCGATGGCCGCGGCGGCGGCGACTCTCAGTGTCGGCTTCGCTCTCTTGGTGGTGCTGTTGGTGGAGAAGACGGTCGGCCTGAGGCGGGCGTTTTAGGGCGGAATCCAGCCGATTTTCTTGCGGCATTGCGCCGGGGCGGCCGAATTCGTACATAGCGGCTGAAACTTCGAACAGTTCCGCCCCATGGCCGTCGTCATCGACCTGATCAACAATCCGCGCCCGCGCCACCCGGAAAAGGCGCACAAGCCGGATTCCGCCGTCCTGCCCAAGCCCGACTGGATCCGCGTCAAGGCGCCGGTGTCGAAGGGCTATGCCGAAACGCATGCCCTGATGCGCGCCAACGGCCTGCACACGGTGTGCGAGGAGGCCGGCTGCCCCAACATCGGCGAGTGCTGGGACAAGAAG
>JANLJK010000105.1 GCA_029255525.1 Pseudolabrys sp.
GACGGTAGAGTGGGGACCCGATCGCGGTTCGGAGATTATAGACGATGCCTATTCCCGGGGCGAAATTACCGTGGACGATATCCTGAAGCGGGCCAGCACTGCCAAGAAGGCGAACGGGCCACAACGCAGGAAACAAAATGCGCCTTCCTCAAGCCGGCGATATCGTCCTCGTTGAATTCGATCCGGTGCGCGGGACTGAACAGGGTGGTACACGACCGGCTCTGGTCATTTCGGTGCACGGCATGCACGAAATGACACGCCGCGCCATCATCTGTCCAATCACACGTAATATGCAGCCCTGGCCCACCAAGGTCTTTCTACCGGAGGGAATTGCGGTCGAGGGAGCGATCCTCGTCGACCAGGTGCGTTCGGTGGACCGCAACGCGTGCGTTCTACGAACCCTCGGATCGGTGCCTCAAGCAATACTGTGGTCGGTACGCCGCAAGCTTGCCGCCCTGACCGGCATTGAATTCGCGGTAAGCTCCAATCCAAGTAAATAGCGATTTGTAATGCCCCTGGATCTCTTCTTCGCCCTCGTCCTGTTCGCCTTCGTAATGGCCATGACGCCCGGACCGAACAACATCATGCTGACCGCATCGGGCGTGAACTTCGGCTTCGCCCGCTCGTTCCCGCACATGGCGGGGGTGGAGATCGGCTTTCTGGTCATGGTGGCGGGCTGCGCCGCCGGGCTCGGTCTCGTCTTCGCGACCGTGCCGGCGCTGCAGCTCGGGCTCAAGATCGCGGGCGCGGCCTACATGCTGTGGCTCGCCTGGAAAGTGGCCAATGCGAAGCCGGCCGGCGATGGCGACGCCGAGGTGGCCGCGCCTTTGACCTTCCTGCAGGCGGCGTTGTTTCAATGGGTGAACCCCAAGGGGGTGCTGGCGGCGCTGAGCGGCATCGCGCTGTTCATGCGGCCGGGCCACGCCTTCACCGATTTCCTGATCATGCTGACCGTCTACGGCGTCGCCACCTTGGCCTCCGTGGTGGTCTGGACCGGTTTCGGCGTCGCGCTGCGGCGGCTGCTTACCAATCCCCGCCATGCGCGGATCTTCAATATCGCCATGGGCCTGCTGCTGGTCGCCAGCATCGTGCCGATGGTGGCCTGAGGAGGCTCATATGCGCGCGACTATGGAAAACGGGCGGAGACAAAGGCGGCGCCGATGGGCCTGACGCTCTTTGCCATCCCCTTCATCTTGCTGGGCGTGTTCATCCGTCCCTACGCGACGGCGACGCAGCGCTGCTTCAATATCGAGCTGCTCGGCCAGGGCGCCTACTGCTTCGAGCAGGCCTCGTACATGCCCGAGATCGTCAAATACGGCTGCATGGCCGTCGGCGTAGCGCTGATTTATGCCGGTCGGCAGCAGATCAAGCGGGGCCGCAGGGCGGATTAGCCGAAAGTGGCAGAGGGGCTTGCCCCCGCTGCCGGAGCAACTTAGAAGCACCGCGAGCGGGACCGCCTGCGGCACATCAAGCGAACATTGGCCGAACGAAGGATTAAAGTACCATGCGAGTCTACTACGATCGCGACGCCGACCTGAACCTGATCAAGGGCAAGAAGGTAGCCGTCGTCGGCTACGGCAGCCAGGGCCACGCCCACGCGCTCAACATGCGCGACAGCGGCGTGAAGGACGTGGCGATTGCGCTACGTAAGGGTTCGGCCTCGGCCAAGAAGGCCGAAGGCGAGAAGTTCAAGGTGATGGAGGTCGCCGAGGCCGCCAAGTGGGCCGACGTGGTGATGATGCTCACGCCCGACGAACTGCAGGGCGACATCTATCGCGATCACCTGCACGCCAACATGAAGCAGGGCGCGGCGCTCTTGTTCGCGCACGGCCTCAACGTGCATTTCAACCTGATCGAGCCGCGCGCCGATCTCGACGTGCTGATGGTGGCGCCGAAGGGCCCTGGCCATACCGTGCGTGGCGAATATCAGCGCGGCGCCGGCGTGCCCTGCCTGATCGCGATCCATAAGGACTCGTCGGGCAACGCGCACGATCTCGGCCTGTCCTACGCCTCCGCCATCGGCGGTGGTCGCGCCGGCATCATCGAGACCTCGTTCAAGGAAGAGTGCGAGACCGACCTGTTCGGCGAGCAGGCCGTGCTGTGCGGTGGCGTGGTCGAGCTGATGAAGGCCGGCTACGAGACCTTGTGCGAAGCCGGTTATGCGCCGGAGATGGCGTATTTCGAATGCATCCACGAGATGAAGCTGATCGTCGACCTGATCTATCAGGGTGGCATCGCCAACATGAACTACTCGGTGTCGAACACTGCTGAGTACGGCGAATACGTCACCGGACCGCGCATCATCACGCCGGAGACCAAGGCCGAGATGAAGCGCGTGCTCGATGATATTCAGTCGGGCCGTTTCACGCGCGACTGGATGCTTGAGAACAAGGTCAACCAGACCTCGTTCAAGGCGACTCGCGCCAAGCTCGCCGAGCACTCGGTCGAGCAGGTCGGCGCGAAGCTCCGCGAGATGATGCCCTGGATCAAGCAGGGCGCGCTGGTCGACAAGAGCAAGAACTAATGACATCGCTGCGCATCGCAGCAGTTGCAGCGGCCGCCCTCACCGGGGTGGCCGTTTCTGCTTCCGCCGGCGATCAGGACAGTCCCGATCAGAACTGCGACGGCAGTACCTATGAGATGGTCGAATGCCTGAAGGCGCGGACCGCGCAATGGGACAAGCGGCTGAACGCGGCCTACAAGAGCGCCTTTGACGCCGCGCAGCCGAAGCAGCGCGAACAACTGCGGCGCTACTTCTTGCTGACCGCGTCCAACATCTCCTTCGCTACCGCCTCCGGCGTTGTATTGCCGTTCGATGCTTGCGCGTTCGCCTTTCGCATGGCGTCGACGTCGATGGCGCCGATGAGTGGCGTGAGCGCGGCGATCAGCTTCTGATCGTCGACACGCTTGGGCGACAACAGCAGGATCGCATCATAAGGTGGGATGACGTGCTTTACGTCCTCCAGCACGACCAGGTTCTCGGTCGCGATCTGCCCGTCGCTGGTATAGGCCGAGATGACATCGGCATCGCCGGATGACATGGCCTTGTACATGAACTCCGGCTGCAAAGTGCGCTGGCGCTTGAAAGCCAAGCCATAGGCCTTCTGTAACGCCTTCCACTCCGGCCGCGCCAAGAATTCGTAATCGCTGGCGATGGTGAGGCTGTCGGCGTGCCGGGCGAGATCGGCGATGCTTCTGATGCCGAGCGCTTCGGCCCTCTCGCGCTTCATCGCCAAAGCATAGGCGTTCTCGAAGCCCAGGCTGCCGAGCAGGCGGATGCCGTGTTTGTCCCGCAGCCACCGCGCCAACTCATCGAGCAGTTGGGCGCGCGGCGGCACGTCGCTGCGCTGCATGCGGTTGACCCACAACGTGCCGGAATAGTCGACCGCAACATCGGCTTCATCTGCAACCAAAGCATCGAAGAGTACATTGGAACCGAGCCCCTGCCGCTCCGACGCCGACAAGCCGGCCGCGGCCAGCCGTTGCTTGAGCAGCGCCGCCAGCACGTATTGCTCGGTGAAGGTCTTGGCGCCGATCAGGTAAGTCGCCTGTGGTCGTGCGAGCCCGGGCAGAAGCGCGCCGAGTATCAAGGCGACGAGGCCGGCAGCACTGAGAGCAATGCGGGCGCTGCTGCGCCGCGTGGCGCCCGCCTGCATCAGCGCCAGCAACTGATCGACGAGAAGCGCCAGCACCGCGGCGGCGATGCAGCCGAACACGACGAAGACCCAGTTCTGCGTCTGCAGGCCGGTGAAGATGTAGTTGCCGAGGCTGGTCTGGCCGATCGGCGTCGACAGGGTGGCGGTGCCGATCACCCAGACCGCGGCGGTGCGAACGCCGGCCATGATCACCGGTAGCGCCAGCGGCAGTTCGATCTCGCGCAGGCGCTGGCCAGGGCTCATGCCGACGACGCGGGCGGCATCGCGGTAGCGCGGGTCGAGGCCTTGCAGGCCGGTCACTGTGTTGCGGATGACCGGCAGCATGGCATAGAGCGCCAGCGCCAGCACCGAGGGCAGGAAGCCGAGGGCCGAGAAGCCGTGTCCAGCCACGCGCTCGGCGAGTGCCGAGAGCGCCAGCAGCAGCGGATAGAACAGCGCCAGCAGTGCTAGGCCGGGGATGGTCTGCACGACACCGGCCGCTGCCAGCAGCGTGGCGCGCAGCACCGGGCGGTGTACCGACAGGAAAGCCAGCGGCAGGCTGACGGCGAGCCCCAGGGCCAGCGCGGTAATGCTCACCAGGACATGGCCGCCGAGATAATCCGGCAGCAGAGCGAGCGCGTCGGCGAAGCGGCTAGTCATTACCGGCGATGATGGCCGGGTTTGCATTGAGCCGGCAAGCCGCTAGGTTGCCGGCGCTTGATGAGGGGAGCCGGCATGGCGGACAGTGGGCCCGCGACAGCGCAGAACAATTCCGCGGCAGCCGTCGCCTTGCGCGAGGTCGACGTCGCCTTCCGCTTGGCGCAAGGCGGAACCTATCGCGCGGTCGAGCGCGCGACACTCACCGTCGCCGACGGCGAATTCGTCGCCATTGTCGGGCCGACCGGTTGCGGCAAATCGACCTTGCTGAACATCGCGGCCGGGCTGCTGACGCCATTCGCCGGGCAGGCGGACATCTTCGGTGCGCCGCTGTCGGGCCTCAACCGACAAGCCGGCTATCTGTTCCAGGCCGACTCGCTGTTCCCCTGGAAGACCGCGCTGGAGAACGTCGCCATCGGCCCTGAGACGGCCGGCGTGCCGGCGTCCGAGGCGCGGCCGCGGGCTTTGGAATGGCTCAAGCGGGTGGGGTTAGGGGCCTTCGCCGATCGCTATCCGCACATGCTCTCCGGCGGCCAGCGCAAGCGCGTCGGCCTGGCGCAGGTGCTGATCCGCGATCCCAAGATCCTGCTGATGGATGAGCCGTTCGGGCCGCTCGACGCGCAGACCCGCCAGATCATGGGCAACCTGCTGCTCGATTTGTGGAGCGCCGACCGCAAGGCGGTGCTGTTCGTCACCCACGATCTGGAGGAGGCGATCGCTTTGTCCGATCGCGTGGTGATCATGTCGGCCGGGCCGTCGGCGCGCATCATCGGCGATTGGCGGGTGACCTTGCCGCGGCCGCGCGACATCTCCGAGGTCAAGCTCGACCCGGCGTTCCATGAGCTACACCGCGACATCTGGCACAGACTGAAGGCCGAGGTGGTGAAGGGCTACGCGCAGGCGGAGGGAGCACAATAATGTCGCGTGTAACGCTTCTGACGCTGCAAGTCCTCGTCGCTGTCATCTCGATCGCGCTCTGGTACGTGCTGACCACCTATCCGATCTTTGGCAAGGTATTGCTGCCGCCCTTCTTTTTCTCCAATCCGGTGGATGTCGCGAAGCAGGTGATCGCTTGGTTCGTCTCGGGTGTGATCTGGAAGCATCTGTGGGTGACGCTGAGCGAGTCGATCCTCGCTTTCGTGCTTGGCTCGGTCGGCGGCGTGCTGGTCGGCTTCTGGTTTGCGCGCCAGCCGCGCACCGCTGCCGTGTTCGATCCTTACGTCAAGATGGTCAATGCACTGCCGCGCGTCGTCCTGGCGCCGATCTTCACCTTATGGTTCGGCCTCGGCATCTGGTCGAAGGTAGCGCTCGGCATCACGCTCGTCTTCTTCATTGTGTTCTTCAACGTCTATCAGGGCGTCAAGGAAGTCTCGCCCACTGTGCTCGCCAACGCGCGCATGCTCGGCATGAACGAGCGGCAATTGATGCGCCACGTCTATTGGCCGTCGGCGCTGTCGTGGATGTTCTCCTCGCTGCACACCTCGGTCGGCTTTGCCGTGGTGGGCGCTGTGGTCGGCGAGTATCTCGGCGCCGCGGCGGGCCTCGGCTATCTCATCCAGCAGGCGGAGGGCGTGTTCGACGTCGCCGGCGTGTTCGCCGGCATGTTCGTGTTGGCCGCCTTTGTCGTCATCATCGACCTGCTGGTGAGCATGGTCGAAAAGCGTCTGCTGGTCTGGCGACCAGCGGTCGGCGAGGGCCGGCCCTAGGCAGGGGCGTAGCCCCGGATTATTGTGCGCGCCGAAAGCGGCCCCGGGCGAAGGCTGCATAACGAGGAGGAAACCGATGTCCCTGAATTTCATGCGCCGCGCCGTCGTCGCGGCCGCCGTGCTTACGCTGTCGGGCGGCTTCGCGCTGGCGCAATCGAAGGTCACGCTCGCCGTCGGCGGCGGTTCGTGCCTGTGCTATCTGCCGACCATGCTGGCGAAGGCGCTCGGCGAGTACGAGAAGGCCGGCGTGAATGTCGAAGTCGTCGACTTCAAGGGCGGCTCGGAATCGCTCAAGGCGGTGATCGGCGGCTCGGCTGATGTTGTCTCCGGCTATTTCGACCACTGCGTGAATCTCGCCGCCAAAGGGCAGAACCTCCAGTCCTTCGTGGTCTATGACCGCTATCCCGGCCTGGCGCTGGTGGTGTCGCCGAAGAACGCCGACATCAAATCGGTGAAGGACCTTGCCAACAAGAAGGTTGGCGTCAGCGCGCCGGGCTCCTCGACCGACTTTTTCCTCAAATATCTGCTCAGCAAGAACGGTGTCGATCCGAACTCGGTCGGCGTGATCGGCGTCGGCTTAGGGGCCACGGCGATCTCCGCGATGGAGCAGGGCTCCATCGACGCCGCCGTCATGCTCGATCCGGCGATCACCGTACTGCAGGGCAAGAACAAGGACCTCAAGATCCTGAGCGACACCCGCACCCAGCACGACACGCTGGAGGTCTTCGGCGGCGAATATCCGGGCGGCGCGCTTTACACGCGCGCGGACTGGATCGCCAGCCACGAGAAGGAAGTGCAGGCGATGACTAATGCGATCCTCGCCACGCTGAAGTGGATCCATTCGCACACGCCGGAGGAGATCGCCGACAAGATGCCGCCCGAACTGGTCGGCAAGGATAAGGCGGGCTATATCGCGGCGCTCAAGAACACGCTGCCGATGTATTCCGAGACCGGCCTGATGGATCCCAAGGGCGCGAAGGCGGTGCTGGCGGTGTTCTCTCAGTCCTCGCCCGATGTCGCCAAGGCGAACATCGATCTGTCGAAGACCTACACCAATAAATACGTTGAGGCGGCGGGGAAAAAGTAGGTCGCCCGATGCGACGCTAATTCTGGAAGGCATACGGCGGGGAACTCCCCGCCGTATGTGTTATTGTTGAGGCCATGAATCTCCTCTCCATCCAATCCCATGTGGCCTACGGCCACGCCGGCAATTCGGCGGCGGTGTTTCCGCTGCAGCGCCTGGGCATCGAGGTGTGGCCGGTCCACACCGTGCAGTTCTCCAATCACACCGGTTATGGAAGCTGGAAAGGCGAGGTGTTCGCCGCCGCGCTGATCAAAGACGTCGTGACGGGCATCGAGCAGCGCGACGTGCTGGGTAACTGCGATGGCTTGCTGTCAGGCTATATGGGAGGTGCCGATATCGGTGGCGCCATCCTGGACGCGGTCGCTGCCGTCAGGCGTGCCAATCCGTCGGCGCGCTATTGCTGCGACCCGGTCATCGGGGATGTCGGCCACGGCGTGTTCGTGCGGCCCGGCGTGCCGGAGTTCATGAGGGATAAGGCAGTGCCCGCCGCCGATATCGTCACGCCCAATCAGTTCGAGCTCGATTATCTCACCGGCCGCGACAGCAAGACGCTGGCGCAGGCGCGCGATGCCGTGCAAGCTCTGCATGACCGCGGGCCCCGCGCGATCCTGGTGACCTCGTTGCACACCGAGGCGACGCCGAAGGATGCCATTGACATCCTGGCGTCCGACGCGACCGGTATGTTTTTAGTGCGCACGCCGAAACTGCCGCTCTCGATCAACGGCGCGGGCGATGCCATTGCTGCCTTGTTCTTTGCGCATTACTTGCGCACGGGTAAGGTCGATGAGGCATT